>JBCBCS010000196.1:0-6487 GCA_038530475.1 Pseudomonadota bacterium
TATCGGGCTGGGGAGTGCGGATGGCGGGCTCGACATCCGTCGTGTGACCCTGCAAGAGATCTCCTTTATCGGCACCTACACCTACACCGCTCAGGATTTCCGCGACACCTGTGCGGCCATGTGGGATGGTCGCCTTGGCCCGCTGGACTGGATCGAAACCCGCGCCCTTGCGGATGGCAACCAAGCCTTCACCGACATTCGAGCAGGGATCACCCCTGCCCCGAAGATCATCCTCAACCCCTGACAAGACCCGGAGTCAATTATGTCAAATCCCGCCCCGAACGAAATCCCGCACCTGTTGGTGCATGAACAGGCAGACAATGTCGGCGTGGTCGTCGTCGAAGGTCTGACCGCCGGTACCGATATGCTGTGCTGTGTGACCCACGACAATTCCACCTTCCGCCTGACGGCTGGCGCCGATGTGCCCATCGGCCACAAGATTGCGCTGAAGGATCTGAAAGACGGCGACACCGCCATCAAGTACGGCGAGGACATCGGCAAGATCATCGCCGACATCCCACAGGGCGGCCACGTTCACACCCACAATTGCAAAACGAAGCGCTGGTAAGGAGATACCCAAATGTCCAAGTACGACAACATGACCATCATGGGCTACCGGCGCGAAAACGGCCGCGTCGGCGTCCGCAACCACGTCCTGATCCTACCCGTGGACGACATCTCAAACGCTGCGTGTGAGGCTGTGGCCAACAACGTCAAAGGCACGCTGGCCATCCCGCACGCCTATGGCCGCCTACAATTCGGCGAAGACCTCGAATTGCATTTCCGCACGATGATCGGCACGGGCGCCAACCCCAACGTCCATTCCGTCGTCGTCATCGGAATTGAACCCGGCTGGACCAAGCGCATCGCCGACGGCATCCGCGAGACCGGCAAAGAAGTGGCCGAGTTCAGCATCGAACAGAAAGGCGATTTTGAGACGATCCGCGCGGCGTCTTGGGCGGCCAAGGATTTCGTCCATAAGGCCACCGAAGTGCAGCGCGAAGAGTGTTCGATCAATGAGCTCTGGGTCTCAACCAAGTGCGGCGAGTCCGACACGACCACGGGCTTGGGCTCCTGCCCTACGGTCGGCAATATGTATGACAAGCTGCTGCCAGAAGGCATCACCGGCTTCTTTGGTGAAACCTCTGAGATCACCGGCGCCGAGCACATCTGCCAGAAACGTGCGATCAACGAAGAGGTTGGCGAACGTTGGTACAAGATGTGGAAGGCCTATCAGGACGACGTGATCTTCGCCCACCAGACAGACGACCTCTCGGATTCACAGCCGACCAAAGGCAACATCGAAGGCGGTCTGACCACGATTGAGGAAAAGGCCCTCGGCAACCTCGAAAAGATCGGCCGCACGTCACAGTTCATCGACATTCTGGAACCCGCTGAGATGCCGAAATCCGGTGCGGGCCTTTATTTCATGGACTCGTCGTCTGCGGCAGCGGAATGCGTGACCCTGATGGCCGCAGGCGGTGCCGTGATCCACACTTTCCCGACCGGGCAAGGCAACGTGGTCGGCAACCCGATCGTGCCTGTGATCAAGATCACTGCGAACCCGCGCACTGTGCGCACCATGGGTGAACATGTCGATGTGGATGTGTCCGGTATCCTCCGCCGCGAACAGACCATCGATGAGGCTGGCGACGCGCTGATCGACATGATCCGCCGCACCGCCAATGGCCGCAACACGGCAGCCGAAGCGCTTGGCCATCGGGAATTCTCGATGACAAAGCTCTATCGCTCCGCCTAAAGGATCGGGGCCGCCCCGGTTTCGGGGTGGCCCGTCCCTACCCATGTCCGACACGATCAATCTGTCCCTCTCCGACGCGAAAGCGCTCTTGCAGGCCGCATTTGAAGGGGCGGGTGTGCCTCCAGAAACAGCGAAATCTGTCGCAGTCGCTCTTGTCGCGGCAGAGGCGGAAGGACAAGTGGGCCACGGATTCTCCCGCCTCGCTGACTATGCAGCACAAGCCCAAAGCGGCAAAATCAATGCCACAGCCCAGCCAGAAGTGATCGAGCGCGGCCCCGCTGCTTTGCATATCGATGCAGACCGAGGCTTCGCCTATCCGGCCCTTGATGCAGCATATGATGCAGGCGTCCTACGTGCAAAAGAGATGGGCATTGCCGTTCTGACGATCGGCAATTCACATCATTGCGGGGCACTTTCGGTTCAGGTTGACCGCTTGGCCGAAGCCGGGCTGATCGCGATCATGGCCGCAAACACACCCAAAGCCATGGCCCCTTGGGGTGGTGCGCAGGCGCTGTATGGCACCAATCCTATCGCCTTTGCGACCCCGCAGGCGGACGGGCCGCCCCTCGTCATCGACCTATCGCTTTCCAAGGTCGCCCGGGGTAAGATCATGGCGGCGAAAAAGGCCGGCAAACCGATCCCCGCAGGCTGGGCGCTGGACGCGCAGGGCCAACCCACCACCGACCCCGACGCGGCGCTTGCCGGGACCATGGTTCCGATCGGCGAGGCCAAGGGCACCGCGCTGGCCCTCATGGTCGAACTCCTTGCCGCGGCTCTCACTGGATCCGCCTTCAGCGCTGAAGCCGGATCGTTCTTCAATGCAGACGGCGCGCCACCGCGCGTAGGGCAGACGATCATCGCCATCAACCCCGCCGCCCAAAGCGACTACACAGCCCGTGTCAGCGCGTTGCTGTCCGACATCGATGGCATGGACGGCGCTCGTCTGCCTGGAACCCGCCGCCGTGCCGCCCTCGCCCGCGCCGCGACCCATGGCATCGACGTGCCCGCTTCGTTTGTTCACCAAGCCCGCACCCTCGCCGGCCAGACTTGACTCCCTTTTCTAACCTCAGAGGCTCCGCCCGATGTTCAACTCCATTCTCATTCCCGTCGCCCTCGATCACGAACCGCTCGTCGCCGCAAAGATGGAGACGGCTCGCCAATTGCTCGCGCCTGGCGGAACGATCACGCTTTTGACCGTGCTTGAATCCATCCCCGGATTTACGGCCGAATTCGTCACCGTAAAGTCGGAAAACCACCTGACCACCAAGGTCATGGAACGACTCAAGCAGATGGCGGGTGACGCGAATGACATCACATGCGAGGTCACGACCGGCAAACCGGGCATGCGGATCTCAGAGGTCGCGGGCGACGATGGCCATGACCTGATCATCGTCGGAGCGCATCACCCATCGGCGATGGAATACTTTCTGGGCTCTACTGCTGCGCGCGTCTCACGCCGGGCGCCCTGCTCGGTGCTGATCCAACGCCCACAAAGCTGACCTGCATCCCCCAACGACCGCTTCGCCCCACTCCTCGAATCGGATTGACGAATTTGGAACGATCCATATAATTTCTCAATTGGAACGTTCCAAAAACTTGAATGTAGCAGCGGGAGACCACTCGATGAAATGGGCTTTGATTGGCGCGAGCACCATCGCAAAGGAGTGGGTGATCAACGCGATCCGGACACAAGACGGTCATTCGGTGCATACGGTTCTGTCCGGGTCTGCCGAGCGGGGCGCGGCCTACGCCAAAGAAAACGGCATCCCCCATTCGGCGACAGATCTCGACGCCGTCCTGTCCGACCCTGAGGTCGGCGCGGTCTACATTTCGACCACCAACGAAAAGCATTTCCCGCAAGCGATGGCGGCAATAACTGCCGGAAAACACGTGCTGTGCGAAAAGCCCCTGGCCATGACCATTGAGGATGCTGTGACAATGGTGCGTGCCGCCGAGGACGCGGGCATCACCTTTGCCACCAACCACCATTTGCGTTGCTCAGGCTCCCACCGGGCGATCCGTGATTTGGTGGCGGATGGAGCGATTGGCCGCGTCCTTTCAATGCGTATTTTCCACGCCGTCCACTTGCCCCCCCATCTTCAAGGTTGGCGGATCAATGATGCAAGCGCGGGCGGCGGTGTGATCCCCGATATCACGGTGCACGACGCCGATGTAACGCGCTTCATCCTTGGCGAGGACCCTGTGAATGTCGTGGCCCAAATGGCCGCATCAGGCATGGGTGACGGGGTTGAGGACAGCGCAATGTCGGCCTGGTCCATGCCCTCAGGCGCGATGGTCATGACCCATGAAAGCTTTACGCATCCCTTTGCGGGATCGGGGCTTGAAGTGCATGGCACCGAAGGTTCGATCATCGCGCGGGGTGTGATGACCCAGCAACCGGTGGGTGACATCGAGCTGGTGACGGCAAAGGGGCGCGAGCCGGTCAATTACTCGGATCACGACCTCTATGTGCATGGCCTGTCCGATTTCGCCGCCGCGCTCCGCGGCGAAGGCGAACCGGCAGGCACCGGTTGGGACGGTGTCAAATCGCTCGCCGTGGCCCATGCCGTGCGCAAATCTGCCGCCTCCGGCCAGCGCGAAGACGTTGATTACGGGGGCGCGGCATGAGCAAGCTGACGACATCAGAAGCCGCGGTGGCTCAAATCCCCGATGAGGCGGTCATCACTGTTTCGTCCTCCTCCGCGCTTGGTTGTCCGGACAAGGTGCTCAAAGCCATTGGCGCGCGTTTTGAGGCCGAGGGCCACCCCAAGAACATCACCACCCTTCACCCGATCGCTGCAGGCGACATGTATGGCGTCGGTGGGATGGAATATCTCGCTCAGGATGGTCTGCTGAAGAAGGTGTTGGCCGGGTCCTACCCGTCCGGTCCGTCCTCGATGCCCATGCCTGAGATTTGGCGGATGATTGTCGAAGACCGCGTCGCGGCCTACAACGTGCCCTCCGGCATCATGTTCGACATGACTCGCGAAGCTGCGGCCCGCCGTCCCGGCGTGCTGACCAAGATCGGGCTTGAGACCTTTGCGGACCCGGTCCGCGAAGGCTGCGCGATGAACGCGAAGGGCGCCGCAGAACCCATTGTAAAACGGGTGGAATTTGACGGCGGCACCTGGCTTCATTTCCCAAATATCATCCCCAATGTCTGTATTTTGCGGGCCACCACGGCGGATGAACATGGCAACCTGACCTACGAACATGAGGGCGCGTATTTGGGCGGGTTGGAGCAGGCCATTTGCGTGCGCAATCACGGCGGTCTGGTCATTGCGCAGGTGAAGCGGATGACCAAACGCGGCACCATGAACGCCCACGATGTGCGGGTGCCGGGGCATCTGGTGGATCTTGTGGTGCTCGACCCAGATCAGAAGCAGACAACTGAGACGCCGTATGATCCTGCGATTTCCGGTGAGATTCAGCGTCCGTGGGACAGCTTCGCCCTGCCCGATTACGGGATCGAAAAAATCATCGCCCGTCGCGCAGCGATGGAGCTGAAGGCAGGCATGACGGCGAACCTCGGCTTCGGCATCTCCGCAATGGTGCCGCGCATATTGCTGGAAGCAGGCCAGCCTGAGGCGGTGACCTGGGCCATCGAACAGGGCGCTGTGGGGGGCGTTCCGCTCACTGATTTCGCCTTCGGCTGTGCGTCCAACGCGGACGGCTTTGTGCCGTCGCCCCAGCAGTTCATCTTCTTCCAAGGCGCGGGCTTTGACGTGTCATTCCTGTCCTTTCTTGAGGTTGATGTTGAGGGCAACGTCAACGTCTCAAAGCTCGGCAAGAAACCTTACCTCACGGCGGGTTGCGGCGGGTTTGTGGACATCACCTCTCAGGCGAAGAAGATCGTCTTCTCCGGCTGGTTTGAAGCCGGCGCGCAGGTCAGCGTGGACGAAAACGGTGTCTCGATCGACGCGCCGGGTAAGTTCACAAAGATGGTGCAAGCCGTTGAACATGTAACATTTTCCGGGAAACGTGCGCGGGAATTGGGACAAGACATCCTCTATATCACGGAACGCTGCGCGATGCGGCTGGGCGATCAGGGTCTTGTCGCCACCGAGATCATGCCGGGCATCAATGTGGAACGCGATATCATCGCCGCCTCCGACGGCCGCGTGACGGTCGCTGAGAATGCGCAACCGATGCCCAAAAGCCTTCTGAGCACGGGTGCGATGGAGTGGGCCGGATGAGCCGCGTTGCGCTAGAGATCACGGGCACGACCGCCCTCCTTCGCCTTGAGAATGAGGCGAAGCTGAACGCGTTCACTGTGGCCATGCTCGACGATCTTGAGGCGCACCTCAAAACCGTTGAGCGGGACAGCGCCATCCGCACCGTGATCGTGACGGGCAGCGGCCCTAAGGCGTTCTGCACAGGCGCGGATATTGGCGCATGGGGCGACCTTTCGCCTGCCGAATTCGCGCGGCACTGGGTCCGCGATGGGCATCGGATATTTGACCGGCTGGCGACCCTGTCCAAGCCGACCATCGCGGCGGTGAACGGACACGCGTTCGGCGGTGGGCTCGAACTGGCAGCGGCCTGCGACATTCGTCTAATGACGCCGCGCGCAACACTCGCCCTGCCCGAAGCCCGCGTCGGAATTGTGCCGGGTTGGTCGGGGACGCAACGGCTCGCCCGCTTGATGCCGGAACCGATGGTCAAGGAAATGGCGCTCTTCGGGCGGCGGGTGACGGCAGAACGCGCTGCGGGCTGTGGGTTCGCTGC
>JBCBCS010000197.1:0-6425 GCA_038530475.1 Pseudomonadota bacterium
AGTTCGGTCAGATCGTGACCGTCAAGGAAGAGCCCGGCATCGGGTTCAAGATCCCGCTCATCCAAGAGGTTGTGCGCTATGACGACCGGATCCTCGCGCTGGATGTGGACCCGCTTGAGGTCACTCCGCTCGACGACCGCCGTCTGATCGTTGATGCTTTCGCACGTTACCGGATCACCGATGTAGAGCGCTTCCGTCAGGCCGTCGGTACCGGCGGTCAGGAGGCCGCGGCCCGTCGCCTCGACGCCATCTTGCGATCCGAAACCCGTGAAGTTCTGGGTTCGGTGTCGTCCAACGACATCCTGTCGACCGACCGTGCCGCGCTCATGCTGCGCATCCGAAACGCCGCGATTGCTGAGGCCAATGCGCTCGGCGTCACGATCATTGACGTGCGACTGAAGCGCACCGACCTGCCGGCCGAAAACCTCAACGCGACCTTCGCGCGGATGATTGCGGAACGTGAGCGGGAAGCGGAAGACGAACGCGCCCGTGGTCGTGAGGCCGCGCAGCGGATCGAAGCGCAGGCCGACCGGACCGTGGTTGAGCTTGTCTCAGAGGCGAACCGCGAAGCCCGTATCATCGAAGGTGAAGCGGACGCAGAACGGAACGCGATCTTTGCGCAAGCCTATGGTCAGGACGCCGAGTTCTTTGAGTTCTACCGCTCGCTTGAGGCTTACGGTCGTGCCATCGGCACCGGCAATGCCCGCCTCGTGCTAAGCCCGGACCATGAGTTCTTCGATTACCTGCGCAACGAAAACGGCACCCCCGCGGCGCCCAATACCGGGCAGTAACGCAGATGGAATATGCAGTTCTGGCCCTTGGGTTGGTTCTGGTGGTGGAGGGGCTGGTGTACGCACTGGCCCCTTCACTTATCGAGGACCTGCTTGCCGCAATTCGCAACATGCCGATTGAAACCCGCAGGATGGTCGGCCTCGGTTGCCTCGCTTTGGGGGCTGCGCTTATCTGGTTCGCGTCCGCGCTGGGTGCATTGGGGTAGGGTTGGCCCCTCTGTTCCGGTCTTACCTTTATAATCCAGCAACACGCCTCGCGTTTTTCTTTGCGGTCTGCGCAGACCATTTGTAGCGTGCCGTCCAAGGGATAAGGGGAGTGACATGAAAGCAGCCGTAATCCGTGAGTTCAGCGGTGACCTCAGCATTGAAGAGGTCCCGCAGCCTGACTGCCCAGATAACGGTGTTGTCCTCGAAGTGTTGGCGTGTGGCGTTTGCCGGTCAGATCATCACGGTTGGGTCGGGGCGCATCCCAAGGTCAATGTAGGCGATATTCTGGGGCACGAATATTGCGGCACGGTGGTTGAGGCCGGCCCGCGAGCAATCCACAAAGTCGGCGACCGCCTGATCGCGCCTTTCATTTTGTCTTGCGGCGCGTGCGGTCACTGCGCCTCAGGCGTGTCCAATGCTTGCGAGAACGCGCTGACGCCGGGCTTTGGCTCCCCCGGTGCTTATGCCCAATTCGTGGCTGTCCCGTTCGACCACAATCTGGTGGCCTTGCCCGAAGGCATGTCACCGGGCCTTGCGGCGGGTCTTGGCTGCCGGGTGACGACGGCGTGGCACGCGCTTACGGATCGTGCGGCGCTCCGGGCCGGCGAATGGCTGGCCGTCCACGGCACCGGTGGGATCGGCCTGGCTGCGCTGCTGCTCGGACGCGCTTTGGGTGCACGCGTTATCGTGGTGGATATCGTGCAGGAGAAGATCGACCACGCGCTGGCCCTTGGTGCCGAACACGGCGTCAACGCGGCAGAGGTCGATGCGGCCGAGGCGATCCGCCAGATCACAGGCGGGGGTGCGCATGTTTCGGTCGAAGCGCTGGGCATCGCGGCCACCACCAACGCATCGGTTGAGTGCTTGCGGACGTTGGGGCGGCACCTCCATGTCGGGATGCCCGCCGGGGATGGCCGGATGGAGGTCAATATGCGGGCGATCTACGCCAAGCAACTCGCCTTCTTTGGTACACGCGGGATGCCGGCGTGGAAATACCCGTCGCTGCTTGAGTTGATCGAACGCGGCGCGATGGATTTGTCACCTATGGTCGCTCGCGAAGTGGCGTTGTCTGCCGCCTCTGCTGAGTTGCATGCGATGGACGGACCCACCCCACCCGGGACCGCCGTGATCACCGATTTCACGAGTTGATCAGGCCGGGGCCAGCGCTGGCTGTTGCGCCACCGCTTTGGATACCTTTGAGGCCAGATCCCGGCTCAGCATTGCGTCGATCGCCAGCTTGAACCGAGGATTGCGCTGCGCCAACCTCCGAACGGTCGCCAGATCCCATCGCAGTAGCTCGGACCCGGCTTTAATCCGGGTTGAGGCGACGGAGGGACGGTCCAGCAGATAGGCCACCTCGCCCACGAACAGCCCGTCGGGCAAGTCAAAGCGATGGCCCCGCTTTGTCACCTGAACCGCGCCAGAAATGATGTAGCTCAAGTGGGTGACCGGCGCGCCTTCGCGGGTGATGAGCGCGTCGTCCTCCAAGACCAGCCGCTCAGCATGCCGCAGGATCAGTCGAAAATCGCCAGGCGACAACATATCGAAGCGGGGGTAGAGGTCTGCGTGGTCGGCTGGAATGGCCAGCCGTGAGCGGCGGGCCAGCAGGGTGACAATTCCGATCAGGTTTGCCGTCACCATCGCCAGCGTCGTGTAGATTGCGCCCCAGAGCGGCATCTCGGCAGCGGTAGCGTAGTAGGCGACATAAAACGCAGAGCCAGCAAGCATCAGGCCGCGCAGCACCAATTGGTTGATGATCAGATAGGCGAGGATAAAGCAGCCCCCCGCCAGCATGATCAGAACAGCCGGTGTGAAAAGCCCCTCCATATCGGTTCCCCATCCTTGACGACATCCGAGCGAAAGCCTTGGGCGAGCGCCGTGCTTTGGCAAGAAAAAACTGATCGGACGAAGGACAGCCGAAGTCACGGCAGCCTGACATGAAGGTGAGCGATCTGTGTTTGGCGTTGCGTTGACAGACCTCCACCCTACATTCACTTTCGAACGGGGATGCGAATACAGGTCGCTCCCCCAATCCGGACCACGCGAGAAGGAGTATCGTCGCAGTGATACAGCCCGAGATGACCGTCAAACGTTCCCCCCAATCCGCCGCCGGTGTTGTTGCGCATCCTCGCGCCGACCGGTCCGTCTTGGCCTGGCTTGCGGCCTTGATGCTGGCGACCGCGCTGGTGCTTGCGACCGTGTCGCCAGGTGCAGCGCAAAACCGCCCCGCCTCCTTCGCTGACCTCGCGGAACAAGTCAGCCCGGCGGTCGTCAACATTACGACGTCCACGGTGGTGGCCAACCGGACCGGGCCGCAAGGTGTGGTGCCGGAAGGTTCACCATTTGAAGACTTCTTTAACGATTTCGGAGACGGTCAGCCGCGTCGCTCGTCTGCACTGGGCTCCGGTTTCGTGATTTCGGCGGACGGGTTCATTGTCACAAACAACCACGTCATTGAAGGCGCGGACGAGATCGAGATTGAATTCTTTCCGGGCGATGGTCAGCCGCCAGAGCTGCTTCCGGCTGAGCTTGTGGGTACCGATCCAACCACGGATATCGCCGTGCTGAAGGTCGAATACCCGACACCGCTGCAATTCGTGCCGTTCGGCGACAGCGACGGTGAAGGCGCCCGCGTGGGGGATTGGGTCATGGCGATGGGCAACCCGCTGGGGCAGGGTTTCTCGGTCTCTGCTGGCATCGTGTCAGCCCGCAACCGCTCTCTGCAAGGAACCTATGACGACTACATCCAGACCGACGCTGCGATCAATCGCGGCAATTCCGGCGGTCCGCTCTTCAACATGGACGGTGAGGTGATCGGTGTGAACACCGCAATTCTCTCGCCGACAGGGGGCTCCATCGGCATTGGTTTCGCGATGAGCTCTGCCGTGGTGATCAACGTCGTCGATCAACTGATTGAGTTCGGCGAAACGCGGCGCGGCTGGCTCGGCGTCCGGATCCAAAACGTCACGACTGACATGGTGGACGCCATCGATGGGCTCGAAAGCGCCGTTGGTGCGATGGTGACAGATGTCCCACCCGGCCCTGCGCTCGATGCCGGTCTGGAGAGCGGCGATGTGATCCTCTTGTTCGACGGGGTCGAAATCGATGACACCAATGAACTTGTGAACACCGTTGGCAATAGCCCGGTTGGCAAAGTGGTCGCGGTGTCGGTCCTGCGGAACGGTGAAATGGTCGATCTGGAAGTCACCCTTGGCCGTCGGGAAACGGCAGAGGCTGCCGCCTTTCCAGCCGACGGAGCGCCAAGCGAAGGCCCGGCTACCAGCAACATGCTGGGCCTCGGCCTGTCAGAGCTGAGCGAGGAGATGGCCGAAGAGCTGGGGGTGATCCAAGACAGCGGTATCGTCATCACGTCCGTAGACGCGGATAGTGAAGCTGCGGAGAAGGGCTTGATGGTCGGCGATCTGATCACTGAGGCCGGTCAGGAGAAAGTCGGCTCCATCGCTGATTTCGAGGCCCGCGTAGAGGACGCACAGGAGGCAGGCCGCAAGTCCTTGCTCTTGTTGGTGCGCCGGGATGGCTCGCCCCGTTTCGTGGCACTTGGTCTCGAATAATCCGTTTCAGGACCACAGTTACAAGGGCGCCTTTCGAGGCGCCCTTTTTGATTCAGCTCAACCCGTCATTGCGCGGAACGCACCTGTCTTTGGTTCTCAAATACCTCCCGCCGGAGGCACAAATTCTTACGAAAGAATTTGCCCAAAATTTCGCCGAAATTTTGCTCCCGCCCGCGGCAGTCGCTCATAAACTCTCCCGGGGGACGGCCACCAATCCGAGCGCCCGGGACGCCCGCAATGTGAGCGTTCCGGTGTCGATATCATCCATCGCGACTTGAAACGCACGGATTGCACTTTGGGTGGTACCATCCATCTCGCCACTGATCGCGCCACGATAGTAACCGCGCGCCCGCAAGGCGCGCTGGACGGAGGCCACGAAGGATGGCGTCAGGACATCCGGGCAGGGTGTTTCGAACTCCACCTCGCGACGTTCGCGGACGATCCGCTGGCGTGTGACGGTGCGAAACGCCGCTGGTGTCTCGACCGAGCCGTCGCTGCGGATCGTGGCTGGTTGCACCAGGATCTGTTCGGTCACGGTTTCGATCACCGCAGGAGTCGTGGCACGGCTGAAGCACGTGCCAGTCTCGGCCGAAATCACGGGTGCTGTATCGAGCGGTGCAATTGAGCTTACGTCAGCCCGCGTCACCGGCTCGGCGAGGCATCCGGCAAGCACCGTCGCAACGGCTGCGAAGATCAACACGGATTTCTTCATATCGGCTCTGCCTCTGTCAGGGTCTGCGCCCTGTTTGGTCGCCCAGACGGTAGGGGGCAATGTGGCGCGCGCATAGGGAGAATTCCTGACCGGCTCAAATCCTCGCGCAGGCGTGACCTTTTCGTGTCGTTTTAGGCCCTTTCTTGGGCTCAATAGGGGCTGGCAAGCCCTAGGGCACCGTTCTAAATAGAGCGCAATACAGTATGGGAAGGGCCGGGAAATGGCGAAAATCACTTATGTCGAGCATGGCGGAAAAGAACATGTCGTTGACGTGGCCAATGGGCTGACGGTCATGGAAGGGGCGCGGGACAATGGCATTCCGGGAATTGAGGCGGATTGCGGCGGGGCCTGCGCCTGTTCCACATGCCATGTGTACGTGGATCCCGCGTGGGTTGAGAAACTGCCCGCCAAGGATTCGATGGAAGAGGATATGCTCGATTTTGCCTATGAACCGGATGCCGAGCGGTCCCGTCTGACCTGCCAGCTCAAGGTGACGGACGCTCTCGATGGGCTGCGTGTCCAGATGCCTGAAAAGCAGATCTGAGGTGGCGCCGCGTTCTTTGTGGCGCGGGCATAGCGGGTCTGGCCCGCGGCGCAGTTCTGGCGTCGGGAACGTGGCTGGCGGGGGCTGCCGCGGCTGAGACCATAACCGATGCGACCTATGGCGGGGAGACGACACGCTATGCCCACGGCGTCCTGGGCGATGCGGTCGAATACACAACCCTTGAGATAACGGTCGAAGACGGGTCGCATACGACGCGCTACCGGGTGACCTTGCCCGATGATCACGTGTTTGAGGATGTAGCTCCGCGGCTGTGGGATGTGACGGGGGACGGCAAACCCGAAGTTGTCGTTATTGAAACGGACATGGCCTTGGGCGGGTCCCTGGCGGTGTACGACCAGTCCGGGAAAATTGCCGAGACGGATCATATTGGTCGCACCAATCGTTGGCTGGCCCCTGTCGGGGCAGCGGATTTCGACGGAGATGGGCGCATCGAGGTCGCCTTTGTCGATCGCCCACATTTGGCCAAGACCCTTCGTATCTTCGAATTCTCTGATGGCGTTCTCGCGCTGGAAGCCGAGATTGTCGGGCTGACCAACCACCGCATCGGTGAGGACTTCATCACAGGTGGATTAAGGGCG
>JBCBCS010000198.1:0-6376 GCA_038530475.1 Pseudomonadota bacterium
GGACCGTTCGCATCGTTGGCCTGGTAACAGCTTCGCAGATCGCCTCGGCATCTGCCGCGTCAGACTTACCGCGCTTGACGTATGGCTTCACATAGCTGGGGGCCATGAGACGAACCTCATGACCAAGCTTTGTCAGCTCTCGGGCCCAGTGATGGCTTGTGGCGCACGCCTCCATTCCAACCAGGCAAGGCGGTTGTTTCTCGAAGAACTTCAGAAGCTGGGCGCGCCGGACTGGGCGGTTGAACAAAGTGGTTCCGTCAGCTGTGACGCCGTGGACTTGAAAAATGTTCTTGGCCAGATCGAGGCCGATTGTGGTAGCTTGCATTTGGATGGCTCCTCTTATGCGCAGTTGTGGAAACTGCATTATGGCGCATTGCGACGCCGGGAGCAGGAGCCATCCACCCCATCTGCTTTTGCTCGCAGAACGGACGACCTCAAATTCTTATTTGGGGCGATTCTAAGCCGTTCAAGCGTACCGCCCCAATCGCTCTGCAACTTTAGACCGTTTCTTATTTGGGTTCGAGAGTTGCAGGCATCACTGAACCAAGTACATGAATACCAAGACGAGCGCGCGGAGAGCGAGCATTATGGTCAAGAAAATTGCACTCGGGGTTGTGTTGGCTTTGGTCGCAGCCACCGCCTACTTGTACCTGAGCTATGGATCGATCACGAGGGCAGGTAGCGGTTACTCAGCCAAAAATATTTGTTCCGGATACTTCTTGAGCGGCTTCTCTCCCGAAATCGTCCGAGAGCAAGCACTTAAGGGCGCTTCAAGCACGCTCGCTAATGTTACTTATAAGCTTGATTTAGAACAGCAAAGCGTCACGACAAAACTGATTGGTTTATTCGAGCGGCGCGCAATCTTCACGCCAGGGATTGGCTGCACTCTATTGTCCGTGGGGGAAAAGGAAGCAGAGTTTTCTGTTTCCGCGCTACCCGAACTCGACGTCTCTGAATCAGTGGCGTGGCCAAAAGGTCAGGCAAGCCCTGACGTTAGTGCAGATGTCGCCAATATGCTGGGGGGCTTATTTACGGAAGATTCCGTCGACCAACCGCGATACACCAAAGCGGTGGTTGTCGTTCACAAAGGTCGGCTCGTCGCTGAACGGTATGCTGAGGGGGTTACGCCCGAAACACCTCTGCTTGGATGGTCGATGACCAAAAGCGTCACCGCCTTACTGGTGGGGATCCTGGTTAAAGATAAGGTGCTCGATATTGGCGCACCAGCAGCGGTCCCTCAATGGGGTGAGACCGAGAATGACCCCCGCGCCGCGATTACGCTCGATCAACTTTTGAGGATGAGCAGCGGATTGGAATTTGAAGAGACTTATTCGGCGGCAACTGATGTTACACGGATGCTTTCACTTGAACCGGACACGGGCGGATACGCAGCTGCGAAGCCTTTGATCGCAGCTCCGGATACGATTTGGTCCTATTCCTCCGGCACAACAAACATCGTGTCGGGTATTGTCCGAAGAAGTGTTGGCGACACGCTCCAGTCAGCCTACACGTTTTCGCAAGAGCGCTTGTTTCGACCATTGAGTATCCGAACTGCAACCATGGAAGCTGATCGAAGCGGTACGTTTATCGGCTCGTCATATATGTACGCTTCGGCACGCGACTGGGCGCGCCTCGGTCAGCTCTGCCTGCAGAGGGGCGAATGGAATGGTGAGCAGATACTGCCCGATGGTTGGGTGGATTATCTCGTTACGCCGACGCCAAACGCTCCAGGTCATGAATACGGCGCGCAATTTTGGTTGAACGCCAATCCAGCTGACCCAAGTCGAGAGCGTTTGATACCCAACCTGCCGGAAGACTCATATTACATGGGTGGATATCAAGGGCAGCTGGTCCTGGTGATTCCGTCCGAAGAGATCGTCATCACGCGCTTTGGCTTCACGCCAGCGCGCAATCATGGCGTCTCGGAGTTCGCGGCGGAATTAATTGATCACCTGAACCGCGTCGAAGACAATTAAAAGGCCTGAGCGGACCTCTCCAAAGCTGGAGTTTGTTCTGAATGTTCAGTTCACTGAAAATGTCATTGACGTAGTGTAACTTCGAATGTCTGTTTCTGCTCCCTGGGGTGCAGTCGCTTGCGTGCGGGCCATAACCAGATGCGTACCCGATTGATACAATGGGATTGAGACTCTTCCATTTACATCGGACTCAAACACAAAACCCTCATCACCATGGCGATCCTTCTGTCCGCTTCGTGTTAGAACTAGTTCTTGATCGGCCAATGGTAAGCCATCAAATGTGATGATGATGTCGAACATGTCGCCGCTTCCAAGCGTCGACGGGTGTTGTAGAGGTGTAAGCTGGAGACGTCCAATCGGCTTCTGGATACTCAGCCATGTCGGTTCACCGATTGTCACATAAGCGTCAGAGACGGTGGCCGTTTGCGAAGACAGAATCTGTGTGCCTT
Source organism: Pseudomonadota bacterium (assembly GCA_038530475.1). Classification (GTDB taxonomy): domain Bacteria; phylum Pseudomonadota; class Alphaproteobacteria; order Rhodobacterales; family Rhodobacteraceae; genus Octadecabacter. The sequence goes on from JBCBCS010000198.1 coordinate 2,426, forward strand.
CAGGGACGAATATCGGATCCGCATCGTCGCTATTCACTAAAAAATACTGCTCATCGAGCAGGACATATTCCCCACCCTTACGACCGAGCCGCTCTCCCGTGGTGATCCGAGTGGTCCCCTCTTCCGTAAGCGTCTGTTCGATCACAGAGCTGTTGGCGAACATCTCAATCCGATCCGGTGAAACGGATCGGCCATCCGGAAGGATCACTGCAAAATGGTTGGACCGAACGGCGTATTTCGGCACGCAGCAATAATCGTTGAAAGACGTTTCTACAGTAATCGTCTGACCGGAATTTGGTGTGAACGTAGACGGCTCAATGTATGCTGTATCAGCGACGGAAACGGCGCTAAAACAAGAGACTGATACCACCAATGTGAGACCGCGCATCATGACTAGTCGAGGCTCGCAAGCTTTGTCGTCGGACGAAGTCGATCTGCAAGCGCTCCAATCTCAGGCGTTACAAAGCCATCGATGATCTCACGCGCTTCAACCAATGCCGGCTCGAGATCTTTCTCTCCGTCATTGACCTCGTTCGCCAGTGTTAGAAGCGGCATGTAGAGTGGCTCAGTTTCACCCTTAATGGTGATTGCGAAGCGATCATTCGCCGCTTCGATGTCGGTCCAATGCGCACGCACGCCTGCCCAGAATTCTTCTGTGCCGTCCCAATAGTCTTCCGCAGCTTCCACCGGATAGTCGTCAAACGCGCGATAAGTATTCAAGCCCACCTCACGCACCAGAGCTTGCGGTGCACCATCAAGAATAAGTTTGGAGTTATCCTGTTCATGTACCCAACCCCAAGGCGTGACGACATGGCGATTGACCGCATCCACGGCGTGATAATCGTCCCTTGTGGTCATGTCACGGCGCGGCAGAGGCCGCCATTCCTGCGGCGGGGTCCATTCGGCAATACCATCCTCATACGCCCAGGCGCCGACGGCTCCGTAGCGCGGTGCATCGTCGACTTGATAAACTGTTTGCGACCAGGTTCCTGCACGCTCGCTGGCGGGAACATCGCGCCATTCCCAAGCATTGCCGCCAATAAACGTCAGCACACGCGCTGGTTCGTACTTCCAATCTTGTCGCCAGTGTTTGACCACAAACGGAGATTCATCGGGACCAACCACGAGAAGATGTTGCATGCTTATGTAATCTCCGCGGTCTTCAACGACACGCACCGATTCATGTCCCCCTGAAAGCTTTGGCTCTTTGAGTTCATATCCGTCTACGAATGAGACGGTCTCCGTGAAATCAAACGTGACCTTGTAGTCGCCAGTCATTGCGAGGATGGATTGTCTGTCCTGCTCAAAATTGGTCGGTTTTTCGACAATTGTTTCAGTCGCGGAGTGCGGCGCCACAGCCGTTGCGCAGCCTGTCACGGTCAAAATTGCCATCGCTGTTGCGGACCAAAAAGTAGTCTGGGGGAAATGCATGATCATTCTCCTGATAAGCGTTCCGGACGAAGCGCCGATATGTTTCGTATTTCATTAATGCAAACGCGAATGACTTGCAATTGCGTAATTTTGCGTATACCGCATTTATCGCAAATGAGACTTATTCTTAAAAAGATGGACTGATCAAGGACCTCAGAATGACCTTCCGAATGACCCGCCAAAACCTGCGCGCGCTGCTAGTCGCCTCCACCGCACTCTCCATCGCTCCATTTGCGATTGCTCAAGAGGACGACGCGACCGACGAAGAATTGCGCGAAGACCCTGTTACAGTCTACGGCACATCAAACCCCCTCCCCGTTTTCGATTATCCCGGGCAAGTCACAGTCGTGGACCGGGAGGCAATTGAATCGCTTGCACCCTCCGCTATTTCAGACGTTCTTCGTGACGTTCCAGGCGTAGACTTTGGATTTGGCCCGAGGCGAACCGGCGAATTACCCAGCATTCGTGGGCTTTCCGGGCAAAACGTTTTGATTCTGCTAGATGGCGCGCGCCAGAGCTTCACCTCAGCACACGACGGTCGGTTCTTCGTGGATCCAGAACTTATCGGAACTGCCGAAATCGTTCGCGGCCCGGCTTCGGCGCTATATGGTTCCGGCGCCGTAGGCGGCGTCCTCGCCTTCGAGAGCGTCGATGCAGACGATCTCTTAGCAGACAATGAGGTCTGGGGCGCCCGAGCGCGAGTTGGCTATCAAAGCGTGAATGAGGAATCTCTAGCCTCTATTACAGCCTATACGCGCCAAGGCGCATTCGACGGCATTGCGAGCTTTGGCGTTCGACAATCAGGAGACATTGAGCTTGCGTCAGGTGTTGATCTCCCCTCCGACGACGACATTCAAACCGCGCTCGTCAAAGGGAGTTATGCGATTAGCGATGCGGTCACCATCGAAGGATCCTGGCAACGATTTACGAATACCGCAATCGAACCGAACAACGGCCAGGGCGTTAATGGAACAGGCAATGGCATCCTCGACCAAGATGTCGAAAAAGACATCACAACAGATACGTTTCGGTTGGGCCTAACCTTCAACCCTGAAGCGAATGACTGGATTGATCTCGGGTTCAACGCGTATCAAACGTCGAGCGATGTCGATGAGTTTGATGCAATGATCCCGAGAACAACGGTTCGAGATATCGAAACCACCGGTTTCAACATTCGAAATGCATCTAGGTTTTCTGTTGGCGCCGCCGACATAACACTCACGGTTGGCGGGGACTGGTACAAAGACGAACAAGTTGGCACTGATGATCAGACCACGGATGGCACGCGCGGCGGTGTTCCGAATGGCGAAAGTGAATTCACAGGTGTGTTCGCGCAGCTGGAAGCGGTTGTTGAAACCCCTGCAGGCCAATTCGTCGTCATTCCGGGCGTACGTTATGATGAATTTGAAAGCAGCTCCGACATTGCACCCGATCAAGATAATTCCGACGAGGCGATCTCTCCAAGATTTGCCGCGAGCTTCGCGCCGCAGGGGGCTGAATGGCTGCGTTTGTTCGGATCTTACTCAGAAGGGTTTCGCGCGCCTTCTATCAATGAGCTTTATCTAGATGGTGTGCACTTCCTCGTACCACACCCCATCTTATTCAATCCGGCAATTGGGTCGTTTGAGTTTGTCCCGAACAACTTTATCCCAAATCCAGATCTGGTGCCGGAAGAAACCCAAACAGTCGAATTCGGAACGGGTGTCGACTTTCGAAAAATCTTTGTCGATTCTGATCGGTTTCAGGCCAAAGTCAGCTATTTCGAAACCGAAGCTGACGAGCTCATCAACCTCTCGGTAAATGCTGCGCCAGACGCGACCTGCTTTGCGCCGCCTTTCTTCCAGCCCTGTACATTCGGGACATCGGAATCTGCCAACGTCGCCCAGGCCGAACTCGAGGGATGGGAGGGCGAGCTTCATTACGATTCTGATCGTTTCTTTGCGCGGGCGAGTTTCTCAACAATCGAAGGCACTGACTTGTCCGACGGATCAGACCTTGGTTCGCTCACCCCGGACCGCGTTGCCGTGAATCTCGGCGTGAAAGTGCCGGAATGGAACAGCCGGTTTGGGGCGCGCGTGCAGCATGCCTCGGACTTTGAGCAACGGGTCTCAGATGGAGCGGGTGGCTTCACCGTCCAGGACGAAAGAGACGGCTATGTCGTGGTTGATCTATACGCGACTTACCGACCTGAGTTTATTGAAGGCCTACGTCTCGACGTCGGCGTCGATAACGTATTCGACGAGGACTATGAGCGCGTATTTGCCGGGGTTCCTCAACCGGGCACAAACCTCAAGGTCACCGCTTCTTGGCAGTTCGGACAATAGGATTTCGCAATGTGTTTACCTCTCGATGACGCCTCCATGGTCTGCTGGCTTAAAACACAAGTTCGCGTGATAGAGGCATGGCGTGAAGAACTCGCCTCGCGCCCTGACATCGACATGGAAGTGGTGATGCGGCTTGAGAAACACTATGCTTGGTTGACTGCCGAAGTATCCGACCTGGAAGCCCCAAAGTCTCGAC
>JBCBCS010000199.1:0-6338 GCA_038530475.1 Pseudomonadota bacterium
GCCGCGCTCTTGAGTGAAGGATCGGACGTGCTGGTGCCCAATATTGGCCTCAACCCGACGCGGGCCGGGCTGTTCTATACGCTGCAAGAGATGGGCGCGGACCTCACGTTTGAGAACATGCGCGAAGAGGGCGGGGAGCCTGTGGCCGATCTGCGGGCGAAGTTTTCCCCTAACATGAAGGGGATCGAAGTGCCGCCCGCCCGCGCGGCGTCGATGATCGATGAATATCCCGTGCTGTCTGTCGTGGCGGCCTTTGCCGAAGGGCAGACCGTGATGCGTGGTGTCAAAGAGCTGCGCGTGAAGGAAAGCGACCGGATCGATGCGATGGCGCAGGGGCTGCGAGCAGCTGGGGTCGAGGTCGATGAAGGTGAGGATTGGTGGATTGTCACGGGGCGCGGCTTTGGTCATGTGCCGGGCGGTGTCACCGTGGAAAGCCGTCTCGACCACCGGATTGCGATGTCGTTTCTTGTCATGGGGCTGGCCACGGAAGAGCCTATGACGGTCGATGACGGTGGCCCAATTGCCACGTCGTTCCCGATCTTTGAAGGGCTGATGACGGGTCTGGGCGCCGGGATCACGCGGGTCAATAGCTGATGGTCTGGCTGCGCCGGATCACGGGGGTGGTGGCCTTGGTGGCCTACCTTGTGATGGGCGCGATGCTGTATTTCACGGTGTTGCCGGGGGCGGACGGGCTGTGGCCGCCGGATTTCCATTTGCGTGGGTATGATGTGGCGTCAATCACGCCGTTTGTGATGGCCCTGACAGACGAGGCGCGACAGACTTATGCGGTGCTTCTGACCGGTTGGGATCGGGTGTTCATATTGGCCCTTGCGCTCTGGATTGTGGCAATGGGCTGGCGCGGTGGTTGGATGCGCTATGCGGTCACTTTTCTTGCGGTACTTTATGCGGGCATCGATCTGAGCGAGAACGCGGCGATCTACAGGTTCGTGTGTGTCGTGATCCTCGATCCTGGCCTTGTCCAGGCAGCCCAAAGCCTGACGATGGCGAAGTTTGCGTCGCTCTATCTGTGCTTGTTGGTCCTGCTGGTGCATCTGAGGAGAACGGGATGAGCTTTACGGTCGCAATTGATGGTCCGGCGGCTGCGGGCAAGGGCACGATCTCAAAGGCGGTGGCGGCCCATTTTGGGTTTGCGCATCTCGACACGGGCCTGCTCTATCGTGCGGTTGGCGCGAAGGTGCGGCTGGGCATGGAGCCTGTGGCAGCAGCGCAGACGCTGACGGCACGGGATCTGGAAGCGGAGAATTTGCGCACCGCAGAGGTCGCACAGGCGGCCAGCCAAGTGGCGGTCATCGCAGAGGTGAGGTCCGCTTTGGTGGCATTTCAGCGCAGCTTTGCTGCACGCGAAGGCGGCGCGGTGTTGGATGGGCGGGATATCGGGACAGTGATCTGTCCGGATGCCGATCTGAAGCTGTTCGTGACAGCCACGCCGGAACGCCGGGCAGAGCGGCGGCACCGCGAATTGTCCGAGAAGGGCAGCAAACAGAGTTACGATGATGTTCTTGCTGAGGTGAAAGAGCGGGACGCGCGGGACGCGGGCCGGACCGATGCACCGATGGTGCAGGCAGAGGATGCGGTCTTGATCGACACAACCAATCTCAAAGTTGCTGAGGCCGTGGCGCAAGTGATTGCCATGATTGAGGAGCGTCGGGGCACGGCAGGTTCACGCTAAGGTGCTTTTGGGGTGAGTGGCGTGGCGCGCTAGGATCAAATCGTCCACCGTCTCGAAGGAGCACCGTCATGTTTCGTGCCATCACCTTTTGTCTTTTCGTGCTGTCGTCGGGGGCAGCGATTGCTCAAGAGCCGCAGATGACGGCGGATCGGCTGATCCGGATCGCGATGAGCCTCGATCCGGACGCGCGCCTGACGCCAAACGGTGTCGAGCTGACGTTGGAGGATATTCCGGTGTTGATCGTGATGTCGCCACAGGCCGACCGGATGCGGGCGATGGTGCCGATTGCGGGCCTTGAGGATGTCAGCGCGGACGAGATGGTGCGGATGATGCAGGCCAATTTCGACACGGCTTTGGATGCGCGCTACGCCGTTGCGCAGGGTCGCGTCTGGGGTGTGTTCATTCACCCGATTAGCCCACTTGAGAGGGAGCAGTTCCTCTCCGGATTGGTTCAGACGGTGAACCTCGCCCGGACCTATGGCACGCTCTATTCAGGCGGCGCGCAGGTCTTTGGAGGCGGGGATTCCGCTGAGCTGTATCAGGATCTTTTGTCGGACCTGCTGGGGCGCGGGACGGAGCTTTGACCGTTCTTAAAGGTGCGTGCGCAGCTCCGCGTGCTTGGGCGGGTCAAGATGCGGAACCTGGTTGAAGGATAAAAGGAACGTACCCTCTGGCCGGATGCGAAAGCGGTGGATTGAGCTGTTGAAGATCGGCAACAAGACATGCGCCATCTGATCTGTGCTCAGCCCCAGCGCCCCGCGCATGACCATCGCGATCACGCCGCCTGACGTCACGCAGAGCACCCGCTTGCCGGGCTTCGCAGCCTCCGCCAATGCAGACAGAATCCGATCTTCGAAGCTGGCAAAGGGTTCAGCGCCGTTGATGGTCGCCTGCTCCCACGCGTCAAGGGTCTGCGGCATGTGCTTTGCAAAATCGTCGGGGCCGATCGGGGGCTTCACGCCGTGATGCACCTCCATATCGCGGATCAGCGCGAAATATTCCATCTCGTTCAGTCGGTCATCAAATCGGTTGGGTGCATAGCCCATGCCTTCGGCGGTCTCGCGGTGTCGACGCATGCCACCGGCCAGCACAAGATCAAAGGGGGCGTCGTGGTCTCTCATCCAGTGGCCAAGGAGTTCGGCCTGTTTGTGGCCAATCTCCGACAGCCGGTCATATTCAGCTTCTGACTGGGCCCCTGAATTGGCCTGGCCATGCCGGATGAGGGTAAGTTCGCCCATTTTATCGATCCTCTCGGTCTGTCTATTGCGTGTTGACCAGGTCAGCCCACAGCATTGCAGTGCGCGCGGCCAAACACTGCGCCGCAAGACGGTTCGCGGTCGGGGGGTCCTCGGACGCCGCATCGTCAATGCAGTCGGATATGTTGCGATCGTGGAGGTCTTCAATGATCGGATCACCGCGACCGATCTGATCAAGCACGTCAATCCAGAGGTCAGAGTGCACCGCAGCCAGATCGTTGCATTCGAAGTCTGTCTCAGAGCAGGCAATGTCCGTGTTGAGCGGGACGACCCCTTCGTCAGAAAGGATGTCGGCGATCAGGGCCGCGCAATGGGTCGCAGGCAGGTGAGCGGGCGCATCGGCCCGGCTTAGGTCACTGTTCTGGCATCCGGTTCCGGCGGCGATGGCAGCGGCAGCGGCGGGCAATCCCTGATCTTCAAAGGGGAGCGCGCAGGTGGCAAGGTCCTGTCCGAGGCAAGCCTGCGTGGCGGTCAGGACTGCGCGCCTGAGGACATAAGATTGCTCAATCGTAACTGCGCACGTTTCTGCCAACCGGGGCGCGGAAGGTTCAGCGATACAAGTGCTGAAGGTTGTCTCGTACGTGAATGTCATGGGACTTGGCGCCCAATCGGCCAGCGCGATGCGAGGCAGAAGGCACAAGGAAAGAACTGCGTATTTCATGCCTGTCGCATGACATGGGCAGCAAGTCAGGGCAACCGTTCAACTGACGGGTGGACGGGGGCCGCGCGGCGCGGCATGGTGGCGGCCCGTTTCCTTAAATCTGATCCATAGGTTGACGATGTCCGATCTGAAAATCACTTGTCCCACCTGCGCCACCGAGATTGAGCTGACCGAACAATTGGCGGGTCCGCTGGTTGCCGACCTTAAGACGCAGTTCGGCCAACAGATCGCGGCCAAAGAGGCTGAGTTGAAAGATGCCGTGGCGCAAGCGGCCGCCAAAGCCAAGGCTGATGGAAAGGCCGAGGCCGATGAAGAGGCGAAGGCGTTGGCTGAACGTCTGGCCGCGCAGGACGCCAAGCTGGCGGAGCTTCGTGAAAAGAATGCAGCGGCGACGAAACGGGAACAGGCGCTCAAGGACCGCGAGGCAGAGCTTGAGCTGACGATTGAGGCCCGGTTGAGCGCAGAACGGGCGGCATTGGCCGAACGCCAGGCCGAAAAGGACGCTCAGCAAGAGGCCAAGGTGGCAGAAGCCAAGGCGGCTCAGGCGAAGGCGGAGGCTGAGGCATTGAAGCGGGAACAAGCGCTGAAGGATCGCGAAGCGGCGCTTGATCTGACGGTGCAGAAAAAGCTCGCGCAGGAACGCGAAGTGCTTGAGCGGCAATTGGCCCAGACGGCTGAGGAAAAGGCCCTTTTGAAGGTGGCCGAGAAGGACCAGAAGATCGACGCGCTCACCAAACGGATTGAGGATTTGCAGCAACGCGCGACGCAAGGCTCAATGCAGACGCAGGGCGAAGCTGCCGAGATGGTGCTTGAGGATACGTTGGCGCAGGCCTTCCCCATTGATGGCTTCTCGCCTGTGGGCAAAGGCCAGCAGGGCGCGGATGTGCAGCAGGATGTGATGGCGCCCGCGCAGGCCGGGGGCGGCATTGCCGGGTCGATCCTTTGGGAAAGCAAGCGGACGAAGAACTGGTCTGCGGGGTGGCTCGCGAAGCTGCGCGATGACCAGCGCAGTTCCGGCTGCGAGATTGCGGTGCTGACGTCCGTCGCGCTGCCCGACGGGGTTGAGACGTTTGGGATGGTCGATGGCATTTGGGTCTGCGCCCCACGCTACGTGGTTCCGCTGGCCTCATCGCTGCGGCAGGGCCTGCTGGATGTCGCCGCCGCGAAATCCCGCGCCATCGGTCAGGAAACGAAGGCCGAACTGGTCTACGAGTATTTCACCGGCGTTCAATTCCGCCAACGCATCGAGGCCATCGTCGAGCGGTTTGAGGACATGCAGGACAATTTGCGCAAGGAACGGGTGTTCATGGAAAAGCAATGGGCGCTGCGGTCGAAACAGATCGATCTGGTGATTGCGTCTACGGTGGGGATGCACGGTGATTTGCAGGCGATCGCGGGCCGGTCGATGCCAGAAATCGAGAGCGTTGAGGCGCTGATGATCAGCGACGGCGATGAATGAATGTCCCCGGTCGGGTCGCCTAAGCGGCCTTCGGTTCGTCTTTGCGCAACGACAGCGTAAGGCGATGCCGACATGCGCCAGCGCTGAGGATAGGCCGGGCAGGCGGCCCATTGAGCGCCGCTTTGGACGCTGAGAACGGTCTGAAAATACGCTGAAGCGCCTCTTGCTCTGCGCGTGACAGCCCGTTCAACACCATCGGACCGAGCAATAGCGTTTCAGTCTGGCACCCGTTTGATGTCGTGATGTGGTGGGCCTCACACGCGAAGTGAATCCACGTAATCTCTTGTTTGCCGAGCATATGGCGGATGCCGGGCAGAGACGTCAGAGCTTTGGCGGGCACCAGAACTTCAGTTGCAAAGAACTGTCCAAGCTGTTGCGGCCCGACCAACACCCGGTGTTGGGGTGAGACAATCAGGTCATCGGTCGGTCGGCCAGGACCAAGCGCGCCTTTGGAAATCAAAACTGGACGGGCATCAAAGGGTGCGCCTCCCAAAGGCTGGCTGTTCGACCGCATCCAGACAATTGGCCGGGGCCCTTGATCTTGTGTCGTGATCAGATCCCCAACCCTGAGCTGTTCCACCGGGCGGGGGCCTGCTGGCGTGTCGATCAGTGTGCCTGGGGCGAAGCACATGATGTCGGCATAGGGTTCTGAGCTGGACGAGGCACCGTCGGCGTTGTCGATAGGATCACCGTCAAGGCCTTGTTGCGCGGTGAATGCGTCCCCGGTGGTCGGTGTTTGTCCGTTGGCGTAAGCGAAGCCGACATTCTCCCCATTGATGCGGACGACAAAGATTTCCTGTCCGCTTGCATCGATGAGGGAAAATTCATTCTCAACCGTAGAGCCTGCCGGATAAAGCGTGCCATCGATCGTGATGTCACTTGCCAGTGTCTGCGATGTGCCAGTTTCGACATATCCGTCTTCGAAATTGCCGTCATCATCGACAATATCGATCTGAGAGGGTGCGCCGCCGTTGAAGGTGAACGTCTCACCAATCCAGCTTGGTGAGGTCGCGCTGTATCCGGGTGCAGCTGGGTCGTTGGGCTGGGTATCGGACACAAGGTCCGCCGCCGGGATGCCCGCCGGCGTGGTGTATTGCCCCCAAGAATATAACCCAAGAAGCGGCATCGTTACCCTTCAATACGAATTGCTGACCGCTGACCGCGGCATCATTGATGGAAGGGGACTGTGCCTTACAGATGTGCGTGAAGTGGGGCGGACGTGGCCGAAACCGGGTCAAATACAGGGGCAATTTGGTGAATTGGTTCCAGATC
>JBCBCS010000200.1:0-6177 GCA_038530475.1 Pseudomonadota bacterium
ACGATGCCATCCAAGGCGACCTTTATCCGGGCGATGCGGTGGCGGGGCTTCAAGCTCTCTCCGGCCCGATGGTTGTGCCCCTGGGTCTGTCTTCCATCGGTTGGCACTTGCGCGGGCTTCTGGGCGCGCCGGTCACCTCTGGCAGCGGCGATTTCACCCACACTTTCCAAACCGCCCCGGAGCCTCCCATTCCGCTGGTGACACACGGCATTTCGCACACCCGGATCGGGAAGCATTTTGTGCAGGACAGCCTGGCCTATTCGGGCATGGAGATCCGCGCCGTCAAAAACGGCGAACGTGCGCGCGCAACGTTCAATATGACGGGCCGCTCAGAAGCGCGTGTGGGCGCGACGTTGGACACAGCGCCCGTTCTCTACAACCCGGACGTAGTGCCGGTCGGCTTTTCTGGCCAGGCCAAAGTCAATGGCTCCGCAGCGGCGATGATCACGACCGCCAACTTGAGCTTGAATTCCGGCGTTGAGGCGGATCAGGAAACGCTGAATGGCGCATCAACAGCTGCCGGGATGGACACCGGAATGTGGCAATTGTCGGGATCGTTCGACGCCAGGTTCCAAGACGAGACCTGGTATGATCGCGGTGTCAATGGGACCAGCATTGATTTGACTTTGGCTTGGGCCCTTTCCGCGACGCTCTCGCTTGAGATCACCGCTCACGATGTGCGCGTCGAGCGGTCCGGCATTCCCATCGACGGTCGGGGCATCATCAGCTCGTCTTTCAACTTCCGCGCCAATCGTCCGCAGCCCGGTCAGACCTTGCTCACAGCGGTGTTGAAAAACGCGGTTGCGTCTTACGGCAACCCGTCCTGATCATGGCCATCCGTCTGTTGCGCCACTTGAATATCCCACGCGACATCGACGTGGGATATGGCGTGTCCATCCGCGTTATGCCGTTTTCCTACGCGGACTACCGGGAATGCGAGGCTGCCGCGATGCGCCAGGCCACAGAAGGTATGTCCCAAGCAGATGCGATCGAGATGGACTCTGTGGACTTTGAAGAGGTCGATCCGCGCGTCCAAGACGGGATCCAGGGCCGGTATTCCAAATGCCTCTTGCAGGTTCTTCTGGTTCGCTTCGGCGATGGATGGACGGGCATTCAGGACGAAAACGGTAAGGCAGCTCCGATGAATGCTGACACCGTCGAGCAGTTTTTTGACCTGTTTCCGGCAGCCGGCCAAATGGTGCTGTCAGAAGTGGTTCAGCCCTATCAAGTGATTGCCTCGGAGGGAAACGTCTCCGCGCCCTTGCCAAATACCGCCTGACTGGCGGAGCCAAACACTGTGCCGATTGCCCAACTGCGGGGCGCTATGGCTGCAGCCGATTTGGCGGCAAGGGCGCGTGCCCTGAAGACAGTATGCGCCCCCTTTCTCTTGAGGGACGCGCTATCGTAGCGAACGCCGCCGCGTTTCAGAACCAGGTGTCGGTTGGCGCGTCAGGACCCGTGGGCCTGAACATGCCTGCCTGCCTTGCCATCCTTGAACACCTTGGCATTCCCGCCGCCATTTCTGTCCTGCTCTTGCCGGGATGGGAACGCGGCGTTTTGGAGGCCATTTCGGAGAACCGGGACCAAAACCGCACATGAACGCCACCGTTCGCCAGTACACAATCCGCCTGACCGCAGAAGGCAAGCGCCAGCTCGAAGCCGACCTGAAGGCTTTGGGGTATTCCGGAAAGCGCAGCCTCAAGATGATCGAACAGGCAGGAAAGCCTGCCAGCGATGGTCTGAAGCATGTGAACCGCTCAGCCCGTGATCTCAAAGGCGGGCTGGCGGCGGTCTCCGCTGAGCTGCCAGCATTGCAGCGCTTGATGCGCTTTCTGGGTCCCACCGCCCTGGCTGGTGCGCTGACCATGTTTGGCCGATCAGCTCTGGATGTTGGTCGGCAATTCGAGGCGATGATGAAGCGGGTCGAGGCGGCGACCCAAGGTGCGCCCGAAGACATCAAGCGCCTGCAAGACGCCGCGCTCGAAGTTGGCGCAGCGACTGCTTTCACTGCGATGGAGGCTGCCGGTGCGATTGAAACCCTGGCCAAGAATGGCGTTGACGTCGAAGCGATCCTGGCCGGTGCGCTGACCGCGTCCGTCAACCTGGCGGGCGGGCTTGGAGCCGAGTTGGGACCATCGGCGGATCTGGTCACCGACGTGATGGCTCAGTTCCGCCTTGAGGCCAGCAAACTACCGGAGATTGCGGACCGCATCACAGGTGCTGCGCTGACGTCGAAGTTTGGCTTTGACGATTTGCGTTTGGCGATTGGCCAGGCCGGTGGTGTCGCGGGCGAATTTGGTGTGAGCGTAGACGATTTCCTGACGGCTCTTTCAGCCACCGCGTCCAGTTTTGCCAGCGGGTCAGATGCGGGCACCAGTTTCAAGAATTTTCTGCAGCGGTTAACCCCCCAGAGCAAGCAGGCCCAAGCTGCGATTGCAGACCTTGGGCTGGAGTTCTTTGATACCGAAGGCAACATGCGCTCGTTGTCCGAGATTGCACAGGAGCTGCAGGAAGGCGTCGCTGGTCTAAATCAAGAGGCTCGCAACTCTGCTCTGCAAACCATCTTCGGCACCGACGCGATCCGCACGGCGCTCGCGTTGGCTTCTACCGGCGCTGCGGGGTTCACGGACCTGGCTTCGGCACTACGAGAGGTTTCTGCCGAGGATCAAGCACAAGTTCGCCTTGAAGGGCTGGACGGCGCACTCAAAGAGCTGAATGCCGCCTGGGAGGCGCTGCAGCTCTCGTCATCGCAAGCCGGAGGTCTGGATATAGCGGAAACTGCTGTAACCCGCTTGACCGACGCCATTCGGTTCCTGGGCGAGAACTTCGAAGAGGTGGAAGGTGTCGCCACACAGTTGAGCCAGGCTTTGGTCACCTTGCTCGTCGGCAAGGGCATATCAGTCGCCACGGCCAAAGGGGTCGCGATGCGCGCCGCCTACATTCAGCTTGCAGCATCTGTCGCTGCTGTCGGTACGGCGAGCGCAAGTACGACGACCCTTCTTGCGCGTATGGGGGCGACTGCGCGCGTCGTAACGGGCGTTCTGGGCGGCCCCGTTGGTTTGGCTGTTACAGCTGCTTCTCTTGCCGCGCTGGCGATTGATATTGAAACGACAGCGGATCGGCTCGATGCCTCAGAGGCAGCGTCTGGCCGCGCTGCTGAAGCCTTGCAGCGCTACCGACAGGCGACGTCGGATGCCGCCATCGAACAACGATCGCTGGGTGGGGCCATATCTGATGCAAGCGGGAAGATGATTGAGCAGTCCCGCTATCAGCTCCAAGAGGCGCTTCGCGAGTTGCAATCCTCGCAGGGGGACATTCTGCAAGATCTGCAGGGTTCGCTTTTTAATGAGTCAGAGCTGAAGCGCAGTATCAGCGCCATCGCACGCCAATTGGACAGCCCTCAAATCGCTAAGTTCGGCAATCGATTTCTGAGCGAAGTTCTCGCTGGCTTGCGAGCTTTGCGCGACGGCGAAGGCGACGTTCGCGAACTTGTTGCCGCGTATGAGCGTCTGTTGTCAGTGGGCGCAGAGGCCCAGGGTCTGATCAACGACTTTGACCGGGCCGTTGGGGGCGATGGAGATCTGCGCAATGAGGCCAGCCGGTTGGTCAACTATGCGCGCGATATAGGGCTTGTTGGCAAAGAGCTGCGCGAGTTGGATCGGTTCGAGCCGTTTTCGGCGGATTGGTTCTTGGCATTGCAAAGCGTGCGCGAGGGCATTCTAGAGGTGGAAGAGGCCTCCGCGATTGTCCGGGATCAGAGTGCTGATAATTTGTTGCCGCTTTTGCGGAGGTCGGCAGAGCTTGAAACCGAAATGGACGGCGTGAATGCAGCGCTTCAAGGTTTGTATGAAACAGCGGAGCAGCCACCCAGTCAAACAGGCCTAGCCGTCATTGAAGACGACGCGAAAGCAGCGCGGGAAGAGATCGAGCTTCTCGATGAAGCCTTTTCAAACTATCTGAAGCGCTCGCAGGCAGATCCAACCAGCACGGATCGCGGGTCGTGGTTGCGTGGCGCAGGCTCGGTCGCGGACAAAGGCATTCTTGATCTTTTGGGGTATGCCGAGGGCACCGACCGAGGTCGAGGCTACAATGAAACGCTCGGCTATGGCGCGTACTCGGGCGGGTCAGTGAACCTGATCAACATGACTTTGCGCGAGGTTTTGGCTCTGCAGCGTCAGATGCTGGCCCATCCCGACAATCACTTCAACTCGAGCGCTGTGGGTCGGTACCAGATTGTAGGTACCACGTTGGGTGGTAGGGGCTTTGACGGCAGCGGTGGGCTGATCGCGCAGCTCGGGCTGGACATGGATGCGCTTTTTACACCCAAGCTGCAGGACCGTTTGGCGCTTGAGCTGGTTCGTCAGAGCGGCATGACCACTGAAGGCATGCGTCGGACCTGGGAGGGCTTGAACCATGTCCCGGGCGAGACGATCCAAGGCGCGCTGTCTGGCCAAGTGATCGACCGCCAGGACAAGACCGCTGCGGCGGATGCTGAAACCCGCGCTCGCATGCGCAAGGAGGAAGCTGAGACGCTGAAGCAGTTATTATCGTTGGGCGACGAGCAACTGGCGCAGCTTGAGCTTGAGAATTCGCTAACCGGCAAAACGGTCGAAGAACAAACGCGCTTGCGGACCATGTATGAGCTGCTGACAGCTGCCAAGCGCGCGGGCATCGATCCGGAAACCCAGCTCACCGCAACCGGAGAAAAGCTGATCGATGTGTTTCGCCGACAGGCGGACGCAATGGCGAAGCTGAACCAAGAGCAAGATCAGGCAAACCAAAACAATGAGAATTTGGAAGCCTCATACAAAGACACCTACGACGCAATCAAATCTGCCTTCGACAATTTTCAACAGGGTGGCGATGGCTGGAAAGGGTTTTGGGACGACATGACAGGGTACGCTTCTAGGAAGCTGAACGAATTGTTGCTGGATCCTGTATGGACGGCCTTGGCCAATTCGTTCGACTCTGTGTTCAACTCACTTGTGTCAGGCGGAAGCGGCGGTGGCGGGCTGTTTTCCTGGCTTGGTTTGGCCGGTGGCGGTCAGCCCGCATTTGCTGGACCTGTCATGGGATTTGGCGGCAAGCGCCAGGACAATATTCCGATCTTGGCCTCGCGTGGCGAGTTTATGCAGCCCAGCTCGGCGGTCGATTACTATGGCCTGTCGTTCATGGAGGCCATTCGTCAACGCCGGTTGCCACGTTTTGCCAACGGAGGTGCGATTGGCGCGTCGGCGCACACGCCCGCGCCGGGTGCTATTGGCGGGTCCGGCGCGTTGATCGGATCGATCTATGCGACATTTGAAGCGCCTGCTTCGGCCTCCGATCCAGATGCCTGGGGCCAGCAAGCGGCCACAACCTTTGTCAAAGAGCTGCCAGCAATGATTGATCAACACCTGCTGAAACAGATCCGCGACGGAGGGCTGCTTTCCAGCGCGTTCCAGAAAAAGTCGGGCTATTGATATGCCAGTCCTGTTTGTCCCACCAAAACCACCCTCGGTTCGCAACGCTGGGGTGACCAAAGAGGTCGAGGTTCGCCGTGTGAACTTTGAGGGCCGGTATTCGCAGCGATCGCGGACTGGACCCAATGCTTTAGCCGCTTCCGTTCGGTTGAGCTTTGCCAATTTGACCGAGGCGCAGCGAGATGTTTTGGACGCATTCTTTGAGGCTCGTGGCGGCACCGAGGCGTTTCGTTATCAACCACCTGGACTCGGCACTGAGAAGCTTTGGAGCTGCAGCGAATGGGGATTTGCCCCGGAACGCAACAAGGTCAACTGGTCCTTCACCGCAACCCTAATTCAAGAGTTTGACATCGTCTGATGGAACAGTTTGTTGATCCCATGCGCGAGCAGCTCGAAGGCTTCGAGTTAGACGATATTGTCGAGCTGTTCACCGTCGATGCCACGCCGATAGGCGGGGCGCGTTTTTCCTGGGCACCGACCTCTGTCGAAGCGCCAGACGGCTCGTTTGTGGCCCCAGTCTTTGGCGGAGTGACGCACCGGGTGGTGCCGTTTGAGAGCGACGGTTGGGAGCATTCGGCGGGCGGCACCCTGCCGCGCCCCAAGATCCGGTTTATGCTCTCTCGCGAGGATGGCGAAACCTTGTCGGATGCAAGCCACCTTTTGGCGCTCCTGAACACCTTTGATGATCTGTTGGGCCTGCAGGTTGCGCGGACCG
>JBCBCS010000201.1:0-6114 GCA_038530475.1 Pseudomonadota bacterium
ACAGGGCAGTATCCAGCCGGTTCGCCTCGCAAGGGGCGGCCCAATGCGCGGGTGTAGCTCAGTTGGTTAGAGTACCGGCCTGTCACGCCGGGGGTCGCGGGTTCGAGCCCCGTCACTCGCGCCATTTCACCCGAAATGGTAATCGCGCAAGTTCCTGAAATCATTGAACTTTACGTGTCAGCCACCGGCTGGCACGGGTTCGACGCCAGTGTTTGCACTACAGTTTGCACTACAGTTTGCATACTTTTTGCACTACAAATCTCGATGAGAAATGCAGGTCTTGGACGAAAATATCTGAAAGAACGCGGCGGCTGGTGGCACTACCAGAGGCGTGTTCCATCACGCTATGCAGGCATAGATGAGCGCGGTCAGATCCAGATAGCGCTCCGCACACAATCCATCGAAGTCGCCATGATGCGCCGTGATGGTCTCACTGAAGCCGATGAAGCCATGTGGAACGCCAAGGCGCTCGAACTCATGGGTCCGAATGGTGATAAGGCTGCATGGCGCATCGCTGACCATCGGCACAAAGCTGCCGTTTCGCGCGCTATGGCCCAGGGGTTTGTCTACCGACCGGTGGAGGAAATTGCTGCGCTTCCCGATCTGGAGGAAATCGTCGAACGCCTAAAGGCAACAGACAAAGGCAAAGTCCCGACCGAAGCAAAAGCTGAGGCGCTCCTTGGCGGGGCACCAGAGCCGGAAGACAAAACAACGGTATCAGAGGCCTTCGAGCTGTACGTTTCGAAAATCGCTTTCGATGATCAGTACAACAAATCTGAGGCGCAACGACGCGCGTGGGAGAAAACGAAGCGCACGTCGATCGACTATTTCATCGAGCAGATTGGCGATATCCCGCTCGCAGACATCACCCGCGAAGTCGCCACGAAATACCGAGACTGGTGGCAGTCGCGTATGATCCCTCAGAAGGACGGTTCTAAACCGATCACGCCGAACACAGCCAATCGGCACATCGGGAATATGCGATCACTCTACAAACGATACTTCAAGTATCGCGGCGAGACGGATGTAGAAGATCCGTTTCGCGGCTTCTTCTTTGCGGGCAAATCGACAGTCAAGCGGGCTTCCTTCAGCGATGACTGGGTGCGATCGCGCATCCTTGTGCCAGGTCTTTTCGATGGCCTGCGTCTGGAGCTTCGTGTCATCATTTACATACTCATTGAGACCGGAGCCCGGTTGAGCGAGGTTGTGAATTTGCGGCCTGAAGACATCCGACTGGAACACGATGTGCCGCATATTCACATCCGAGCTGAACAGAACCGGGAGCTGAAAACGGACGACTCCCAGCGTGAAATCCCGCTTGCGGGCGTTGCACTCCCGGCGATGAAGCTCTGCCCGAACGGCTTTGATCACTATTATGACCGCAGCACGCTCGTCTCAGCCAACCTCATGAAGGCCTTCAAACAGCGAGACCTTCTGCCGAGTTCGGATCATGTGATCTACTCGCTGCGCCATTCATTCGAAGACAGGATGCTCGAAGGCGGCCTCGATTATGGTCTTCGCTGTGCCTTGATGGGCCACAAGAACAATCGCCCCGAATATGGTCAGGGCGGATCATTGGCTTATCGGCGGGAGCAGCTGGAGCGGATCGCACACCCGTTTGATGCGGCGATGCTCGGGTGAGTTCGAATGGATGCGGTCTATGAGGAGCTGCGTGATGCCTCGCGTCCGCCTGATAAAGCTATGCAGGAAGGGCAGTAGAAAAGCAGTCTAATCCTATTTCCGGTCATTGGATACGCTTGGACAATCTGACCGTAATTCGCCAAAAGCGGACAGTATTGCAAGGTTGCCAAATGGCAGAGATGCTCGAAAACGGTCGCTCCGACTGTTTCGGGCAAAAAAGCGGGGCCTTCGAAGAATTCGATTTCCACTTCTCCATTAATTTCACTTTCCGCAGGCAGACCATCCTGCGCTTCAGTCAGCGGAAGAGAAAACCATTCTGGTCGATTGAACTTGAGGGGTTTGAGCGATTGAAAATACTTCAGCTAAGCCGTTTGTGCTGAATATCCCTTCTAGAATTTTAATTCGACATGGCGGTTTCAATTGCCTGACGAAGCCAGCGGTTTGCTTGATCACCATCTGCGCTTTTGTGCCAGTACAGACATAAGTCTTGCGCTTCTAAATCAAACGGCAACTTAAAAGCTTTCAGACCCGACATCGACACCATGCGTTCAGGCAGGGTGACTATTAGGTCGCTCGTTCTGGCAATATCTGCTGCAAGTTCGTAGTTCGACGTGCGGAATTTGATGCGCCTTTGAGCGCCGAGTTGAGCAAGCTTCGTATCGACGTAACCCGCGCCGCTTCGGCGGCTCGATATGTGGACATGATCCAACGCCAGGTATCGCTCGAAGCTGAGGTTACAACCTGCATCAGGGTGGTTGTCGCGCATAAGGCAAACGTACGGATCACCCGCAATCAATACGCTGTTTAGATTGGGATCACGGATAAGTGGTACGTTTACCGCCAAGTCCACTGTCCCAGAACTCAATTCTAAAGGTAGATCGGCGCGATTGATATCATAGCTGCTAATAGCAACGTTGGGCGCATGGTGTTGCAAATACTCCATTAAGGGCAGCAACACTCTGGACTCTACGCCGCGAGATACGCTGAGCTTAAATGTCCGTTTGCTATGTGCCGGATCAAATAAACCGCTCAGCTGGATGCCTGTGTTTAGGAGATGCAGCGCTTGGCGAACCGGCTCTACAATGGTTTCCGCCAAAGGGGTTGGTTTCATCCCTTTCGGCGTTCGAACAAATAGCTGATCGTTCAAAGAATGACGCAACCTGGCAAGAGCATTGCTGATTGCTGGTTGCGTCACAGATAACCGTTCGCTGACACGTGTAAGGTTGCGCTCTGAATAGATGGCATCAAACACGACAAACAGATTGAGATCGATTTGCTCCAATCGCATGCGAAAGCTCGCCCTCCAAAGCATATAAAAAGCATGAATATATTTCATTCATAACATAAATTTGCGTGATGATCAAGGCTGAGGTACAGAGGACACGGAGTTGGCAACACTTAAGCCGCGAGGAACATTATGGATTTCCAGCACAGCCCAAAGGTACAAGACCTAGTTGCTCGGCTAGAATCTTTCATGGATAATTATATTTATCCAAATGAGGATGCGTATCACGATCAGGTTGAGGCAGACCGTTGGGTCACGCCACCAATCATGGAAGACCTCAAAGACAAGGCTAAGGCGGAAGGGCTGTGGAATCTGTTTCTGCCAATGGGATACGGCGAGTATAGTCCGGGGCTGACCAATCTAGAGTACGCGCCACTCGCCGAAATTATGGGTCGCGTAATTTGGTCGTCAGAGGTCTTCAATTGCGCAGCGCCGGACACAGGAAACATGGAGGTCTTGGCGCGTTACGGAAGTGAGGCGCAGCGGAAAGAATGGCTTGAGCCGTTGCTTGATGGAAAATTCCGATCTGCGTTTGCCATGACCGAACCGGAAGTTGCCTCCAGTGATGCCACTAATATCGAAACGCAGATAACGCGTGATGGCGATGAATACGTCATCAATGGACGAAAATTTTACATTAGCGGAGCCAATCGTAAGTCCTGCGAAATACTGATTGTTATGGGGAAAACCGATCCCAATAACCCCAAGCGATATGCTCAGCAATCAATGGTTCTTGTGCCAACGAAAACGCCGGGTGTCGAGATTGTCAGACCGATGGAAGTGTTCGGATATGATGACGCGCCTGAGGGGCATGCGGAAGTCGTATTTAACAATGTGCGCGTGCCAGCCAGTAACCTAATCCTGGGTGAAGGGCGCGGTTTTGAAATCGCACAAGGACGGCTTGGGCCAGGAAGAATTCATCACTGCATGCGCTCTATTGGCTTGGCACAAAGAGCGCTCGAAGCCATGTGCGTGCGCGCAAACACCCGGGTTGTCTTTGGGCAACCACTTATCAAAAACCAATCGGTTCGCGAAGACATCGCAATGTCAGCGTGCCAGATCGAACAGGCGCGCTTGTTGACGCTGAGCGCCGCACAAAAAATGGACGCAGAGGGCAACAAAACCGCCAAAGACTTAATTGCCATAATCAAGATCGTCGCGCCAAATATGGCTTTGGATGTTGTTGATCGCGCGATCCAGATTCACGGGGGCGCAGGGGTGAGCCAGGACTTCTTCTTAGCGCGCGCTTTTGCGGGATTGCGTATCTTACGATTGGCGGATGGCCCAGACCAAGTGCATATGATGCAACTGGGACGAAACACGGCAGCGCGCTACGCCGATAGCTGTTGATAAACTCAATTGATCGGGTGCTCGCAGCAACAATCAATGGAAGGGCGGTTACGTTGTGGTCATCCCTCGAGAGCATTTATTATGAGCTCTTAGAAACTTGGAAGCCCCGCAAAATCAGCTTTTGAGAAGAAATCGCTCGCACAAGTCGATAAGCATATCTTCGATGAAAGAGTCCTGAAGGTCGCCAGGCGAGTTGAGGACATAATTATCGATTATCGCGCGGGGCACGCGAGAAATAAAATCCGTCATTCGCCCAAGGTTTGAATCATAACGGAGTTCAGAACGGTGGGTTCGCATAAAAGCTGTGGCCCAAGGCTGATACTCCCGGTAAAATGGCAACTCATCAGGCGTGACTGCGAATTGCGGGACATCGTTAATGATCGCCGCGTGTAGCTCCAAATTAGAACGCACGAAGTCAAGGTAAATTGCGATGTGAGTTCGAATCAATTCCTGGATAGTCGAGGGCTCTGGGTGCGACATTGTTAGGTCGAATAAACGCTGATCCTCACGGCGCCGAAGTTCTGCATAGATCGCTTCTTTTCCAGGGAAATACTCATACAGCGACCCGATGCTGACGCCCGCAAGATCTGAAATTTTGTTTGTGCTCGATTTATCGTATCCCGCATCCAACAAAATCCGAGCGGCTGCGGAAATTATGGCATCAACCGTTGCTTTCGAGCGCGCCTGCACAGGCGCTTTTCTTAATGAATACAGGGTCTTAAGAGAATCTGTCACAACTGGTAGGAAATCCGAATACAAAAGCTGAGCGAGAACTCGTATGATCGGGGGTGAAAGCATAAATTTCCTCATGAGTAAACACCGAGGGCTTGGTGGCGCGATGATGAAATCCCCTTCAGGGAGTCGGGGAAAACAGATTCGGCGGGCGAAGATTTGTCGTGAGTGGGCGTTCCGCTCGTGCCTCTTTCAGAGCTGCCAAAAGATATAGAATTGGTTTGTTGCAGCATGCCGTCACCGAAAGCACTGATTGAACTTTTAGGCGAAAACGTCCTCAAGTCGCCGGACTCGGTGTGGTTGAAGGATTTGAACGCGTCGGGGTCAAATGATTGGACCTGGCGCGAAGCTCAGAAAGAAATATCAGCGATCGCGAGTTGGTTAAACCAAACCCTGGGCGAGCCTGGCCAAAGTGTATCCGTTTTATCGCGCAACCGGGCGCACTGGGTCATGGCGGACATGGCCATTCTTGCTTCAGCGAATATCTCGGTCCCAATGTTCACAACCCAGTCGAGTACAATCGCGGAATACATATTCGATTTTACGGACGTGAAAGTCCTGTTTGTCGGCGAAGCGGAAAACTGGGAGAAAATTCGGAATGTGATCCCAGATGGTGTGGTGATCGTGACTTTCCCCGGAGTAGAGGTGGAAGGTCCGTCTCTGAGGTGGGACGATCTTCTCCATGAGTATGCTGGCCAGACGGTCAGCTTCGACGGGCGTCTGGACGATATGGTATCGATCGTATTTACCTCAGGCACGACGGGAATGCCAAAAGGCGTTATGCAAACGAACGTCTCTATGACCGTGCCATTGATACGCTCTATTCCGGCACTTGGACTTGTCGAAAACCCCCGGCTTGTTCCCCGTCAGCGACCGTGAGACAGACCGGTTGTTTTGCTTAAGGAGGATTTCTGGCTCATCGTAGCCCGCCAAGGGAGCGAAGATGAGCAAGAAATCCGGGCCGCAGGAGACGGCCGAAAAACATGTGAAGGACATCAAGCGGCGCACGCGCCGGAAGTTCTCAGCCGAAGAGAAGATACGCATCGTGCTGGAAGGTCTGCGCGGTGAGTATTCCATCGCCGAGTTGTGTCGGCGTGAGGGGATCG
>JBCBCS010000202.1:0-6087 GCA_038530475.1 Pseudomonadota bacterium
GGACGCCGAAATGTTGCTCCTCGTCGATGACCAGCAGACCGAGGTTCTTGAAGCGGATGGATTTCGCGAGCGGTTTGGCGACACTCTGGCCGGGGGAGCTGATGATCAACCTTGCCGGGGCGGCGGCGGTGATCGGTCTGTTGCTGTGGAACATGCGTCAGCTGCGGACATTGGGGCCTGTGGCGGCCTGACTTGCAATTTGGCTCAGAGGCCCCTTTGATAGGATTGATCTATCAAAGAGGCACCCATGATCGACAAACTCGAAATGTTTATCACCCTCGCGCGGGAGGAACACTTCGGTCGCGCCGCCGAAGCGCAGGGGGTCACGCAGCCGACTTTATCCGCCGCGATCAAGCAGCTTGAGGATCAGCTCGGTGTGATGCTCGTCTGGCGCGGGTCTCGGTATCGGGGGCTGACACCTGAAGGTCAGCGCGCGCTCGATTGGGCGCGGCGGATCGTTGGGGATGCACGGTCATTGAAGCAGGAGATGCGCGTCGCGCGGCAGGGGCTGACAGGGGATGTGCGGCTTGCTGTGATCCCGACTGCACTTACCGTGGTGGCCGATCTGACCGATGGTTTCGCCAAAGCGCATCCGAATTTGCGGTTCACGGTGCAGTCAAAGACCTCAGTTGAAATCCTGCAGATGTTGGAGAATTTGCAGATCGACGCAGGGCTGACCTATCTTGATAACGAACCATTGGGGCGCGTGACCCAAGTCCCTCTTTACGCTGAGAAATACGTGCTGGTGGCCCGTAGGGATCATCCGATGATGACGGGCCCGGTCAAATGGGCCGATTTGAACGGCGTGCCGCTTTGTTTGCTGACGCCAGACATGCAAAACCGCCGGATCATCACCCAGCATCTGAGTGAGGCGGGGGTTGAGGTGGATCCGGTCGTCGAGAGCTCTTCGGTGGTGGTTTTGGTAAGCCACGTCATGTCCCGGGATGTGGCAACAATTCTCCCCATTCGGGCTGCTGAAATTTTCCTTCAGGGGCAGGATTTGACCTCAGTTCCGATCATTGAGCCTGACGCGCAGCACGTTGTCGGCCTCGTTGCACCACACCGGGAACCCTTTACTCCAGCCCTGACGGCGCTTTTGGACCGTGCGAGGTCGATTTCGGACATTGCTATCAGTTGATAGGATTTGCCTATCAACAAACGAAATTCCGATATTGATTACCCCTGTGAATATCTGGCATTTAGGCGCCAGCACAGGAGGCGCGCCAGATGCTCGACACCCAGACACACGACACGTTGCAGGATATTCTTGCGCGCCATGACGGTTTGGAGGGGCCATTGCTGCCGATCCTCCATGCGGTGCAGGCGGAATTCGGGTTCATCCCGGGCGATTGTCTGCAGCCGATTGCCGATCATCTGAACATCACCCGCGCTGAAGTGCATGGGGTCATCACCTTCTATCATGATTTCCGCGATGCGCCTGCGGGCCGCCACGTGGTCAAGATATGTCGCGCCGAGGCCTGTCAGGCCGTGGGCGGCGGTGCGTTGAGCCAGCGAGCCTTCGATAAGCTGGGCATCGGGTGGCACGAAACGACGGGGAATGGCGCTGTCACGTTGGAGCCGGTTTATTGCCTTGGACTGTGCGCCTGCGCGCCGGCGGCGATGGTCGATGGGAAGGTTGTGGGTCGGCTTGATGGCGAGAAGCTCGACGCGATCCTGAAGGAGGCGGGCGCATGAAGATTTTTGTTCCTCTCGATTCCGCCGCAAAATCCCTTGGCGCCGACGAGGTGGCGGCCGCGATCCGCAGCGAAGCTGCGACCCGTGGCCTTGAGGTTGAGATCATCCGCAACGGAACGCGCGGCATGATCTGGCTTGAGCCGCTGGTTGAGGTTGAAACGCCAGAGGGCCGCATTGGGTATGGTACCGTGACCGCGGATCAGGCTGGCGCGTTGCTGGACGGCAAGCTGGCCTCGCTCGGGCTGGTGGAAGAGCTTGACTGGATGAAGGGACAGACCCGTCTGACGTTCCAGCGATGCGGTGTGATCGATCCCTTGTCGCCTACAGACTATGAAGCTCATGGCGGTCTGGCGGGATTGCGCCGCGCTATCGAGATGACGCCGCAAGACATCGTTGATGAAGTCACAACCTCCGGCCTTCGGGGTCGGGGCGGGGCAGGATTTCCGACTGGCATCAAGTGGAATACGGTTCTGGGGGCGGATGGCCCGCAGAAATACATCGTCTGCAACGCGGATGAGGGCGACAGCGGGACCTTCGCCGACCGGATGATCATGGAAGGTGACCCCTTCACCCTGATCGAAGGCATGGCGATTGCCGGTTTGGCCGTGGAGGCCTCTAAGGGCTACGTCTACCTGCGTTCAGAATACCCTGATGCGATCGAGATCATGGAAGAGGCTGTGCGTCTTGCCCGTGCTGCGAACATACTGGGGGGGGACGTGTTGGGCTCTGGCCGCGCGTTTGACATGGAGATCCGAGTGGGCGCCGGGGCTTATGTCTGCGGTGAGGAAACGTCGCTTCTGAACTCTCTCGAAGGCAAGCGTGGGGTGGTACGCGCCAAGCCGCCATTGCCCGCATTGGAAGGCTTCCTGGGCCGTCCAACGGTCGTGAACAACGTGATTTCATTGGCGACCGTCCCGGTGATCCTTGAGAAGGGCGCGCAACACTACGCTGATTTCGGGTTGGGCCGATCGAAGGGCACGATCCCAATTCAGATCGCCGGTAACGTGAAATACGGAGGGCTGTACGAGACCGCGTTCGGCCTGCCGCTGGGCGATCTGGTTGAGACCGTGGCGGGTGGCACGTTGTCGGGCCGTCCTGTGAAGGCCGTGCAAGTGGGTGGGCCCCTCGGCGCCTATATGCCGCGCGACAAGTTTGACACGCCCTTTGGCTACGAAGAATTCGACGGGCAGGGCGGGTTGATTGGGCACGCGGGGATCGTGGTGTTTGATGACAGTGCCGACATGCTCGGCATGGCGCGGTTCGCGATGGAGTTCTGTGCTGTTGAAAGCTGCGGCAAGTGCACGCCGTGTCGGATCGGGGCGGTCCGTGGCGTCGAGACGATTGACCGGATCGGTCAAGGCGATGCGGACGCGGTCGAGCTGCTGGAAGACCTGTGCGAGACGATGAAGGACGGCTCGCTCTGCGCCTTGGGGGGCTTCACGCCTTATCCGGTGCTGTCAGCTCTGCGGGCCTTTCCGGAAGAGTTCGGCGGCGTGAAGGAGGCTGCGGAATGACCACGGTTTCGAATTTGCTGCGCAAATCCGATTGCGTCCAATTTGTATCGAATTTGCTACGCAAATCCGACCGTGCGGGGGCCAGCCCCCGCACCCCCGGAGTTGTATTGGCCAAGATGAAAGAAGGAGCGGTGTTGTGAAGGACTTTATCATCCCGACCCGGTTGCCCAATGGCGATATCGACATGGGCACGCCTGCGTCCAAATCTGACGTGACGGTGACGCTCAGCATCGACGGCTTTGATGTGACGGTTCCGGAGGGCACCAGCGTGATGCGGGCGTCGGCGGAAGCGGGCATTCAGGTGCCGAAACTCTGTGCCTCCGACAACCTTGAGGCCTTTGGGTCCTGCCGTCTTTGCGTGGTTGAGATCGAGGGCCGGCGCGGCACGCCTGCCTCCTGCACGACGCCAGTGGCGGAAGGGATGGTGGTGCGCACCCAGAGCCAGAAGGTGAAGAAGATCCGCAAGGGCGTGATGGAGCTTTATATCTCGGATCACCCGCTGGATTGCCTGACCTGTGCGGCCAATGGCGATTGCGAATTGCAGGACATGGCCGGGATGGTTGGTCTGCGCGATGTGCGCTACGAGGCACCGGTTGGTGGCGGGTTGGCGAACCATTTTGAGGCCCGGTCTGACGCCGGTGCGCCCAACGCCCAGTTCATCCCCAAGGACGACAGCAACCCGTATTTCACCTATGATCCGGCCAAATGCATCGTCTGCTCGCGCTGCGTGCGTGCCTGCGAAGAAGTGCAAGGGACCTTTGCGCTGACCATCGAAGGCTCCGGCTTCAATTCCCGCGTCTCTGCCGGGGCGGCGGGCGATGATTTCATGTCGTCGGATTGCGTGTCCTGTGGCGCCTGCGTGCAGGCTTGCCCCACGGCCACCTTGCAGGAAAAGTCTGTCATTGAGATGGGGACGCCCGAACGGTCCGTCGTGACCACCTGCGCCTATTGCGGGGTCGGTTGTTCGTTCAAGGCTGAACTCAACGGCGACGAATTGGTCCGCATGGTCCCCTACAAGCACGGTGAGGCGAACCGGGGCCATTCCTGCGTCAAAGGCCGGTTTGCCTGGGGTTACGCCAACCATTCCGACCGGATCCTGAACCCGATGATCCGCGAAAAGGTCACTGACCCTTGGCAGGAAGTGTCGTGGGACGAGGCGATCAGCTACACCGCCAAAAAGCTACGCGATCTGCAGGCCAAATATGGCGTCAAATCCATCGGCGGCATCACATCAAGCCGTTGCACCAATGAAGAAACCTATCTGGTGCAAAAGCTGATCCGCTCCACCTTTGGCAATAATAACACCGACACCTGCGCACGGGTCTGTCACTCGCCCACGGGCTACGGATTGAAGACGACCTTCGGGACGAGTGCCGGGACGCAGAACTTTGATTCTGTTGAGGAAACGGACGTTGTCATCATCATCGGCGCAAACCCGACAGATGGCCACCCGGTCTTTGCATCCCGCCTGAAGAAACGTCTGCGTCAGGGTGCCAAGCTGATCGTGATTGACCCGCGCCGCACCGATATCGTGCGCTCTGCCCATATCGAGGCACAGCACCACTTGCCGCTGTTGCCGGGCACGAACGTCGCGGTTTTGTCGTCCATCGCCCATGTGATCGTCACCGAAGGGCTGATCGATGAACGCTTCATCCGCGAGCGCTGCGATTGGGACGAATTCCAGCATTACGCCGAATTCATCAGCGATCCGCGCCATGCGCCTGAGGCGACGGCGATGCTCACCGGAGTGAACGCAGCAGAGCTCCGCGCGGCGGCACGGCTGTTCGCGACGGGTGGCAACGGCTCGATCTACTACGGCCTCGGCGTGACCGAACATTCCCAGGGCTCGACCACCGTCATGGCCATCGCAAACCTGGCGATGATGACCGGCAACCTTGGACGCAACGGCGTCGGCGTGAACCCGCTGCGCGGTCAGAACAACGTGCAAGGGGCCTGCGACATGGGGAGCTTCCCGCATGAACTGCCGGGCTACCGCCATGTGAGCGACGACGCGACCCGCGACGTGTTTGAGGCGATCTGGGGCACCAAGATCGACCCCGAACCGGGTCTGCGCATTCCCAACATGCTCGATGCCGCCGTCGATGGCACTTTCAAGGGCATCTACATTCAGGGCGAAGACATTCTGCAATCCGACCCCGACACCAAGCACGTGAAAGCGGGGCTTGAGGCGATGGAGTGTGTGATCGTCCATGACCTGTTCCTGAACGAAACGGCGAACTACGCGCATGTGTTCTTTCCCGGCTCTACGTTCTTGGAAAAGGACGGCACCTTCACCAACGCCGAACGCCGCATCAACCGCGTGCGCAAGGTGATGGCGCCCTGCAATGGCTACGCGGATTGGGAAATCACCATGATGCTCGCCAATGCCATGGGCTCCGGCTGGACCTACACGCACCCGTCCCAGATCATGGATGAGATTGCGGCGACAACACCCGGTTTCGCCAATGTCAGCTACGAGATGCTGGAAGAGCGTGGATCGGTCCAGTGGCCGTGCAACGATGACAAGCCCGATGGCTCGCCCATCATGCACATCGACGGCTTTGCGCGCGGCAAGGGGCAGTTCATTGTCACCGAATATGTGGCGACGGACGAGAAAACCGGCCCGCGCTTCCCGCTGCTGCTGACGACCGGGCGCATCCTGTCGCAGTATAACGTCGGCGCGCAGACCCGCCGGACGGAGAATAGCGCGTGGCACGAAGAAGATCTTCTCGAAATTCACCCCCACGACGCCGAAGTGCGGGGCATCAATGACAGGCAATATGTGCGTCTGGCCAGCCGCGCGGGTGAGACGCAGTTGCGCGCCACCGTGACCGACCGCGTATCGCCGGGGGTGGTCTATACGACCTTCCACCACCCG
>JBCBCS010000203.1:0-6073 GCA_038530475.1 Pseudomonadota bacterium
TGTTCATGAATTTGGACAGCACCTTATCGCCAAATTTGGCGTCGGGCAGGATTTCGCGTTTTTCAGCGGCGTGACGACGTGACATCTGATGTTCCTCTTACTTAGGACGCTTCGCGCCGTACTTGGAGCGACGCTGTTTCCGGTCTTTGACGCCC
Organism: Pseudomonadota bacterium; assembly: GCA_038530475.1. GTDB lineage: Bacteria > Pseudomonadota > Alphaproteobacteria > Rhodobacterales > Rhodobacteraceae > Octadecabacter. The sequence continues at coordinate 156 of JBCBCS010000203.1, forward strand.
TGGGTATCCAGAACACCGCGGAGGATGTGGTAACGCACACCCGGAAGGTCTTTCACACGGCCGCCACGGATCAGAACCACGGAGTGTTCCTGAAGGTTGTGGCTTTCACCGGGGATGTAGCTGATGACCTCAAAGCCGTTGGTCAGGCGAACCTTCGCAACTTTCCGCATAGCGGAGTTCGGCTTTTTCGGGGTGGTGGTGTAAACGCGCGTGCAGACGCCGCGCTTTTGTGGGTTGCCTTCCAGGTGGAGGGACTTGGAGCGTTTGACTTTGGGCTGACGCGGTTTGCGGATCAGCTGTTGGATCGTTGGCATTGGGTTTTTCCCGTTTCCTACACATGTGCTGCGGCGGTAAGGCCGCGTGGTTCAATTTGACGTGTCCTGTGCGTCCACAAAACACAACGACCCGCTGTCGCAGCCTTACCGGAGCATACGGAGCGGTTGGTTATCAGAGGATCGGTCCAGCAGTAGGGCGGATCTTGAGTAGCCGAATTATGATGCCTGACGGAGCCCTCGCCCCGATCAAGTTGCGCGCTCTATAGGGGGACTCCCTTGGGGTGTCAACAGCGCCTCACCGCAGCCGCCCGGCCTTGGCCGAAAGGCCGCTGGAGGGCAATTTCGCAGTCCGTTCGCGGTAAAGCGTGAAGAGCCCGGTCGCCACAACGATGGCCGCGCCAAGCATCGTGAGCGCATCTGGCCAATCGCCAAAGACAAAGAACCCAAGCAGCAGCGCAACAAGAAGTGACGTGTAGCGGAAGGGCGCAACAAATCCGATCTCCCCCTGCCGCATTCCGGCGACGGCCGCGAGATACCCGATCATCAACGTTGCTGCTGCGGCGGAGACCAGGGTGGCCTGCGTCAAGTTGGGTGTCACCCAGACCTCCCCCTCCATCAGCGACCCCAGTCCGGCCAAGGCTGTCACCCCGATTGCTGCGGACAATGCCACCCGGCTGGACGGGACCGTGGTGCTCAGCCGTCGCGCTGCAAGATCGCGGACGGTGACGGCGGCGACAGCCGCGAGACCATAAAGCGAATAGACCGTGAAGCCATCCATGCCCGGCCGGATGATGATCGCCACTCCGACGAAACCCACAAGGATCGCCACCACCCGGCGCCACCCGACTGCTTCCCCCAGAAAGAGGGCCGCAGCAAGGGTGACGGTCAGCGGTAAGGCCTGCAAAATGGCCGAGAGGTTGGCGAGTTCCATGTTGAAAAGCGCTGTAAGGAAGAACACCGTGCCCAGCGCCTCGGCCAGCGTGCGCAGAGCGATGAGCCCGCGGTCACGGCCCGCGATCCGCCCGCCCAGCTCCCTCCAATGCAAGGTAAGAAGAAACAGACCCAGCGTGATCAGGCAGCCGCGCAAAAAGACTTGTTGGAAGAATGGCAGCCCGGGTGCGGCAAGCTTCATCAATGCGTCGTTGACCGTGAAGGCGGTCATCGACGTCATGATCAGGAGCGCAGCACGCATGTTGTCGGAGAGGGACATCGGATGCAGGAACCACAAACCGGCCCCAGCGTCCACCCTGCGCAGACGAGGAACCCTCTGTGCGGAGCGTGCGCTATCCAGAAAGTGTCACCACGGTAAGATGGCCGCAAAGGAGCCGTGCCATGACTGACCGATCCATTGAAGAAAGCCAGAGCAATGCAGACGCCCGCCGTGCGAAGGGCGAGTTCGTGCGCGGCCAAAGCGGCTTTCGTGGGTGGCTGGGCACCGATGCGTTTCCGGCCGTGGCGGGGCGTTACCACCTTTTCGTCGCGCTGAACTGCCCGTGGTGCCACCGGGTCACACTGGCGCGGAATGTTCTGGGTTTGCAGAACGCCATCAGCCTCGACGTCGCTTTCCCCAACCGAGAGGACAATCTTTGGACCTTCGATCCAACCAAGATTGCCACCCTGACCGGCGCGACCCTGGAAGAATGCACGTGGGAGACCGCGAGCGGTGAGGGTCATCGCTACGCCAAAGCCCTCTATGAAGCTGAGGGGTCGGAGGAAAAATCGTTGCCTGTGCTTTACGACAAGAAGGCCAAACGGATTGTCACCAACGAAAGCGCCGACATTATGCGGATGCTGGGCGCATATGCTGGGGCTTTGGGGGGCAACGGCATCGCTCTGTATCCGGACGCCTTGGCCGAAGAGATCGACGCCCTCAACACGCGGATCTACACCGACATCAACAATGGCGCCTACAAAGCGGGGTTTTCATCTGATCAGTCGGTCTATGCGGCAGCCTTCGAGGCCTATTTTGAGGCTTTGGCGTGGCTGAATGACCTGATGTCTGACGGGCGCGCGTTTCTGACGGGCGATGGCTTTACCGAGGCTGATCTGCGGCTCTTCCCGACGCTCTACCGTCATGATCCGGTTTACTATGTGCGGATGAAGCTGAACGGCGCCCGCGTTTTGGATTACCCATATTTATGGCGCTGGCTCTGCCGCGTTTATGCCCTGCCCGGTGTGCCAGAGAGCAATTCTCTGGTGTATTGTCGCCAAGGCTATTTCGGCAATTCGTGGAACAAGACGGTGCCGTTGGGCCCCACCTCTCCGCGCTATCCCGAGGCCTATTTGCAGCCAGAACTGGCGGACAAATAAGAAAGGCCGCCCCGGTCAGGGGCGGCCCTCTGATTTCTTAAGAAGACGTCGACTTACTCGTCACGGCTTTCTTCGGTGTCGACGATCAGAGTGTCGAACTCGTCGCCGCCGACGACGTCGTCCATTGCCATGGAGTCCTCGGTCGGTGCGGCCAGAGCAGCGGCCTGTTCGGCCTCTTCCCGGCGCGCCTGGATGACGACGTTGTCACGCTCGGACGCGATGCGGGTCACGCGCTGTGTCGCACCGCCCGTACCGGCCGGGATCAGGCGACCGACGATGACGTTCTCTTTCAGGCCCACGAGCTTGTCGCGCTTGCCCTGAACAGAGGCCTCCGTCAGCACCCGTGTCGTTTCCTGGAACGACGCGGCCGAGATGAAGCTGCGGGTTTGCAGCGACGCCTTGGTGATGCCCAAAAGGATCGGCTCACCCTCTGCCGGACGACCACCGCGAGCGATGGCCTTGGCATTGGCTTCGTCGAACTCAACCTTATCGACGTTCTCACCCTTCAGAAGCGTCGTGTCACCGCTGTCAGAAATCTCCCACTTCTGGAGCATTTGACGCACGATCACCTCGATGTGCTTGTCGTTGATCTTCACGCCCTGCAGTCGATACACGTCCTGCACTTCGTCGATCATGTAATCGGCGAGCGCTTCGACACCCATGATGGCAAGGATATCATGCGGCGCCGGGTTGCCGTCCATGATGTAGTCACCCTTCTGCACGAAGTCGCCTTCCTGCACTGGGATGTGCTTGCCCTTGGGCACCATGTATTCGACCTTGGTGTCCGGATCCTCGGAACTCTCGATCGCGATGCGACGCTTGTTCTTGTAGTCCTTGCCAAAGCGCACATAGCCGTCGATTTCCGCGATGATCGCGTGATCCTTCGGACGACGTGCTTCGAAGAGTTCGGCCACACGCGGCAGACCACCGGTGATGTCCTTCGTCTTCGCACCTTCGCGCGGAATACGCGCGACCACGTCACCGGCTGCGATCTTCTGGCCGTCTTCGACAGAGAGGATCGCGTCCACGGACATCGGATAGGTCACCGGGTTGCCGGCTTCGTTGCGCATCGGCTCACCATCATCCCCGACAACGAGGATTTCAGGCTTCAGCTCATTGCCTTTCGGCACAGAGCGCCAATCCGTCACGATCTTCTGGGTCATGCCCGTCGCATCGTCGGTGTCTTCGCGCACGGCGATGCCGTTCACGAGGTCGACATAGCGGATCGTACCAGCAGCTTCGGCGATGATCGGCAGGGTATACGGATCCCATTCGAACATCTTGTCGCCACGCGCGATCGCCGCGCCGTCCTTGACGAACACCTTGGAGCCATAGCCGACCTTGTGGTTGGCACGCTCTTCACCGTTCTCGTCCATGATGGCGAGGACCATGTTGCGGCCCATGACGATCTGTTCGCCTGCCTCATTCTCAAGAATGTTGGCATTGCGGAACTCGACCTTGCCGTCAGACGACGCCTCAAGGAACGACTGCTGACCACCCTGCGCAACACCGCCGATGTGGAAGGTCCGCATCGTCAGCTGTGTGCCGGGTTCACCGATGGATTGGGCGGCGATGATGCCGACCGCTTCGCCGATGTTCACCCGCGTGCCGCGTGCAAGGTCACGACCGTAGCACATGGCGCAGACGCCATCTTCGCTTTCACAGGTCAGCGGGCTGCGGATACGCATTTTCTGCACGCCAGCGGCTTCGATGCTGTCTGCGGTGCGTTCGTCGATGAGCTCACCTGCTTTGACGAGGATATCGTCGCTGCCCGGTGCCGTCACATCGTCAGCCGACACGCGGCCAAGGATGCGTTCGCCCAGGGACGACACAACCTCACCGTCATTCACGGCGGCTTCTGCGGTGATCGCACGCTCGGTTCCACAATCAAGCTCACGCACGATGCAGTCCTGGGCCACGTCCACCAGACGACGGGTCAGGTAACCGGAGTTCGCGGTCTTCAAGGCGGTGTCCGACAGACCCTTCCGGGCGCCGTGGGTGGAGTTGAAGTACTCCAACACGGTCAGACCTTCCTTAAAGTTCGAGATGATCGGCGTTTCGATGATCTCACCATTCGGCTTGGCCATCAGGCCGCGCATGCCGCCCAGCTGCTTCATCTGCGTGACAGAACCACGGGCACCGGAATGGGCCATCATGTAGACCGAGTTTGGCTCTTGCTCAGCGCCGTCCTCATCCGTGCCAGCGGTCGAGATGGTGGACATCATCGCCTCGGTGACCTTGTCGTTGGACTTCGACCAGGCATCGACGACTTTGTTGTACTTTTCGCCCTGAGTGATCAGGCCGTCCATGTACTGCTGTTCAAAGTCTTTCACCTGCTCGCGGGTCTCGTTCACAAGCTCCCACTTGGCGTCTGGGATCACCATGTCGTCCTTGCCGAACGAGATGCCGGCACGGAAGGCTTCGCGGAAGCCCATGGTCATGATCTGGTCACAGAAGATCACGGATTCCTTCTGGCCGCAGTAGCGGTAGACGGTGTCGATGACCTGCTGCACTTCTTTCTTGCGCAGCAGACGGTTCACCAGATCGAACGGGGCCTTGTTGTTGAGCGGCAGGAGCGCGCCAAGGCGCACACGGCCCGGCGTGGTTTCGAACCGCTGCATGACCTCATTGCCTTCCGCATCGATCTGCGGGACGCGAGCCTGGATCTTGGCGTGCAGGTGCACTTCACCGGAGGCCAGAGCATGCTCAACCTCTTCGACGGAGCCAAAGGTCATGCCTTCGCCCTTCATGCCAGCGCGTTCGATGGTCGTGTAGTAAAGACCAAGGATCATGTCCTGTGACGGCACGATGATCGGCGCACCGTTGGCAGGCGACAGAACGTTGTTCGTGGACATCATCAGAACACGCGCTTCGAGCTGTGCCTCAAGCGACAGCGGCACGTGAACGGCCATCTGGTCGCCGTCGAAGTCCGCGTTGAACGCCGAACACACGAGCGGGTGCAGCTGGATGGCCTTGCCTTCGATCAGCACGGGTTCGAACGCTTGAATGCCAAGACGGTGCAGCGTCGGCGCACGGTTCAGCATGACCGGGTGTTCGCGGATGACCTCATCGAGGATATCCCACACCTCGGGACGCTCTTTTTCGACCAGCTTTTTGGCTTGCTTGACGGTTGAGGACAGACCCTTCGCCTCAAGCCGCGAATAGATGAACGGCTTGAAGAGTTCGAGCGCCATCTTCTTGGGCAAACCGCACTGATGCAGCTTCAGTTCCGGCCCCGTCACAATGACCGAACGGCCCGAGAAGTCGACGCGCTTACCCAGAAGGTTCTGGCGGAAGCGGCCCTGCTTACCCTTGAGCATGTCCGACCTCAAC
>JBCBCS010000204.1:0-6032 GCA_038530475.1 Pseudomonadota bacterium
AGTTCTGCAAGATGCATCTGGTCGTCCGAGCGCAGCAGATGTGCCGCAATGAGGGGCGAGCCGGGATAGGCGGACGCGCCATTGCCCGCCCGGACCGCTGCGATGACAGCGCCATAGGGATGATTGGAAAACCGATCACCAAGCGCACCAATTCCAGCAGCCGCTTCACCGGTCTTGCTGGCCTCATCCGACGCAAGATCATAAAGGCCACGGCCCGCATGGGTCTCCAGATAGCTGAGCGGCTTATCCTTGCGCGTCAGATAATTCAGCATCCACGCCAACGCGCTGTGCTTGTGGACGTCCGCCAAATTCCCCGCATGGTAAAGATGCTGGTAGGACAGCACAGACGCCCCTCCTGTCTTTGGTTCTCAAATACTCAATCTTAATCGCCGCGCAGCGGCCCAATTTTTACCAAAAATTGGACCCGGTCGGATTTGCGAAGCAAATTCGAAACCCCTGAATTCAGACCAATCGCGACGTCTCAACCGCAGCCCGCACGAAATCGGCGAACAGCGGATGCGGATCGAACGGCTTTGATTTGAGCTCCGGGTGGAACTGCACGCCGATGAACCACGGATGATCGGTCCATTCGACAATCTCTGGCAGCTTGCCGTCTGGCGACATGCCCGAAAAACACAAGCCAGCGCCTTCCAGTTTTTCGCGGTATTTGATGTCGACCTCATACCGGTGACGGTGACGCTCTTCGATGGCCCGCGCGCCATAAACCTCAGCCACTTTCGACCCTTCCGTCAGCGTCGCATCATAGGCGCCAAGGCGCATGGTTCCGCCCTTGTCGTCGCTGGCCTTGCGCTTGACCTTGTGGTTGCCCTGCACCCATTCCTTGAGGTGGTAGACCACCGGTTCAAACCGCTTCTTGCCCGCTTCGTGATCGAATTCTTCCGATCCCGCTTCGCGCAGACCAGCCACGTTCCGCGCGGCCTCGATCACGGCCATCTGCATGCCAAGGCAGATGCCCAGATAGGGGATCTGGCGGGTGCGGGCGAATTCTGCCGCCTTGATCTTGCCTTCTGTCCCACGCTCGCCAAAACCGCCGGGCACAAGGATCGCGTGATAGCCTTCCAGATGCGGCGCCGCGTCTTCGCGGTCGAAGACCTCTGCATCGACCCAGGACACGTTCACTTTCACCCGGTTGGCCATCCCGCCATGGGTCAGCGCCTCCTTGATCGATTTATACGCGTCTTCAAGCTGGGTGTATTTTCCGACGATCGCGACGTTCACCTCCCCGTCGGTGTTGTGAATGCGGTCCTTGACGTCGTGCCACTTGGCAAGGTTGGGCTGTGGCGCGGGGGAGATGTTGAAGGCATCGAGCACCGCCTGATCCAAGCCTTGTTCGTGGTAGGCAAGCGGCGCTTCATAGATGGAGTTCAGATCATAGGCGGCAACGACAGCCTCTTTGCGGACATTACAGAACAGCGCGATCTTCTCACGCTCCCGCTCCGGGATCGGTTGTTCCGACCGGCAGACCAGCACGTCTGGCGCGATCCCGATGCTTTGGAGTTCCTTGACCGAGTGTTGTGTGGGCTTCGTCTTCAACTCGCCGCTGGCGGCCAGATAGGGCAACAGCGTGAGGTGCATGAAAATGCACTCCCCGCGGGGCTTGTCGTGGCTGAACTGACGGATGGCTTCGAAGAACGGCAGGCCTTCGATGTCGCCGACGGTGCCGCCAATCTCACAGAGCATGAAATCAACCTCATCTTCACCGATGGCGATGAAGTCCTTGATTTCATTGGTAACATGCGGAACCACCTGAATGGTCTTGCCGAGGTAGTCGCCCCGGCGCTCTTTCTCCAGCACGTTGGAATAGATCCGCCCCGATGAGACGGAATCCGTCATCCGCGCCGGAACGCCGGTGAATCGCTCGTAATGTCCGAGGTCGAGGTCGGTTTCCGCACCATCGTCGGTGACGAAGACTTCGCCATGTTCAAACGGACTCATCGTGCCGGGATCGACGTTGAGGTAAGGATCGAGCTTGCGCAGCCGGACCGAGAACCCACGGGCTTGCAGCAATGCCCCCAATGCCGCCGAAGCGAGGCCTTTGCCAAGCGAAGACACAACACCACCGGTGATGAAAACAAAGCGCGCCATGTATCGGAAATCCCCCGCGAAGTCGTCTAATTGGTCTGGTCAAGCACCGGGCGACACGCCCAATTACCATGCATCACGGGATTTAAGTGTAGTGGGATTCGCACAGGCAAAGCAACGGGTCATGCCCGAAAAACCGCACCTGAATCGCAATATCCTGTAAGCGCGCCCCCGTAGCGCGCAAAACCTTGTGGCCCTTGCAGAAAGGTCAGTCTGCGGACGGAAGCAGCGTATCGGCGTCTTCCACCGTAGGCGGAAGAAGGCTGTCACCTGCGCTTGGCGCGTCGTCTGCGTCGCTGGTTGCGGGTGGCAACAGGTTGCCATCCTGCACCACAGAACTGTCGCTGGCCTGCTGTGCCGCAATGATCGTCAGCGTCACAGAGGTGCAGATGAATGCAATGGCCAGAAGCCAAGTCAGTTTTCCCAGAGCCGTCGCAGCCGAGCGTCCTGACATGACGCCGCCGCCGCCACCACCGCCGCCAATGCCAAGGCCACCGCCTTCGGAGCGCTGGAGCAACACGACGCCGATCAGCGCCAGAGCAAGCAAAAGGTGGATGACAAGAACGACGTTTTCCATCGCGGCAGGCCTCTGGATGAGTGTTTCGCGGTATGTAGAAGCGAATGACAGGGCTCGCAACCCTAAAGCCGAGCATCTGGCATTCAGGCACGGGGCGAATTGGGCGCTTTCCCCCCCGCCCACAATCGCCTAAGAGGTCCGCGGTCGCGGGGGATAGTCCCGTGCATCGATAGGTAAGGGACGGAAGACATGGCGAACGTGGTGGTTGTCGGCGCGCAGTGGGGCGACGAAGGCAAAGGCAAGATCGTGGATTGGCTTAGCGAGCGGGCGGACGTGGTCGCGCGTTTTCAGGGCGGTCACAATGCGGGTCACACGTTGGTCATCGATGGCAAGGTCTATAAACTGCACGCGTTGCCATCCGGTGTTGTCCGTGGCGGCAAGCTCAGCGTCATCGGCAACGGTGTGGTGCTTGATCCTTGGCATCTGCTCAATGAAATCGCTGGTATCCGCGAGCAGGGCGTCGACATCTCCCCCGAGAATCTGATGATCGCTGAGAACACGCCGCTGATCCTGCCGTTCCACGGCGAATTGGACCGCGCCCGCGAAAACCAGAATTCGGTGGCCAAGATCGGCACAACCGGTCGCGGGATCGGCCCCTGCTATGAAGACAAAGTTGGACGCCGCGTGATCCGGGTTGCTGACCTTGCGGACGACGCCACGCTTGAGCTGCGCGTGGACCGCGCTTTGGTGCACCACAATGCGCTGCGTAAAGGACTTGGGCTCGAGCCGATCGATCGTGACGGCCTGATTGCGGCACTCAAAGAGATTGCGCCGCAAATCCTGCCCTTCGCTGCCCCGGTTTGGAAGGTGCTCAGCGAAAAGCGCAAGGCGGGCAAGCGGATCCTGTTCGAAGGGGCGCAGGGCGCGTTGCTGGACATAGATTTCGGCACCTATCCATTCGTGACCTCATCAAACGTGATCGCGGGACAGGCGGCGACGGGCGTGGGCATGGGGCCAAACTCGGTCGATTATGTGCTGGGGATCGTCAAGGCCTACACCACCCGCGTGGGCGAAGGCCCATTCCCGACAGAGCTTGAGGATGCGGATGGCCAGCGTCTGGGTGAGCGCGGGCATGAATTCGGCACGACCACAGGCCGCAAGCGACGCTGCGGATGGTTTGACGCCGCGCTGGTGCGCCAGACCTGTGCGATTTCGGGGATCAACGGCATTTGTCTGACAAAGCTCGATGTGCTCGATGGGTTCGAGACGCTGAAGATTTGTGTTGGCTACGATCTGGATGGCGAACGGCTGGATTATCTGCCGACGGCGGCCGATCAGCAGGCCCGGTGCACCCCGATCTATGAGGAGATGCCGGGCTGGTCGGATAGCACCGAAGGGGCACGGTCCTGGGCAGACTTGCCTGCCGAAGCGATCAAGTACGTGCGCCGGGTGGAAGAGTTGATCCAGTGCCCCGTGGCGCTACTTTCGACTTCACCCGAGCGGGAGGACACGATCCTCGTGACCGACCCGTTCGCGGACTGACGCGGTCCCGCAGCAACCCGGAGGCGAGGCATGGCCCTGACCCACAAAGCCCGAAAGCGCTGGGCGCTGGTTATCCTGTTGGTGGGACTGCCGGTCTATGTGGTTTTGACCGTTTCGGTGCTGAATTGGCTGTATCCCGATCCCATGGAACGCCCCCCGCTCTGGGTGGAACTCGCGATCTACATTGGGTTGGGGCTGCTTTGGGCGATGCCGTTCAAGTTCATCTTCAAAGGGGTCGGACAACCGGATCCTGACGCGCAAGACTGATCTGATTGGGCCGCTGCGCGGCGCATGATTTTGGAGCGTGTTGACAGGTGAGCCCTTCCAATAGCGGGGATTGCTCGGGTGCCTCGGTTGCATTGGCATATTTGAGAACCAAAGACGCAGTGCCGTGTACGACATAAAAAACGGCGCGAGGGATGCTCGCGCCGTTTCGTATTTTATGCGGTGGGCTATCAGCTGGCCTGACGGTCCGGCTTGAAGCGGGTGTCGTCTGCCACTTGGAACCGGCCATTGCGCACCTTGGTGAACCGTCCGGCGCGCAGCAAGTCGGTGAAGGAGCGCAATCCGTCTTCGCGATTGAATTCACCATCGGTGATGGCGCGGACCCGGCGCAACAATTGCGGGCGGGAGAACTCATCCGCGCCTTCGACGAAGGCGGTGTAGGCGGCGGCGGCCTCGAGCAGGTCCGGCAGTTCCGTGGCGCCCATCTTGTCCGCAAACTCCGCAAAGGAGCCTGCTTCCTTGGCGCGCAGTTCCGCTGTCGGTGCGGCCACGCGGCGCGGACGCACAGGCGTGTCGCGCGGCTCGGGGGCCGGCAGGTCGACGCGCTGGGCGGCGACGAGCTTGAGCGGGGCGGGACGCGGGCGTTCGGTGCGGGCACCGACCGGGCGCACGACCGGGCGCGGCCGCGGGGCAGGGCTGTCCTGCTCTACTGCTTCGCTCAGGTCATTGCGGAACGCGTTCTCGACATCTGCATCGTCGTCATCATCGTCGCCGACCTGACGGGCGGCTTCCTTGGCGGCGACGGCGGCCTTGAGCTGGGCAATGGCGTCCCGGCGGCGGCTGCCCTCCGGCTCTTCCATTTTTGCGTCAGCTTCAGACATCAGCCGATCAAGCGCGGCGCCATCGACGTCGTGTTCTTCCGCGGGGAAGGCCGATGCGTCATCCGCAGCGGCTTCGTCTGCGTCTTGGGCGTCTGACGTCGCTTCATCGAACGCGTCTTCGCTCGCATCATCGTGGGCTTCGGCGGCTTCAACCTCGTCTTCAGCGTCAGCAGATCCATCTTCCGCTACGTCGGCGTCCGACACTTGTTCCAGATCCTCGCTGACGTCCAAATCGGCCGCAGCCAAAGCATTCTGAAGATCGAGATCAATCTCGGTGCTCTCGAGCCCCGCATCTGTGTAGTCGCTGTCCTCGAGATACTCATCAAGGTCTTCTGCCCCGTCCAGCAACCCGAAATCCGGTGCCGGCGTTTCCGGCTCGGCGGTGGCGCGCTGCGCCGCTTCGAAGTCGGCCCGCTTCATGCGCACGATGCGAACTTGTGGGGCTGCGTCAGAAGCCTCTTCCGAAACCTCCTCGGATGGAGCCTCCGCTGCTTCTTCTGCATCGGATTGGGTCTGCATCACGCGAGAGATCATGTCGGACGGACCAGCCTCATCCTCAGCCTCATCCTTGGACGCCCCAGCGTGGGGATCGTCCGAAACGTCTTCCTCAGCCGGTGTTTCGGCCTCGATTTCGGCGACGTGAGCATCGAACTCCTCAACCAGATCGGCGGCTTCAGCGACATCAGCTTCGGGTGCTGTCTCTTGCACGGCCAGGAAAGGCTCAGTCGCGTCGTTGCTGGGATCATCGTCAGCTTGACCGACGA
>JBCBCS010000205.1:0-5972 GCA_038530475.1 Pseudomonadota bacterium
CCTCTGCCGGATCAGAGGCATCGTTGCGCAACACCAGTGAGCCTGACGGCAACGTCCGCCCTGCCTCATCGAGGTGGTCTTGCGTCGTGCCGGTGACAGCAACCTCGCCGCCCTCGTCCACGATCCGCCGCGCGGTCGCAAAGCCGATGCCAGATGTGCCGCCCGTTATGAGAATACGTTTGCCGTCAAATCGCGCCATGTTTCTTCGTCCTGTGTTTGCAGTTGTCTGCCGTCCCAACACCGCGCCGCACCGAACCGTTCCCATCTTCTACCCAGTTCTGCGTGTTTACTTAGCGTCTGTTTTTCCCATAAATGCCGCAACTGCAAAATAATCCTACGCCTTCGGGGGGCATCTTCATGGCCGAATTCAAGAAAATCCTCATCGCGAACCGCGGAGAGATCGCAATCCGGATCATGCGGGCCGCCAATGAGATGGGTAAGAAAACCGTCGCGGTGTTTGCCGAAGAGGACAAGTTGGGCCTGCACCGGTTCAAGGCGGACGAAGCCTACCGGATTGGCGAAGGCCTCGGCCCCGTTGCCGCCTACCTGGCCATTGATGAGATCATTCGCGTGGCCAAGGAAAGCGGCGCTGACGCGATCCACCCCGGCTATGGCCTGCTGTCGGAAAACCCCGATCTTGTGGACGCCTGTGCCGCCAATGGCATCACCTTCATCGGCCCCAAGGCCGAAACCATGCGCGCCTTGGGCGACAAGGCCAGCGCCCGCCGCGTCGCGATTGAGGCTGGCGTGCCGGTGATCCCAGCCACGGATGTGCTGGGCGATGACATGGCCGCGATCAAGAAAGAGGCCAAAGAGATCGGTTATCCGCTGATGCTCAAAGCCTCTTGGGGCGGTGGCGGCCGTGGCATGCGCCCGATCATGTCCGAGGATGAGCTGGAAGAGAAAGTCCTTGAAGGCCGCCGTGAGGCCGAAGCCGCGTTCGGCAATGGCGAAGGCTATCTGGAAAAGATGATCCTCAAGGCGCGCCACGTTGAGGTTCAGATCCTCGGCGACACGCAGGGAAACATCTACCATCTGTGGGAGCGTGATTGTTCGGTCCAGCGCCGCAACCAGAAGGTCGTGGAACGCGCCCCTGCCCCGTATCTGTCGGGTGCCCAGCGCGAACAGCTGTGTAACCTCGGCAAGAAAATCTGCGAACACGTCAATTACGAATGTGCCGGCACGGTCGAATTCCTGATGGATATGGAAACGGGTGAGTTCTACTTCATCGAGGTAAACCCGCGTGTGCAAGTCGAACACACCGTCACCGAAGAAGTCACCGGCATCGACATCGTGCAAGCGCAGATCAAGATCGCCGAGGGCAAGTCGCTCATTGAGGCCACGGGCTGTGCGTCACAGTATGACGTGAAGCTCGACGGTCATGCGCTGCAGACCCGTGTGACGACGGAAGATCCGTCCAACAACTTCATTCCTGATTACGGCCGCATCCAGACCTATCGCTCTGCCACGGGTATGGGCATCCGTCTGGACGGTGGCACGGCCTATTCGGGCGCTGTGATCACCCGCTATTACGACTCGCTGTTGGAAAAAGTCACCGCCTGGGCGCCGACGCCGGAAGCCGCGATTGCCCGGATGGACCGGGCGCTGCGGGAATTCCGTATTCGCGGGGTCAGCACCAACATCGCCTTCGTGGAAAACCTGCTCAAGCACCCGACGTTCTTGAATTACGAATACCACACCAAGTTCATCGACGAGACGCCGGAGCTGTTTGATTTCAAACCGCGCCGCGACCGCGCGACGAAGATCCTGACCTACATCGCCGACATCACCGTCAACGGGCATCCCGAAACTCAAGGTCGCCCGAAACCGGGCGCAGAGGCGCTGCCGCCCCGCGCGCCTGAGCCGAAGACGGACAAGATCACTCCCGGCACACGCAACATTCTGGACGAATTCGGGCCAGAGGCCGTGGCCGACTGGATGCGCGATCAGAAACAACTGCTTATCACTGACACGACGATGCGCGACGGGCACCAATCGCTGCTCGCGACCCGCATGCGCTCGATCGATATGATCCGGGTGGCGCCGACCTATGCGGCGAACATGGACAAGCTCTTCTCGGTGGAATGCTGGGGCGGTGCGACGTTCGATGTGGCCTACCGGTTCTTGCAGGAATGCCCATGGCAACGCCTGCGCGACATCCGTACGAAGATGCCCAACATCATGACGCAGATGCTGCTGCGCGCGTCCAACGGCGTGGGCTACACCAATTACCCGGATAACGTGGTGCAGGAATTCGTGCGGCAGGCGGCGACGTCCGGCGTTGACGTCTTCCGCGTGTTCGACAGCCTCAACTGGGTGGAAAACATGCGCGTTGCGATGGACGCTGTGGTTGCGGCGAATAAGGTCTGCGAAGGCACGATCTGCTACACCGGCGACATCAATGACCCGGCGCGGTCCAAGTATGACGTCAAATACTATGTCGGCATGGCGAAAGAGCTTGAGGCGGCGGGCGCGCACGTCCTTGGCCTGAAAGACATGGCCGGCCTGCTGAAACCACAGGCCGCGACCCAGCTGATCAAAGCGCTGAAGGAAGAGGTCGGATTGCCGATCCACTTCCACACCCACGACACGTCCGGTGCTGCGATTGCGACCGTGATGGCGGCCTCTGCTGCTGGCGTCGATTGTATTGATGCCGCCATGGACGCGTTGTCTGGCAACACGTCCCAGCCGACGCTGGGGTCGATCGTCGAAGGGTTGCGGCACACCGACCGCGACACCGGGCTGGATGTGGGCGCGATCCGTGAGATTTCGAACTACTGGGAAACCGTGCGCGCCCATTACGCCGCGTTCGAGAGCGGCCTGCAGGCCCCCGCCTCTGAGGTGTATTTGCACGAAATGCCCGGCGGGCAGTTCACCAACCTCAAGGCGCAAGCACGGTCGCTGGGACTGGAAGAGCGCTGGCACGAGGTGGCGCAGGCCTATGCCGATGTGAACCAGATGTTCGGCGATATCGTGAAGGTGACGCCGTCCTCCAAAGTCGTGGGCGACATGGCGCTGATGATGGTGAGCCAAGGGCTCAGCCGTGATGACGTGGAAGACCCAAAGACCGATGTGGTGTTCCCGGATTCTGTCGTCGATATGCTCAAGGGCTCGCTCGGTCAGCCTCCGGGCGGATGGCCGAAGGCGATCCAGAAGAAGGTGCTGAAGGGCGAAAAGCCGACCACCGACCGTCCTGGGAAACACTTGCCTCCGGTCGATCTTGAAGAGGTTCGCAAGGAGCTGTCGGCAAAGCTCGACGGGGCAGAAATCGATGATGAGGATCTCAACGGCTACCTGATGTATCCAAAGGTGTTCACCGATTACGCCCAGCGGCATGAGACCTACGGCCCCGTGCGGACCCTGCCCACGCGGACGTTCTTTTACGGCATGGAGCCGGGGGAAGAGATCACGGCAGAGATCGATCCCGGCAAGACGCTGGAAATCCGGATGCAAGCGGTGGCCGAGACCAATGAAGAAGGCGAAGTAAAGGTTTTCTTTGAGCTTAACGGCCAGCCCCGCACGATCCGCGTGCCGGATCGGTTGGTGAAGGCCAGCACGGTGCAGCGCGCCAAGGCCGAAACCGGCAACGACAACCACATTGGCGCGCCGATGCCGGGGGTTGTTGCGTCGATTGCCGTGACAGCAGGCCAGAAGGTCAATGAGGGCGATCTGTTGCTGACCATTGAAGCGATGAAGATGGAAACCGGCCTGCATGCCGAGCGCGACGCGGTGGTCAAAGCGGTCCACGTGAGCGCCGGTGGCCAGATCGACGCCAAGGACCTGCTGGTTGAGCTGGAGTGACGGGATTTCAAAATCCCGTCTCCGCTCGGTTCGGGCGGTGCGGGTCTTCGAAGACCCGCTGACATGCAACGTCTGTCGCTTCTGTCCATTCTGGTGCCGTCTTACGCGGAGGGCATCGCCTTTTTCGTGGAAACGCTGGGCTTTGACCTTTTGGAAGACACGGACCAGGGCGGCGGCAAACGCTGGGTGCGGGTCGCGCCCAAAGGGGCGGAGACCGGGTTTCTGCTGGCGCAGGCCGCTACCGAAGACCAGCGCGCGGCCATTGGCCATCAAGGGGGCGGACGCGTTTGGCTGTTTCTGGAAACCGATGATTTCGCGCGCGACCACGCGCTTTTCAAAAAGCGCGGGGTCCTCTTCGAAGAGGACCCACGACATGAGCCTTATGGCACGGTCGCGGTGTTCCGCGACCCCTTCGGCAACCGCTGGGACCTGATCGAATACGCACGCTGATCACCTCTTGCGCCCCGGATCGCCGCCCGCCATTCTGCCGCCATAACGAGGGAGAGATCATGATCCGAACACTTATCGCCGCCGCCATCGCCACCCTGCCCCTGCTGATACCCGCTCAGGGCATCACCCAAGAGGGCGACCCGGTCACTCAGTTCGGGACGGACGATCCGGTGATGAACGCCGCCCAGGCAGAGGCCCGTCAGACGCTTGCGCTGTTTCTCAGCAATGTGACCGATGCCGAAGGGTTCGGGTCCCCCGGTGCGTCGGTCAAAGTGGCGTTTGATGTTGGCAATGATGGGGTCGAAGTCATCTGGGTGGGCCCGTTCCTCGATCAGGGCGGCGGCCAGATGGCGGGGCTTCTGGCCAACCAGCCGAACTTCATGGGCAATCTCAATGCGGGTGACCCGGTGTCGTTCACACAAGACATGGTGCGCGATTGGGCGTTGAGCGGGGCGGATGGGCTGCTGTACGGCCACTACACGACGCGGGTCATTGTGCCGACCTTGCCCGCCGCTCAAGCCGCGCAGATCAGCGCCCTGTTGTCGCCAGCGCCGGTGCCCGCGGAGTGGAACTGACCGGGTTCACCGCTCAATGAAGAAGGTCCTCGTCCTCACGGATCTGCACCTCAAGGCGCGGGGCGGCACCATTATCGGGCTTGATCCGGTCACCCGCTTCGAGGAGGCGTTGCAGGCTGCGACATCAGCGCATCCCGATGCAGCCGCTGTGATCCTGACGGGCGACCTCACCCATTCCGGCCGGGTTGAGGAATACGAGGTGCTTCGGGATGTCCTGCGCACCTGCCCCAGCCCGGTCCACCTGATGCTTGGCAATCACGACAATCGCGCGACCTTTCGATCGGTTTTTCCAAAGCACCCGGTGACGCCAGACGGTCATGTCCAGCAGGTCATCGATCTTGGTGGTCACCGATTGATCTTACTGGATACGTTCGATGACGCACCTGATCCGCCGCATGCGGGCAGGTTGTGTGACAGACGGCTCGCTTGGCTGAAGGCGGCCTTAGATGGCGCAGACGGACGGCAGCCCGTGGTGTTTGCCCATCATCCTCCGATGACGGTGGGGATCGCGGGCATGGATCCGATCCGGCTGACCAATGGTGAGACGCTTTTGTCGTTGCTCGCGCCCACC
Organism: Pseudomonadota bacterium; assembly: GCA_038530475.1. GTDB lineage: Bacteria > Pseudomonadota > Alphaproteobacteria > Rhodobacterales > Rhodobacteraceae > Octadecabacter. Next base: position 5,398 of record JBCBCS010000205.1, read on the forward strand.
AGCGCCCATCTTGTGTGCGGGCACCTCCACCGCACGGTATCGGGTGTCGCGCGTGGCGTCCCCTTCACGATCTTCAAAAGCACCTGTCATCAGGGACTGCTGGACCTCGACGACCCGGATTCAACGCTGTCGGTGGCCGAACCGGCCGCCTACGGATTGCTGCTTTTGACACCGGGACAGGTCATCGCCCATTCGGAAGATATTGGCCTTGGAATTGTCGGAGCGTCCGATCAGGACGCCCTGCCGGAGGTCTGATGTGACACGTCGCTTGCCGCAATGGGCACCCAGCGCTGGAGCCGACGGTCAGGTGAGACCTTGCCTTAAAAGACACAACAGAACCTCGAAAGAGCACGCTGATCCAACGTTGACCTCAATTTGATGGTCAGTTTTGCGGAAGCGCTCTGCCCTGCAGCTTTTCCTTTCATGACAAGGAGAAAGACGCCGTCACAATGACCGGGACGCTGACGCTGATCTGCAGTGCCTATTTTAACGCTGCGTCGAACTCAGGGCGCAATGGTTGCATCAGACCGCTGAGCCTTGCACGTTTCTGACGTCAGTGTCAGGAGACCTCAATG
>JBCBCS010000206.1:0-5962 GCA_038530475.1 Pseudomonadota bacterium
CGACGCTGCAAGTCACGGCCCTGCGCCGCGAAGAGGTTCCGCAAGAGCCGGAGGCCGAGGCGGTGTCCGATTTCGAAGCGCCCGCCGATATTGCAGCGACGCCGATTGACGCCACACCGCTGGATGCCCCCGATCCGCTCGCGGGTGCGGCGGCGGCCATTGATGCCGCTGAAGCAACCGCATCTGTCGCCACGCCAGAGCCTGCTCCAGCACCGGTCGCAGCACCTGCACCCGTCCCCAGCAGCCTTGAGAAGCCGTACATCCAGATCGGCATCTTCTCGGTTGAGGACAACGCAACGCGCACGGCAGACCGGATGCGGGCCAACGGAATTGTGCCGACTGTTCTTGAACAATCGAGCCAGGGTCGCACCTTCTTCCGGGTGATTGTCGGCCCCGCCACGTCCGAGGCAGAGCGGGCCGAAGTGTTGAGGCAAGTGAAGGCGCAAGGGTTTGAAGACGCCTATTTCGTCACCAACTGACCGGGGCCGCTGACCCCACCAAGCGAGGTAACATGCTGCGTTCCATTTGCTCATCCGTGCTTGTCATCGTTGGCGCGGTTCTGGCCCCCATGGCGACGGCGCAGGCCTTTGATACACGCGCAACTGCGGCTTACGTGTACGACCAGACCACGGGCACGGTGTTGCTGGAAAAGAACGCGGACGATCCGCTGCCCCCGGCATCGATGTCAAAGCTGATGACACTCTATATGGCGTTCGAGGCGATCTCGCCTCTGGGCGACCGGCCCCCTGCCCTGACGATCGATGATCGGTTGCAAGTGACCTCCCATTGTCAGAGCTATGGCGGCTCGACCATGTTCCTCAACACGCAAGACAGGCCCCGGGTTGAGGATTTGATCCGTGGCGTGGTTGTTCTGTCGGGCAATGACGCGTCCTGCGTCTTGGGAGAAGCGCTGAGCCCCGATGGATCAGAGCCTGGGTTTGCGGCCTCGATGACCCAACGCGCGCGGCAATTAGGGATGATGAATTCCACCTTCGCCAACGCTTCGGGTTGGCCCGCCGCCGGTCACCGCATGTCGATGCGGGACCTTGGGATCCTGGCTGACCGGCTGATCACTGATTTCCCGACCTTCTATCCTCTCTTCGCAGAAGAGACTTTTGAGTTTGACGGTCGCGCACCCGCAAATGTCTCCAATCGCAATCCACTCTTGGGTCTTGGGATCGGAGCGGACGGTCTAAAGACCGGACACACGCAAGCGGCAGGCTATGGTCTGGTCGGGTCAGCCAAACAGGGGGATCGGCGGATTGTGTTTGTGATCACCGGGCTCGACACGGCACAGGAGCGTGCCGAAGAAGCCCAGCGGATCGTGAACTGGGCGTTCCGGCAATTTGCCGAACAGGATGTGGCACGGGGGGGCGTCCGCATTGCTGAAGCCGATGTCTGGATGGGGGAAGCATCGACTGTGGGGCTGACGCTTGCGGACGATCTGCGGCTTCTGGTGCCGACCATCGGTTCTGACGAGATTGACGCCGAAGTCATTTACACCGGCCCGATCCAAGCACCCATTAGCGCGGGCGACGAGATCGCGGAACTTGTGATCAGGCTCGACAACCTGCCGGAAACACGCGTGCCCCTGATCGCGGAGAGCGACGTCGCACTGGGCGGTTTCAACACCCGCCTGCGGACAGCCGCTGACGTCCTTCTCGCTCGGATCAATGAAGAAACCGGTGACGCGGCTGCAGCGACCGCCAACGAGGCTGAGTGATCGATGACGCGCGACGCCGGGCTTTTCATCTCGTTCGAAGGCATTGATGGATCCGGCAAGTCAACGCAGGCACGGATGCTCGCGGACCGTTTGCCAAATGCACTTCTGACCCGGGAACCAGGGGGCAGCGACGGGGCGGAGGAGATCCGCAACCTGCTTTTGACCGGCGACCCGGATCGCTGGTCGGCCGAGACGGAGCTTTTGCTGTTCAACGCGGCCCGTCGGGATCACCTTGAAAAGACGATTCGCCCGGCGCTGGCCGAGGGACGTACGGTAATCACTGATCGCTTCGCTGACAGCACACGCGTCTATCAAGGGGCCACCCGGGGCGATCTGCGCGGCACGGTTGATAAGCTGCACGACCTGATTATCGGGCAAGAGCCCGACCTGACCTTCATCATCGACATGGAGCCCGAAGTCGCGCTCAAGCGTGGGCTGGCGCGAGGATCGGGTGAAGATCGCTTTGAGGATTTCGGCCTGCCCTTTCAAGAGACACTTCGCCATGGCTTTCTGGCGCTCGCCAAAGCATTTCCTGACCGTTGCGTTCTGATTGACGGCAATCGTGATCCGTTGCCGATCGCGATGGAAATATCGGCCCATGTAGCAGCGCGGACGGAACCGGCCTGATGGCCCCGACCGCCCCGGAAGACCGCCCCCTGCCCGATCAGATCGAAGGCGCCCCGCATCCGTCGGAGACTCCTGTGCTTTTCGGTCAGTCCCGTGCTGAAGCAGATTTTCTTGAGGCCTTTACCACAGGCAGGCTTCATTCCGGCTGGTTGATCACCGGACCACAGGGTGTCGGCAAAGCAACGCTGGCGTGGCGGATTGCACGGTTCCTGCTGACCCAGCCCATTGTAGCGGCAGATGATATGTTCGGCGCGCCGCCGCCTCCGACCTCTCTTGATGTCGATCCGGATCATCCAGATGCCCGGCTGATGCAGTCCGGTGCGCACCCGAGGCTTTTTGTGCTGCGCAGATCGTGGAATGAAAAGACGGACAAACTGAACACCGTCATTTCGGTCGAAGATGTTCGAAAATTGAAAGCGTTTTTTGGCATGTCAGCGGCCGATGGTGGTCGCCGCGTGGTGATCGTTGACCCGGCGGATGAGATGAACGTCAACGCGGCTAACGCGATCCTGAAACTGCTTGAGGAACCGCCTGCCGATGCTGTGATCCTGATGATCGCGCATCAACCGTCACGCCTTTTGCCAACCATCCGCTCACGCTGCCGCGAACTGCGCTGTGGGTTGCTGTCGGCACATGACATGGCCGCAGCATTGGACGCAGCTAAGGTCCGCACGGATGCGACCGATGCGCTCACCGCTCTATCTGCGGGCTCTGTGGGGGAGGCGATCCGTCTGACCAATCTCGATGGTTTGCAAGTCTATTCGGAGCTGGTGCAGCTGTTCTCAGGCCTGCCCAACATAGACCGACAGCGTGCCATCAAGCTGGCCGAAAGTTGCGTTGGCGCCAAGAATGCCACGCGCTTTGGCCTTGTGCTTGATCTCATTGACAAATTCCTCGCCCGGGCCGCGCGCACCGGCTTACAAGGACCACCAGAGGTTCAAGCGGCACAGGGGGAGGCATTGCTGCTTGCGAAGCTTGCCCCGCACGATGCCGCCGCCCGCAATTGGGCCACCCTCGCGCAAGAGGTGAGCGACCGGACCCGGCATGGCAAGGCGGTCAATCTTGACCCTGCCGCGCTCATCCTTGATACGCTGTTCAGGATCGAAAAGGCTGCGCTGTCCGTGGCCGCTTGAGGGCCCGCATGGATCAGCCGCAGATTGTCGACAGCCATTGCCATCTGGATTTCGCGGATTTTGACGCGGAGCGCGCCGATGTGATCGACCGAGCGGTGGCAGCGGGTGTCACGCGCATGGTGACGATTTGCACAAAGCTGCGGTTGGAGCCGCAAGTGCGCGCCATTGCCGAGGCCCATGCACCGGTTTTCTATGCTGCGGGCACCCACCCGATGTCCGCCGCTGACGAACCCCTCGCCTCAGTCGAGGACCTCATTCGCTTGGCCGAGCACCCGAAGTTTGTCGGCATCGGCGAGAGCGGGCTGGATTACCACTACACATCCGAAAGTGCGGAGGTGCAGAAAACCTCCCTTCGTATTCACATTGAGGCGGCACAGGAAACCGGACTGCCGCTCATTATCCACAACCGCGCGAGCGACGAAGACATGGCGGCGATCCTGACCGAAGGGTTTGCGCGCAAACCGTTCGCGTGCGTGATGCACTGCTTTTCCAGTTCCGAAGCTCTGGCGCAGACCGCTCTTGACCTTGATTTCTACCTCTCCATGTCAGGGATCGCCGCCTTTCCCAAAAGCCAAGACTTGCGGGACATCTTCGCAAAGGCGCCGGTGGATCGCATCCTCGTAGAGACGGACAGCCCCTACCTCGCGCCCCCACCTCATCGTGGCAAGCGCAATGAACCTGCTTACACGGCCCACACCGCAAAAGTCGGGGCCGAAGTGTTCGGGCTGAGCTATGAGGCCTTCGCGGCCCAAACCACCGCTAATTTCGACCGCCTTTTCACGAAAGCCGCCGCCTGGAAGGTCGCCGCATGAGCGCAACGCTGTCCTTCCGGATCCTCGGCTGTGGGTCCTCTGGTGGTGTGCCGCGTTTAGGCGGGCAATGGGGCGCATGTGACCCCGCCAACCCAAAGAACGTACGTAAGCGGTGTTCGCTGTTGGTCACGCGGGAAACGGCAAATGGCAAGACGCAAGTCCTGATCGACACATCGCCTGATATGCGTCAGCAGCTTCTCGATGCGGAGGTGGGGCAGCTTGATGCGGTGCTGTTCACCCATTCCCATGCGGATCATGTCCACGGTCTCGATGATATCCGGATGATCGTTTACAACATGCGGGCGCGGATGAATGTCTGGGCGGATGGTGACACGGGCAATCAGTTGCTCGCCCGGTTTGGCTACGCCTTTGTGCAGCCCGCCGGCTCCAGCTACCCGCCAATCTGCGATCTGCACACAATCGAGGGCGACGTCGTGATCGACGGCGCGGGCGGCCCGATCACCTTTACCCCGTTTGAGGTCGAACACGGCTCCATCGACGCGCTCGGCTTCCGCATTGGCGATGCAGCCTATCTGCCCGATGTCTCCGATATCCCCGATGCCGCCTGGCCTGCGCTGCAAGACCTCGACCTCTGGATTGTTGACGCCCTGCGTCGCGACCCGCACCCGACCCATGCGCATCTCGAAAAGACGCTGGAGTGGATCGACCACGTCCAGCCCAAGCAAGCCGTGCTGACCAACATGCACATCGATCTGGATTACCAGACCCTGATGGATGAAACGCCAGACCACATCCAGCCAGCCTTTGACGGCCTGACGTTGAGCTTGGACGACTAGGTGCGCGTTCCTGGGTATCTGACCCGAAACACCTTCTTCCGAGGGGTCGGGTCGCAAGGGGTGCTCTAGCATGACTGATATCCTCACCGTCATTCTGCCCGTCTTTATTGTGCTGGGTTTTGGTTATGTTGCCGTTTGGCGCGGCCTCTTCTCGGAAGAGAATATCGACGGTTTGATGCGGTTCGTGCAGAACTTCGCGATCCCGTGTTTGCTGTTCCGCGCGATCTCAACGCTCGATCTGGGCGAGACAGTGAATGCGCCGCTTCTGATCAGTTTTTATGGCGGCATGGTCGTGGCCTTTGCCGCCGGATTGCTCGGCGCGCGCTTTATCTTTAACCGCCCCTGGGCGGACGCGGTGGCGATTGGCTTTGCGGCGACGTTCTCGAACACCTTACTCTTGGGTTTGCCGATCACGGAGCGCGCTTACGGGGCGGACGCTCTCCTGGGCAATTACGCCATCGTCGCCTTTCACGCGCCCTTTGGCTACATGCTCGGCATCACCGCGATGGAGCTTGTCCGGGCGCAAGGCGCACCGGCGCGTGAACTGCCCGGCAAGGTGCTGAACGCGATGTTCCACAACGCGTTGGTCATCGGGATCGGTTTGGGTGTGATCGTGAACGTCGGCAACATCCCCCTGCCCGTTGTCTTGACCGATGCTGTCGACCTGCTGGTCCGGGCGGCACTCCCCGCCGCGCTCTTCGGCCTTGGCGGGGTGCTTTATCGCTACCGGCCTGAGGGCGATTTGCGCACGATCCTTTTTATCTGCGCGGCCTCCCTGATCCTGCACCCGACGCTGACCTTTGCGCTTGGCCATACGTTTGACATCGGAACGGACAATCTGCGCTCTGCCGTGATTACGGCGGCCATGGC
>JBCBCS010000207.1:0-5848 GCA_038530475.1 Pseudomonadota bacterium
GAAGGGAATTACGGCTACGAGCAGGTGAGCTACTAGATGTGGTGGCGCTGATCCGCGACAAAACCGTATTTACGGCAGGCAGCTAGAAATAGTATGCCTGTTGTACAAAACAAGAATCGAAAGGGAGCAGCGAGCAGCAGCTGAAAAAGCAAACCCCCGCAAGGCGGCAACCTCGCGGGGGGTTTGATAAGACCTAGGGACGGCAATCCCGAAACGGCTTCAATCGTTAAGTCCGGTTTTATCACCCAAGACATCGATACGGCAAGCAAAAACCGCACTTGTGCGGACAGCCGCATTGCATCTTGGCCTAACTCTTGATGAAACCACAAGAATTAGCCCCAGACGCAAGACCTAGACAAAGCTCAAGCATCAGCAACGAGCTGTGGTATGGTCGTCTGATAGTGACGAAAGCAGATTCGAAAGGAGGTCGATGACATCACAAAAGAGAAACCCCGCAAGGCGGTGACCTTAACGGGGGGCTCAAAAAACCAAGAAGCGCCAACTTCTCGATCAGCGTCGATGTTGATCTGGGTTTACCACCCCCCTGCCCCTTCGATCAAGAAAAAACGCATTCGTGCGACTAGAGAAAGTGCGTCTTGGCCTGGCCCTACAGAACCCCGTTGGACCAGCCCTGGGTGCAAACCCAACCAACCCGGCAGCGAATATCTGCCCACAGATGAAAGGAGAACCTGAGCCCTAGAAAAGCAAAACCCCGCAAGGCGGTGACCTTCCGGGGGAGCTATGAAAACAGAGCGCCAACTCTGTGATCGCCTAAGACACGATCACCATAGCACCTCCAGAATCATGCAGGCAAGAAAAAACGCATTTGTGCGACCAATGAAGATTTGTCTGCCGCCGTCTTGTCCAACGAGCAGATGAGAGGACAAGAACATGAGGACAGAACCGTTCCCATCCCTTCCACAGGGATTTTCCAGACGCGATGTGATCGCGCTGATGGCCGATATCGGCCGTGACATTGGCCTAGGCCCAAGACTGACAGACATTCTCACGCGGCTGATCGGATGCACCGATCCCGACGCGTGGATCGACACAAGCAAGGAGCCGATTTTCTACGGGCGCCAAGAGAGCTTCGCCCAGAAGCTTGGCATCTCAACCCGTCAGCTCCGGACACATGAGAAGACTTTGCTGAAGCATGGTCTCATGGAACGCCGCACCGCAGCCAACGGAAGCCGGCATGGCAGCACCGGCCTCGGTCTCGTCCTGACCCCACTCATCGAGAGGTTCACTGATCTTCTCAGCGTCAGAGAGGCCCGCAACGAACGTTATGCGCGGATGAAGACCCTGAAGGCCACACGCAGCGTCCGCTGGGCCACCTTCCGCGATGAGCTGGCCCGTCTGTCAGCCGAGGATCTGCTTTGTGCTGACGTTCAGGAGATGATTGCAGAACGCGAGACCTGGCCCCGCACCGACACGCTTCTGAGCATGGGCGAAGCCCGGCTTTCTCAGCACATCGATGACGCCACCGAGCTGTGCACAAAACTCTGCAATTGGATTGAAAACCATGCTGATTCCTCTTGTGAACCGGAAGAAAACTTCCGGTCCTATATACAAGAAGACATTCAGATGAATCTTCCTGAAACTTGTAACCACACCGTGGATAAGCGGAGCGCGGACAAGTCCGCGCACACTAAATATCCTACGCCGGGGCCTAACGGCCCCGGCGATTGCAGAGAAAAAGAGCTTGAGGCGGAAACCTTAGCGCTTCAAGGGCTATTTTCAGGGCAATACGGACTGGATCACGCTGTCTCCTTGGCGAGCGAGGACTTCAAATTTGAGATGCAGGTGCGAAGTGGCGACCGACCCGATTATGCCTTTGTCGAAGCGGCAAACGCCAGGATCGCGCCCCTCGGGATCAATATCACGGCTTGGGCGGCGGCATGCGACCGAATGGGCAGGGTCCGCGCGGCACTTTGTGTGATGCTACTCGATGCCAACCGGGACCACCCGACGGCACCGGTCATGAACCCGGGCGGCGCGCTGCGCGGCATGATCAAGGCCCAAAACCGGGGCAAGTTGAACCTTATTGGCAGCCTCATCGGATTACACAGGCGGCGCGGACTATGACAGCCAACCTCACCGCTGGACCGTTTGAAGAACTTCACTCTTGTGCGGGAACAACCTGCGATTCCGACAGATACGATGTGTTTCAGAAGGGCCTGCAAAATTCAAAGGCGAGCCGAAGCCCGCCAATGAACAGACGGTTAGACCATCCCATTACTGACCCCGATAGAGGCCAAAATTGTGCAATATTCAAGAACAGATCGCACGCGCTGTGACAGGCGTTTCGGCGAGGTATGGTTCCAAACGCCATTGTTTTCAGGGTTTTGGGGGCGTCTGGCACAGCCGGATCAGCTCTAGTCGGCAAGCCGACCGAAGCCTGCAGTCTTCGCCCATTCTGGTCACGATCTTCGCCCGGGCGGCTGTTGCCGCCATCTGCCAGTGGCTTTTTATGAGGGTTATATCATTGAAAAATTGTGCTAATTCGGTGCGCATTTCCGTCAGGAAACCGGACCAATATTGTTGGCAGCGGACGATTTTCCGACTAAGATTCATCTGGTAAGTGCACAAAAATGTCCAACGCAAAGCAAATCATATCCATGTTGCGCAGCCGCGCTGAAGGCGATGAGGACCAGTTCCTTTCCATCGCCCTGCAAGTTGCGGCCGCAGAGGCGCGGCAAGGCCGCCGCTCAACAGCAGACAAGCTGCGGGAGGCTGTTGAAGAGGTGCGTCGCGGTGGTTCAGACACACCGTCCGTGAGCGTGTCGATGTCGCGACCGCGCGGTGATCTTGAAGGTCTGTTGGATCTTCGGGAGCCATCGCTTCGCTTGCCGCAAGTGGTTCTGGCCCCGCCACTACGATCAAAACTGGACCGTGTCGTTGTGCAGCAAGAGCGTCGCTCATGGCTCCGGGAAGGTAACCGCACGCCGTCGCGGCGTCTGCTCTTTTCGGGCCCACCGGGCTCCGGCAAAACCATGACCGCCGAGGCCTTGGCCGGCCAGCTTCGACTCCCCTTTCTGGTGGTGCGCCTCGATGCTCTGATCACACGCTTCATGGGTGAGACATCGGCAAAGCTGCGTCTGGTCTTCGATGAGACCATTCGCCGACGCGGCGTTTACCTTTTTGATGAATTTGACGCTATGGGTGGCAAGCGTGCCGCAACCAACGATGTTGGAGAAATGCGCCGCGTGCTCAACAGCTTTTTGCAATTCATGGAAGAACCCGCGTCTACCGACAGTGTGATCCTGGCTGCGACCAACCACGCTGAATTGCTGGACCCTGCCCTGCAACGCAGGTTTGACGAAGTTCTCCAGTTTGAGATGCCCTCTGCTGACGAAATCCGCGAAGTGATCCGCAGCCACATCCGCCCGATGAAATACCCAAGGATTGCTTGGAAGAGAGTGGTAAAAGCGGGCGAAGGACTGAGCCAGGCCGAGCTGGCCCGAGCGGCAGACGAAGCCGCGAAAGAAGCGCTATTGTCAGAACGCGATTCAGTAACAACCGAAGATTTGATCGCACAGCTTGATGCCCGACGCGACATGCGAGACGTCTTCAGTGGCAACGCGTAAGGCGGCGCATTGAAACTTGGCAGATTATGATCGACCTCATATCGATATTGCGCCCCTTCTGAGCGCGCAGTCTTACACGGCGCATCAGCCATCAGGCACGCGAACTTTTATCAGAAATCGTGCCCAACACGGCGCGCGTCTGAGTGACGGACTTGTGGCGTCTTTTGAATCAGCCAACGATCGTCGACCTTCTCCCGCAAGCCATCCCCCTGGCTTCACCCCCGGCGAAGGTATGTTTGTCACGGTTGAGCTTGATCCTGCGGCCCGCGAACTCGACATCGAGAAACCAGACCGGGGCATTCGACAAAGCGCAGCCGGTGAAGATGCTGGTCGTCGCACCATGGTTCTGCATATCGAAGACGCTTCGGGGCAAGACTACCTCGCCGAACGCGTTGAACGCTATACCAGCGGCCCTTTGACAAGATCGGGGAACCCTCCGTTGGCAAAGGACATGCAGCCAATCGATGATTTTCTGCCAACGCAGCTCGTTGACCTCTGGCGAGAGGATCCGGCGGCACTTCCTGCTGAAGGCAGCGGAGCGACTTGGTGGGGCCTGTGGTGTTGGGAAGATTTTGCAGACGACGTCACAGACGTGGCTGTTGCACTTGATATGACAGTGGCCCCCGTCGACCGTTGGAGCCGGTTCCCCGATATCCAGGTCGTGCCCGTCTATGCGACCCGGGCGCAGCTGCAGGACATGGTTGATATCGGCCGTGCCGGTCTGGCCGAGATTGGCTTTGCGACCGATGATCCTGCCATTCTGGTAGAGCTTTCCGGCGAGGAACAGGACGGACTTGTCGACGATCTTGCAAACCGCATTGACTGGCCGGGCCTTGAGGTGCCAGCCGTCTGCCTGCTCGACACCGGCGTTAATCGCGCCCACCCATTGATTGAACCTGCGCTTGCTGCCGATGACGCGCAGGCGATTGATGAATCCTGGGCTGTTGATGACCACTACGGCGGGCAAGGGCATGGAACACCCATGGCCGGTCTGGCCTTGCATGGAGATTTGACGGGACCCTTGGCAGATCAATCGACCCATATGCTCAGACACCGGCTCGAAAGTGTGAAGTTCCTTCCGCCGCAGCCCAGACCAGAAGATGAAATCGCCAATTATGGCGCGATTACACAGACGGCAGTTGCCCTCGCGGAGCAAAGAAACCCAACACGTCAACGCGCCATCTGTTCTGCAACGACGAACAGCGACCGCCGGGGTGACCGACCCACCCGTTGGAGCGCCGCTGTGGACGAACTTGCCTCGGGCGTTGATGCTGCCGAAGGGGAAGAACCTCCCCGTCGCCTCTTTGTGCAAGCCGTCGGGAATATCGATCACAGCGATGACTGGTCCGAGATTAACATCCCGGAAGACCATCCCGGCCAAGACCCGGCTCAGGCCTGGAATGCCCTGACGATCGGAGGCGTCACGTTCAAAAACGCAATCCATCCGCGCGATGAGGGCGAGTGGTTTCCCTGTGCAGGTGTCGGTGCACTCAGCCCCTACAGCCGAACGTCTTCAGTCTGGCCCGATGGCACCACGCCGGTGAAACCCGAGTTGGTTTTTGAGGCCGGCAATCGCGCATCAAACGCCTTGGAAGATCAGGTGTCAGATGCCATGCCGACCCTGTCGCTCGTTTCGACAGGCAAAGGCGGCGTGAGAGATTCCCTTGTCCCCTTCCACGCAACCAGCGCGGCGACCGCCCAGGCGGCCCGCATGGCAGCTCAGATTATGGCCGAACACCCGCATTTTTGGCCTGAGACCGTTCGCGCTCTCATGGTGCACAGCGCGGATTGGACCAACGCAATGAAAGCGCAAGTCGGTGATACAGACGGGAAAACGGAGCGCAGCGCTCTTCGGCGCAAGTTCGGTTACGGCATGCCAAGCCTGCCGCGCGCCCTTGCATCAGCGTCCGATGATATGGCCCTGTTTTCGCAGACATATATCCAGCCTTACGACCGGCCTGAAATCAGCAGGCGCGATCCAAACCGACGAGTCGGCGGCATCACCTTCGGCAATGCACACTACTACGATCTGCCCTGGCCGACCCGCACCCTGGAGGCGCTTGAAAACAGTCCCGTTCGGTTGAAAGTGACGCTCTCCTATTTTGTTGAGCCCTACCCGCTCAAAGGCTCGATGCTGGATCCGGCCCGATACAGGTCCTTCGGTCTGAGATTTGATCTGAAGCGGTCCCGCGAAACGGAACGCGAGTTTCAACGCAGCCTGAATGCTGAAATGGGAGGCCGCGTCAGCGGCCGAGAGACCG
>JBCBCS010000208.1:0-5810 GCA_038530475.1 Pseudomonadota bacterium
TCGAAAATATCCACCTCAACTTCCTGCCGGGCGTGAAGATTGGCGTGGTCGGCGTGAATGGGGCGGGCAAATCCACCCTAATGAAAATCATGGCCGGTCTCGACTCCGATTTCTCCGGGGAGGCATGGGCCGCCGAGGGTGCGGAGGTTGGCTACCTTCCGCAGGAGCCGCAGCTTGACGATAGTATTACGGTGCGAGAGAACGTCATGCAGGGCGTGGCCGAAAAGAAGGCCATCCTCGATCGCTACAACGAACTGGCGATGAACTACTCGGACGAAACCGCCGAGGAGATGGCCCAGCTGCAGGACGAGATTGACAGCCAGAACCTCTGGGACCTCGACGCGCAAATTGATGTCTCAATGGAAGCGCTGCGCTGCCCGCCAGACGACGCTGATGTGACAACTCTTTCAGGCGGTGAAAAGCGCCGCGTCGCTTTGTGTCAGCTCTTGCTCGACGCCCCCGATATGCTGCTGTTGGACGAACCGACCAACCACCTCGACGCGGAAACCATCGCCTGGCTGCAGCAGCATCTAATTGATTACAAAGGTACAATCCTGATCGTCACCCACGACCGCTATTTCCTCGATGCGATCACCGGCTGGATTCTTGAGCTCGACCGCGGGTCCGGCATCCCGCATGAGGGCAATTATTCCAGCTGGCTGGAAGCCAAGGCCAAACGGCTCGCCCAGGAAGCGCGCGAGGACAAATCCCGCCAGAAAACGCTCGAACGTGAGCTGGAATGGATGCGGCAAGGCGCCAAGGCGCGACAGGCCAAATCAAAAGCGAGGATCAGCGCCTATAACGAACTTGCCAACCAGTCCGAACGCGACAAGGTCGGCCGCGCCCAGATCATCATCCCCAACGGCCCGCGCCTTGGCGACAAGGTGATTGAGGTGGAAGGGCTGACCAAGGCGATGGGCGATAAGCTGTTGGTCGAGAACCTCAGCTTCGACCTGCCTCCCGGCGGCATCGTCGGGGTGATCGGGCCGAACGGTGCGGGTAAGTCGACCCTCTTCGGAATGCTCACCGGACAGATCGAACCGGATGCAGGTTCGGTCAGCTACGGCGACACGGTGCAGCTCAGCTACGTGGACCAGTCCCGTGACGCGCTCGATGCGAATGCGACCGTCTGGGAGGAAATCTCATCCGGGGGTGAAATCATCCAATTGGGTGACGCACAAATGAATTCGCGCGCCTATTGCTCGGCCTTCAACTTCAAGGGTGGCGATCAGCAAAAGAAGGTCGGCATCCTGTCGGGTGGTGAACGCAACCGGGTTCACATGGCCAAGCTGTTGAAATCGGGGGGCAATGTCCTGCTCCTCGACGAACCGACCAACGATCTGGACGTCGAAACCCTCCGCGCACTCGAAGATGCGCTGGTCGATTTCGCGGGCTGTGCCGTGGTCATCTCCCACGACCGCTTCTTCCTCGACCGGATCTGCACGCACATCCTCGCCTTCGAAGGCGACGCCCATGTGGAATGGTTCCAGGGCAATTTCGAGGATTACGAAGAAGACAAGAAACGCCGCCTCGGCCCCGACGCGTTGGAGCCAAAGCGGATGAAGCACAAGAAATTCGCGCGGTAACACCGGGAAGGCGGGGCCTCCCCCGCCTTTCGCACACGGCCCCCGGCGATGCCCGACGCGGCAAGGGCTGAAGACGACGCGCGGCTGGCATGTGTCCGAATTCGCTTGCTTAGTGTCGGGCGCTCCTCCATAGGCAGCCTTGCAAACGTTATTCTATCTCGACCCCTGTCTACCTTCATCGGCTTACAGTTCTTCGATCTAGCACTGACCAAGCCGACGCTGCCGCATTCCGCGGGCAGCAGTTTTATAAGGAAGACACGACATGGCCAACGGCACAGTCAAATGGTTCAATACAACAAAAGGCTTCGGCTTTATCGCGCCTGAAACTGGCGGCAAGGACGTTTTCGTCCACATCTCCGCTGTTGAGCGCTCCGGCCTGACCGGCCTCGCAGACGACCAGAAAGTGACGTTCGACGTCGAAGCTGGTCGCGATGGTCGCGAATCTGCGGTGAACCTCGCACTCGCATAAACCGCGCTTTGCGACTTTTCAGAAGGGTGGCCCTCTTGAGTGAAGGCCACCCTTTTCGCGTTTCAGGGGGTTGGCAATCCCGCGCTGATTTCTCGCTCCACGGGAAAAAGTCTTGCCTTACAGAGGCCCCAACCCCATATCCGAGGTGCTACGTTACCACGATCCATTCTGCTCCCTTATCCGGCCCAGTCTTTCGATCCTCTGCACTGACGCGCCGACCTGCTGCATTCCGCGAGCGGGACAACATAAGGAAGACATCACATGGCAAATGGCACTGTGAAATGGTTCAACACCACCAAAGGCTACGGCTTCATCGCCCCTGAGGGTGGCTCCAAGGACGTTTTCGTCCACATCTCTGCTGTTGAGCGGTCTGGCCTCACGGGCCTCGCTGACAACCAGAAGGTGACCTTCGACATCGAAGCGGGCCGCGACGGCCGTGAGAGCGCGATCAACCTCTCCCTCGCCGACTAAACTCCGGCTTCATCAAACGCAAAACGGGCGCGGCCATCTGGCACGCGCCCGTTTTCGTTAGACTTCTTTCTGATCAATCGTCGAGCACGAACGTGACCTTCAGCACGACCCGGTATTCGTCGATCTTACCGTTCTTCACGGTGACTTTCTGGTCCGACACCCACGCCCCGGATATGCCCTTCAGCGTCTTGGACGCCCGCTCAATTCCGTTCTCAACGGCGTCGTCAAATGACTTGGAGGAGGACGATATGATTTCTGTAACCTTAGCAACTGACATGATGGTTCCCTTTCTGTTGGCCCGGTCAGGCTAGCCGTCCGGGCGCGTCAGGTCTACATCCTCGGCTGTCTCAATGGTGACGGACCCGTTCGGGAGGGGCTGCATCAACGCCGCCGCAGCGTCTTGATCCGACCCTAGCCAGACCGGCACATGATCGCGGGTCAGGATCACGCCCATCCGATGGTGGATTTCCTTCACTTCCGCATTCGGCTCGCACGTGACCGTTGCAACCTGCGGGATCTCACGCCCGCCGGGTGCGGTCCAGATGTCGTAAATCGCAGCGAAACCAACGACTTCACCAGAGGCCGGTTGCAACCGCCATGCCGTCTTGCGCCGCGTCTCACCAGTCCATTCGTACCAGCCATTCGCCGGCACCACGGCCCGGCCCACGCCCTCGAACGCAGACTTGTCGAACACCGTCTCAGACCGCGCATTGATGATCGTCTCCATCACCGGACGCCCCCGCGCGTTTTTTCGACCCACCGGGATCAGACCCCAGCGCATCATGCGCGGGCCGTCCGGGGTCAGCGTCAAAACCTCCTCCCCCGGCTGGATATTCACCCGTGGGGGCTGGTCGGGAACGTCTTGCCCGGCAAACGCCGAAAGCGCCGCGCCCTTTGCCGTCAGGAACAACCGCCCCGGCATTACTCTTTGATCAGGGCGAGCACCGCTGGCCCCATCGCTTCGACGATCGCCGCCACGCCGTCCCGGTTGGGATGTATCCCATCGGCTTGCATGTATTGTGCGCGGGCGGCGTCGATGTCGCCTTCAGCGAGCAACCCGTCAAAGAACGTAGGATAGAGCGGGATGTCGTAAGCCTCCGCCAGTTCCGGATACATACCGTCGAACGCCTCTTTGAACGCGGGCCCATAATTGAGCGGCGCTTCCATACCAACGAGCAGCATCTCGATACCGGCCTCCTGCCCCGCCGCCAGAATACCATCAAGGTTTGACCGGCTCGCCTCCGGGTCGATGCCGCGCAGCAGGTCATTGCCGCCGAGCGCGACGATCATCGCATCAACCTCCGGCGTGAGCGTCCAGGCCACACGGCTCAACCCGCCCGCCGTCGTGTCGCCGGACACGCCCGCGTTAATGACTGTGACGTCGGCCCCCTGCGCCCGCAACCAGCCCTCAAGCTGCACGGTGAAGCCGTCATCCTGCATCAACCCGTAGCCTTGGGTCAGGCTGTCCCCCAGCGCCGCAATCGTGATTTCATCGGCGGCGACAGCACCTGTCCCTAAAATCAGCGCCAATCCGAGGTTGCGGGTCGTCCGTATCACTCCATATGAAACTAAACCGACCTGTTTGAAAATTCGCGTGAAAGCCCGCCTCATGTCCGACGCCCTCTCGCTCTCCCATGTCTCCCTCTCGCTCGATGGCAATGCCGGCAAGGTCGACATTCTGCATGACATTTCGCTTTCGGTTGACTCCGGCGAAACCTTGGGGCTCGTGGGACCAAGCGGGTCAGGCAAATCATCTCTCCTCATGCTTATGGGCGGGTTAGAGACCGCCACCGGCGGAACGATCGAAGCGCTGGGGACCGACATCACCCGCATGGGGGAGGACGATCTGGCGCTGTTCCGTAGGGACAATATGGGGGTGGTGTTCCAATCCTTCCACCTCATTCCCACCATGACCGCACTTGAAAACGTGGCCACCCCGTTGGAACTCGCCGGCCACCAGGATGCATTCGATCGCGCAGAGGCAGAGCTTGAGGCGGTTGGGCTGGGACATCGCAAAAGCCACTACCCGTCACAAATGTCAGGGGGTGTGCAGCAACGGGTGGCGCTGGCGCGCGCCCGCGCCCCGCGCCCCAAGCTTCTGTTGGCCGACGAACCGACGGGGAACTTGGATGAAACCAACGGTGCTGCGATCATCGACATGCTCTTTGCCTTGCGCGAACAGCACGGCGCGACGCTCGTCATGGTGACCCACTCCAATGAGCTCGCCAACCGTTGCGACCGTGTGATCCGCCTGCGCGATGGCCGGATCGATACGGGCCTGAAGGCCGCTGCGGAATGAGCGGGGCGAACGCGTCTTCGAAGCCGCGTCCTGCGGCGTTTCGAAACGCCGTCCGACCGGAGGCAACCCTATGATCTCTCTCGCCTGGACCTTCGCCAGACGCGAATTGCGCGGCGGCTTGCGGGGCTTTCGCATCTTTCTGGCCTGCCTTGCACTCGGCGTCGCGGCCATCGCGGCGGTCGGCATGGTGCGGTCGTCCATCCAAGCAGGGATTGAAGCCGAAGGCGCCGCGCTCTTGGGCGGCGATGCCTCCGTTCGCTTCACATACCGCTTTGCCAATGACGATGAACGCGCCTGGATGAACAGCATCGCAACCCGCGTGTCTGAGACCGTCGATTTCCGCTCGATGGTGGTCGTCGAGCGGGAGGAGACAGAACGCGGCCTGACGCAAGTGCAGGCTGTCGATGACCTCTATCCCCTGATCGGCGCGGTTGAGCTGGACCCGCCCATGCCGCTCTCAGACGCCTTCGCAGGCGACGGCACCCTGCCCGGCGGTGTGATGGAACGCGTGCTGGCCGACCGCCTTGCCCTTGCGCCCGGCGACACGTTTGCCCTTGGCAACCAGCAATTCACCCTTTCTGCGATCCTCGTCTCGTATCCCGACAGCGCAGGTGGAGGCTTTGGCCTCGGACCCCGGTCTCTTGTGCTGCTAGAGGACCTCGCCGATGCGGGCCTCTTGGCCGAAGGCACGTTGATGGACAGCGCCTACCGCCTCGACCTGCCCGACGACATCGACCTGGCCGCCCTACAAGCTGAGGCGCTGGAGCGCTTTGAAGACAGCGGCCTGCGGTGGCAGGACGCCCGCGCCGGGGCGCCCGGTGTGGCGCAGTTCGTGGACCGGATCGGCGACTTCCTGATCCTTGTGGGCCTGTCAGGTCTGGCAGGTCGAGGCGGTAGGCGCTGTCCATCAACGTGCCTTCGGCCAGCAGACCCGCATCGGCGAGGTCCTCTAGCAGCACAAGAGACCGGGGTCCGAGGCCAAAGC
>JBCBCS010000209.1:0-5783 GCA_038530475.1 Pseudomonadota bacterium
ATCGACGAAAACGATCTGCAACTTGTCCACGCTGTCGAAAATCGGTGCTTCGTCCGCGTGAAAGACCGCCGCCTCGGGCGTGTCGACTGCGACCAGTGTGTCGGGCCGGGTGTATTTCCAATACTCATCGCGCCGTGTGGGCAGGCCCATTTTGCGGACGCGCCCCAACGCGGCGTCGCGTGCCGGCGCGCTCCAGCCGCCTTTCGGGGCTGCCAGCGCTGCAATCCGCGCCTCGGTCGGGGTGGTTTGAACGGCTGTTTCGGCCATTACGCCACCTCGGTCAGCAGATCGGCGTAGCCGTTGTTTTCAACCTCAAGCGCCAGTTCCGGGCCACCGGTCTTGACGATCCGGCCATCGGCCATGATGTGCACCACGTCCGGTTTGATGTGGTCGAGCAAACGCTGATAGTGGGTGATGACAAGGAAACCGCGGCCCTCGGCACGCAGGGCGTTCACACCGTCTGCCACCAGCTTCATCGCATCGACATCAAGGCCGGAGTCGGTCTCATCGAGGATGCACATCTTGGGCTCGAGCATGGCCATCTGCAGGATCTCGTTGCGCTTCTTCTCACCACCGGAAAAGCCGACGTTGACCGGACGCTTGAGCATGTCCGCATCGATCTTGAGCGACTTGGCACGTTCGCGGATCACCTTAAGGAATTCGGCGGCACTCATTTCTTCTTCGCCGCGCGCCTTGCGCTGCGCGTTCACGGCCGTGCGCAGAAAGGTCATGTTGCCCACACCGGGGATCTCAACCGGGTACTGAAAGGCGAGAAAGAGGCCAGCGGCTGCGCGTTCTTCGGGTTCAAGCTCCAGCAGGTCGTCCCCGTCAAGCGTAGCTGCGCCGCCGGTCACCTCGTAACCGTCACGGCCCGACAGGACATAGGACAAGGTCGACTTGCCCGATCCGTTGGGGCCCATGATCGCGTGGACCTTGCCCGCGTCCACGGTCAGGTCGACGCCTTTGAGGATCTGCTTGCCCTCTTCTTCCAGTTCAACGTGCAGGTCTTTGATTTCCAGCATCATTCTTTCCTTTTGACGAAAGGTGCGCAGTGAATGCACACCCTACATTTTCATGGCGCGGCCTATCCCGCGACAGTTTCTTCGAGCGCGGTGCCTTGCAACGCCGCTTGGGTCTTTTGCACGTCGGCGGCAGGCACCATCAGGTGGTTCTTGTTATTCTTGTAGCGCGTGACCGTGGCGGCGCAGGCATACCCGAGTGCGTCGCACCACGCAAAAAAGTCCTCCGACAACCTGTTGTGGACCTCAACCAAAAGAGCAGGTTGGCGGTCTCGCAACAGCCCTTCAAGCCCGCGCAGCGCTTCCATCTCCATGCCTTCGACGTCGATTTTGATCATGTCGGGCTCAAGGCCTGCCAGCAATGCGTCGCCACGATGAACGGTCAACGCGCCCTGGCCAGCCAGCATACGCGCACCGCCCAGATTGGTTGTCACCTTTTCCATGGCAAAGCCGCCCTCGTCGTGATCCGAAAGACCGACGCCCACCTTGCTCAGGTCGACGCGGTCGCGCACGCCATTGACCGAGATGTTGTGCAATAGCAGGTTGTAAGCGATCGGGTTTGGTTCAATCGGCACAACGCGCGCCGCCTTCCAGATGAGCGCAGCATAAAGCGTGTGGTTGCCGATATTCGCGCCGATATCGAGGAAGGTCCCGCCCGACGGGAACACCTGCGCCAAAGCGCGCAACTCGGCCTTTTCGTAGAATTCGCCCTTCCAGTGCTTTTTCTGGATCGCGTCCTTTGAGTTCGTGACGCAAAACGTAACCGGTTGATCGCCTTCAACCGTATGCACCAACTGCACCGGCCCGCTGTGCAGCGGGCGACCGACGCGAAGTCGTTTGCGGATGCGGTGGATGTCGTAGGTCATCGGGTCTCTGGTTGGTGGAGCAGTCAGGTGTTGCGGTTGTGCGTCTGGCGCACATTGTCATCTTCGGGCTTAGACGGGCTGTTTTCCGAAGTTCGAAGCAGCACAACCCCAACGGCAAGGGCGGCAAGCGTCATCGCGCCGCCAAGCGCAAGCGCAGGTGCCACCGCGGGCGCAATCAAAAGGCCAAGCGCCCAACCCAAGACCGCACCAAGGGCCGCAAAGGTCACAAGCGTTCCGGCGATGCCAGAACGCTTGCGTCCGTTATCAGCCGACAGGTGGCCCATCAGCCCACGGACCCCTCGAGAGAGATTGCAACCAGTTGCTGCGCTTCCATCGCGAACTCCATCGGCAGCGCCTGCAGCACGTCCTTGCAGAACCCGTTGACCACGAGGGCCACGGCCTCTTCCTCGTCCATCCCGCGCGAGCGGCAGTAGAACAGCTGGTCGTCGTCTACCTTGGACGTGGTCGCCTCGTGCTCAACACGGCTGGAGTTGTTCTTGACCTCGATATACGGCACCGTGTGGGCGCCGCACTTGTCGCCGATCAGCAAGCTGTCGCACTGGGTATAATTCCGGCTGTCCTTGGCCTTGGGGTGCATCGACACAAGCCCGCGATAGGTGTTCTGAGCCTTGCCCGCGCTGATCCCCTTGGACACGATGCGCGACTTGGTGTTCTTGCCCAGATGCACCATCTTGGTGCCGGTGTCGGCCTGCTGGTAGTTGTTCGTGATCGCGATGGAGTAGAACTCGCCCTGGCTGTCGTCGCCGCGCAAAATGCAGGACGGGTATTTCCACGTCACGGCACTGCCGGTTTCGACCTGCGTCCACATCACCTTGGCCCGGTCACCGCGGCAATCGGCGCGTTTGGTCACAAAGTTGTAGATGCCGCCCTTGCCATTCTCATCGCCGGGGAACCAGTTTTGCACGGTGGAGTATTTCACCTCGGCATCTTCTTCGATCACGATCTCGACCACTGCGGCGTGCAGTTGCGAGGTGTCGCGCTGCGGTGCGGTGCAACCTTCGAGGTAAGAGACGTAGGACCCTTTGTCGGCGATGATCAGCGTGCGTTCGAATTGGCCTGTGTTTTCGGCGTTGATGCGGAAATAGGTCGACAGCTCCATCGGGCAGCGCACACCGGGCGGCACATAGACGAACGACCCGTCAGAAAACACGGCGGAGTTGAGCGTGGCATAGTAGTTGTCCGACACCGGCACGACCGAGCCGAGGTACTTTTTGACCAGTTCGGGATGCTCCTTGATCGCCTCGGAAATCGAGCAGAAGATCACGCCAGCCTTTTTCAATTCCGCCTGAAAGGTTGTGCCGACAGATACGGAATCAAACACGGCATCCACCGCGACCTTGCGGCCTTCGGCGGGCATGTTTTCCGCACCTTCGACCCCAGCGAGGATCATCTGTTCCTTCAGCGGAATACCCAGCTTTTCATAGGTGGCAAGCAGCTTGGGATCGACCTCGTCCAGCGACTTGGGCTTTTGCTCCATGCTCTTGGGACGGGCGTAATAATACTGGTCTTGGAAATCGATCTCGGGGTAGTCGATCATCGCCCAGTCGGGCTCTTTCATTTGTAGCCAGCGGTCATAGGCCGCCAGTCGCCATTCCGTCATCCACTCGGGCTCTTCGTTCTTGTCCGAGATCAGACGCACGATATCATGGGTCAGCCCTTTTGGGGCGAACTCCATCTCGATGTCCGTCTCCCACCCGTATTTGTAGGTCGAGATGTCGCGTACGGCGTCCACGGTCTCTTGGTCGACACCGTCCTTGACCACCAGATCATCCACTACCTTGTCCATTCAGACGTTTCCTCGTGTTGTGCTGCGAGCGTCAGGCTGCCCGCGCTTGGTGTTTCTTCAGTTTTTGCGCCCACGTTTCGGCAAAGCGCATGATGTCTTCTTCGGTCGTGTCGAGGCCCAGCGAAACGCGGACGGCACAGGCGGCGTCTGCCTCCGAATGCCCCATCGCTTGCAACACCCGGCTTGCTTTGACCTTGCCGCTGGAACAGGCCGACCCCGCCGAAATTGCAAAACCTGCCAGGTCCATCTGCATCACTTGCGTTTCGCCTTTCCATCCGGGCGTTACGAAACAGGACGTGTTCGGCAACCGTGGCACCCCTTTCCCGACAAAAATAGTCATGGGACTGGCCTCAGCAAGGGTGTTTTCTAGAATATTTCTAAGTTGCTTCACCCGGTCCCATTCACCGGCCTCAAGATCGCGTTGCGCCGCCGCCGCGGCAGCGCCAAATCCGGCGATGCCAATGACGTTTTCCGTGCCCGACCGGCGCCCCATCTCTTGCCCACCGCCGGGGATCATGGCGGGCACGTCCACGCCCAGTTTCAGGCACAGCGCGCCGATGCCCTTGGGTCCGCCCAGCTTGTGGGCGGACATCATCACGAAATCGGCGCCCAGGTCTGCGACCGACGTGCGCACCTTGCCCGCCAATTGCACTGCGTCCACGAGCACTTTAGCACCTTGGCTCCACGCGACTTGCGCCCAGCGAAAGTTGTCTTGCAGCACCCCGGTTTCGGAATTCGCGCCCTGCACGGCAAGCAGATCGCCATCAATGGTGTCAAAAGGCACGATCTCGCCGCCCGCATCCACAGCCAGATGGGCGGCCTGATGCGCGACAACCGCGTCGTGCTCGACATCTGCGCACACCACCCGGTGACCATGGGCGGCCAATGCAGCGGACTCGGTTGCGCCTGACGTAAAAATCACTTCGTGCGGGTCAACGCCGACCAATGCGCCGACTTGCGCGCGCGCACGCTCGACAATGGCCTTGGCCGCGCGCCCTTCGGCATGCACGCTGGACGGGTTGCCCACAGCGTCCATCGCCGCAACCATGGCGTCCCGCGCCTCGGCCCCCAGCGGTGCTGTTGCATTATGATCCAGATACACGCGTTTCATGTCACTCTCTGGGCTTCATCCCTTTTTCAAGGCAAGCGATCAGCCTTCGTCGACCACGGCAAACAGGCTTGGCACTGCAGGACAGGGGGCAAGGTCATTGCCCACCACATCAGACAACCGGGTCTGGTGCAGGAATACATAGACATGGGCGCTGAGCCCTTCCCACAGCCGATTGGTCAACGATTGCGCCTTGCTGCCCGACGCACCGCCCGAGGCGCCTGCCCCTTTGTGCATTGCGTCGACCTTTTCATCGACGGCAATCAAAATGTCGGCCACGCGGATATCGCATGCAGCCCGCGACAGCCGGTAGCCGCCACCGGGCCCGCGAACAGATGTCACCAGATCAGCCCGGCGCAACTTTACGAACAACTGCTCGAGGTATGGCAGTGAAATGTCCTGCCGCTGCGCGATATCGCCCAGCGTGACCAGCATGTCCGACGGTTGCAGCGCGATATCTGCCAAGGCCACCATCGCGTACCGCCCCTTGGTCGACAGCTTCATCCGATGGCTCCCCCGATTGACGTCATAGCCGATAGGTCATACATGCTCTTGAACGCTCGGCTTACCGCCTGGCGCGCTACTTAGAAGAGTTCTAAAGTGCCCGACGCGTCGCGTCAATTCAATCAGGCACGAAAAGACGCACGAGGACGACACCGCTTATGCCCGAGGTCATTTTTCCCGGCCCCGAAGGCCGTCTCGAAGGCCGCTATCACCCGCAAAAAGAACGCGACGCCCCCATCGCCATTATCCTGCACCCGCATCCGCAATTCGGGGGCACGATGAACCACAAGGTGGTGCATGCGTTGCACTATGCCTTTTTCAACATGGGGTTCACGGTTCTGCGCTTCAACTTTCGCGGTGTGGGGCGCAGCCAGGGTGAATACGACCAGGGCATTGGCGAGCTCAGCGATGCCGCATCAGCGCTCGACTACTTGCAGTCGATGAACAACAATTCCAAGCATTGCTGGGTCGCGGGCTTC
>JBCBCS010000210.1:0-5726 GCA_038530475.1 Pseudomonadota bacterium
GCCTGCTGCACTTGTCCGGCGCGTCCATCTACACTGACATCGGTGCAGAGCTTTGCGACACGGCGGCAAAATCTTGGGCCGATTGCGAGACCGCGATCGAGACCCTTTTGATGATGCCCGACCTCAGCAAGCTGCTGCGCATTACGGCCGAAAGTCTTCAACGGTTGCTGCCCGCGCATATTACGGACGACTTCGACTATCATCGCTTCTTCAAGATGTTCGCGGACAAGTCGAAACGTCTGCGCAAACGGGATCACGGGCTGGCGGACCAGGTTATGGACGCGGCACTGATCTTTCACGTCTATGAAGCGAACGTAAAGCTGTCGAAGCTGCAGCGCGTCGTCGTCGCCGACTAGCCTTCCTCTTCCAGAATTAACGGCCCCAGCCTCCCCGCTGCGTGTAATCGCGCTGCGTGGGTGCTGCGGCCTGTTCCTGTCCCTCTCCCCTCATGCCGTTTGCATGCGGGCACTCATCGCTTGCGAGAATTTTATGCCTTTCACATCCACACACTATTCGTTTGAAATCAATGGAACCCGCCCCCCTGTCTTTGACGGCCCAATCACCGCAGAGGTTTACGATGGAGCCGACCGCAAGGGCTTTGTCGTCCTCGGCCGTGGTGGCCCTATCAAACAAATGGTTGTGCTGAGGTGCCGCGCTTGCGGTCAAGCCATTCAGCGGCGCACCGAAGTGATCAAACACAATAACATTGATTGCGAGGGTTGTAGCCAGCAGAAAGACGAAGCGGCCGCGCACAAGATCGGTGCCGAGCTGGTGAGCCCGACAGCAATGGGGCACCGTCATCTGCGCGAATGGCGCCTTCCCTGCGGCCACACTGTCATTCGCCAACGCAATAGTATGCGTAGAGCGGCGCGGGGCCACCACACTGCCGGCTGCGAAACCTGCCGCGAAGAACGATACGCTAAGGAGGCGCAGAAGCACGGCTGGACCCTGATCGGTGCGGTCCCGGACAAGCCTGGGTATCGTCGCTACCAACACAGCTGTGGAACCGTGCAAGACGCTTCGGTGGGCAATGTCGTCTGGGGCGATATCGCCTGTCAAAAGTGCAGTGACGGACCTTCCGCGCGGCCATCGTTTATCTATGTCTTCCGGATCGATCTGCCCGGCCTGTCTGTCATCAAGCTTGGCTACAGCAAGAAGCCGCAAAAGCGGCTGCGCCATCAACTTGGCATTGCGTCCGGTGTCGAGACCGAGGTCCTGCGCACCATTCCTCTGCCGACCGGGTATATCGCGCGACAGGAAGAGACCGCGGCGCACAAGCTGCTGGAAACGGAACACCCGGACTGGGTGGTCCCGAAGGCCAGGTACGGCGATGCGATCAACACCATGGGCGAGATTTACCATCCCGCCGCGCTGCCCCGGATTGAGGCACTGCTGGACGACATTGCAGCCCGTTGGCCGAATGCGACCTCGGGGTCCTGACGCAGGCCCTCCCTTCTCTAAATCCTTTGGAGGCTCCCATGCCCAATCCAATCCCCAGCCCGGACAGCGCATCGTCGCGTACTCCGGCCCCGTCCCTCTCGCACCGGCTTTGCGTTGCGCTAATTCGCTGCCAGGAAGCCCGCAAGAACGGAACATCGCCCTCTCGGCAGGCTAGCCCGACCGGCTTTCAGCTCTCAGACAGCGAACCGGTGCTGTCATACTTCGGTCCGCACACCTACGATGATCCGATGGCCGCGCTCATGTCCGAGAAGGAGGTCACCGATGCGCTCGCAAAAGGCATCGATCCCTGGGCGCAGTCTCAGGGGGCCGCGCTGCCCACCACGAGCTGTCCCACACTCCTGTTTGATCTTCTCTGCGCTGTGAAACTGGCACGGGCGTTTCCAGAGGGCCCGATTGACACCGAACCGTTCCCGCCCGGGGTAACGCTGCTCCAAATCCCGGACAGATCGAAACACGAAGAGGTCGCCTCGACCCTCGATCACGTGCTGCCGTTTTATATGATGGCGCGGACTGCACAGGACATTCAGTTGACGCAGATCATCCACGGGGCGCCCAGCGGACCAAACCGATCGTCCACGTCAAATGCCCAAGCGCAGTTCCGCTCCCGGCTCGACAGCAGACTGACCGAGTATCAGGTCGTCATCGCCATTGCGACGGACCCGTCCGATCTCTCGGATAGCGGGCAGATGCTCTTGAATAAGGCCGTCGATTGGCCACTGTTAACTCAGGATATCCTCATCGATCTGCTCCGCATCACCCATAGCACAACCGGACAACTGGCAGAGACCTATCTCCGGACACGGCTGCCGAAAGATGCGGACCTGGCACGTCTGCCGTGGCCGCTTCTTGTTCATGCTTTGGGCGCCAACAGCACGTTGCGGGTGGCGGACAGGCTGGCGAGTTGCACTGCACGGCCCAAACAGAAAACCGGACTCTCACTCGACGATGTCCACGGCTTGCCAGACATCGTGTCCGGCCTTCGACAGCTCGCAGATGACGTGGCCGCATGGGAAGCCGACGTGCTTGACTGGTCCGAAGTGTCCTCCAGCATCCTCTTCCACGGCCCGCCTGGCACCGGCAAAACAATGCTGGCCGAGGCCTTCGCGGGAACCGCTGGTGCCACCTTCATCTCTACGTCTTACGCGGAGTGTCAGAAAGCCGGGCATCTGGGCGATTACCTGAAAGCCATGTCCGACAACGTCGAACGGGCGATTGCGCAGGCACCATCTGTCTTCTTTGTCGATGAGCTCGACAGCTACAGGGACCGGACGAATATGTCCGGTCGCGAGTCCGGGTATATGCGCGCTGTCGTGAACGGCATGCTCGAACATCTGAGCCGGCTCAACGATGCGCCCGGCGTCGTTGTGATGGCCGCCACAAACGAGATCGATACCATCGACCCAGCCCTCATTCGCGCGGGCCGGTTCGATCAAAAAATCGCCGTAGGATTGCCGGACAAAACAGGCGTCGAGAACATTCTGCGCGGCCACCTCGGACACCCGGACGTAGAACTGGGCACCTTGCCGTTGGAACTCGTGGGATTGTCCGGGGCGGAGATCGCCGCCGTCGCGCGGTCCGCCAAGGGCCACGCCCGTGCGGCGCGATCTGGTCTGACCGTCGATCATGTCCGGACAGCTATCCACGATTGCGCCCCCGCACCGTCCGCTGATGTCATGCGCCGCAAGGCGATCCACGAAGCCGGACATGCTGTGGTGGCCCACGCCCTAGGCCTCCTGGCTGGCAAGCGCCTGTATCTGTCTGCATTCGGCGGCGGCTATGATGCCCCACGCGACGGACTGCTCACGCGAGAACTGGCAGAGCGAGAACTGGCCATGATCCTAGCCGGCCGCGCGGCGGAAATTCTGGTCTGTGGCAATGCCTCATCTGGCGCAGGTGGCAATCAGCACTCGGATCTGGCGCGGGCGACAGAATTGGCACTGGAGATGGACTACACCTATGGCCTCGGCCCGTCGCTCTTTCATGGCACCCCTGCCCCAGAGGATCGTTTGACCCTTCCCGATGATGTGAAAGACCGCATCGAAGGCGTGTTGCAGCGTGCATCAAAAACCGCGGACAAAGTGGTCCGCCAGAACCGTGACCGTCTCTTGCATGTGGCTCAAGAGCTGCTGAAGCATCGTGAACTTGATGCAGGCCAGCTGGCAGACGCCCTGTCCATGGCCGGAAACAAGAGCACCCAACGTAGTGTTGCGGTGCCTCATGTTTGATCCGTTTCTCTTTCTGGACCCGGACAACCTTGGGCGCATTGAAGGATGGCTGGTTCCTCAAGACACTCCAACCAAGGTAGGGCCAACCATCACGGATTACACACTTGCCGTGGACCGCGTCGGGTTCGTCCGTCTGGTGGGCGCCGTGTCCAAACATCCGCGTCTTGGGGACACATGGGTGACAACGAGTCCGGTGTGGCAAATCACGGAAGACAATTGCTATGCACGCACCTCAAGCCGTTGGTACCACCTGGATCAGATGTACCCAATCCCGGACGGAGCCGATGAATCGGACCGCGCGCGTTTGATTTATGGACATTGCCTGACGCACGATCAAGTCCGAGATCGCTTATGCGCGCTAATGACATCATCCAAAATCTTCTCTTTTGATATTTTCACCCCGCCGGACTGACCCCACCGCTGAGAAAGCGCGCTTGGTCTTGTCCGGCAATAAATACCGCATGCGTCGATGGGTCATCCTGTGCCAGCGCGTTCGAATTCTCCAAATGCTGACGCGCGGCACGGGGGCGTCCGATCAGGTTGCACGCCCCGCGAAAATCTTTGAAAAACTTTGACCTATGACGTGGTTCTTCATGACCATACCTGCTGAACAGACACTTTCTTCTGACTTTCTGCGGATGATGAGGTCCGGTCTGACCTTTCGATAAACACCTTAGGAACAAAGGTGATGCGATGGATTTTCGTTTCTCATTCTCGCTCCGCGCCATCGGATATCCACATAAGATTTAACGTAAAGCCCTATGCGAAAGGTCATCCGAACTCTCTCATAGTCTGACACATTAACCGATCAGCTGGTCACTGCAGACCAAGAATACTGGATCGGAGTCAGTAAGAGAGATATACATGCAAAAACGACCACGTTCACAAGACACCAAACGTAACCGACCGATCGGGTTCACCGATGCTGAGTGGACCACTATCTCAGCCGCGGCGGCCAATCAAAATGTCTCGAAATCGCGCTACGTTGCGGACCGGGCATTGAACGACCAAAACTTGCGCCCACACACGCCCGATGACCTACAGCTCATCATGGCGCATCAGGCCATGTTGACAACGCTCGAAAATCTCTGCGCTGCTTTGCCAGAAAACGAGACCAACATCGACTGCCTCCAGGTTCTTTCGGTGGTCAGCAAGATCGACCGGCATCTGCACTTGATTGTCAGTTTAAACACCGGAGCATCTGCGCGATCTGGCGGGGCGACATCATGAGGCTCGGCTGTTCCCCCCACTCCAAGGGCTCGTCCGCACCGGTGATCGATTACCTGATCTCGGTGATGATCGCCAAACGTCTCGGCTGGAAGGCAGAACACGTTGTCCGGGCCCCTGCCCCCGAAACCCTGCGCGGCGATCCAGCCACTGTAGGTGCGTTTATCGACGCGCTTGAGACACAGCACACATACACCTGTGCGACGCTGTCCTTTGCTCAGGACGACATCAATCTGGACGCCTGGCATGCGGAGGATGAAACGTTGCGCGATCAGATCGGCTGCGCGCTGGATCTGTGGGAAGACATCGCCTTCGCGGGCGTCCGTCCGGAATGCAGGCCACCGATCTTAGCCAATACGCACACTCACACCGGCCGGCTGGAGGTCAACATCCTCGCCCCGCGCGCCATTGTCAGGCAGACAGACGATAGCTTCCTGACCCGCGCACATAACCCACGCCCGCCCAAGGGCGCGCAACGCAACATCTGGCAGCACTATCAAGACACCCTTAACTATATATTTGGCTGGGCCGATCCCCAGGACCCATGGCGCGCGGCGAGGGTCTCCGGACCAGACTGGACCATAAAGCGCGCTGCGGAATTGGAGCGGTCCTGCTCTGACATCGGACTGTCATCTGTCGACCCTGACGATGACATGCAGCGCCGGATCACCGGGGAGCCAGCACCGGTGCAGATCATGTTCGCAGCGCGCCAGATCGAACGGGAACCCTTCCCGGACAAGTCTTTGCTTCTCAAACACCTGAAGCCCGTCCTATCCGACCTCAACTGGCAAATTGATGCGGTGACGGAAGACC
>JBCBCS010000211.1:0-5681 GCA_038530475.1 Pseudomonadota bacterium
TCCATAGCCTCTACGCCAACCCTGATTGTCACCAGATCAGGCGGTATCGACACGGACCCTTCTGCGGCGACCGATATGGTGCGCGCGGGCGTCTCAGCCTCCGCCACACTGGCGACCGCAAGGCCAAGGACAAGGGCGAACAATGCGATAAGGCGTGTCATGATCTGAAAGCTCCTTCCATAGGGATCATGGATCAGACGTTTCCCGCCGATCAAGCCTTGGAAAAAATCTTGCCCTTGGCGGCGCAGATCCGCCCCGCTACGTTGAAACGCAACAAAAAACGAGCGTTTGCAACGCTCTGAAGGAATGTTACATCACCCGCATGACGCCGAATTTTGCCTTGTCCCTGTCCTTCGACGGACTGCGCCTGATGCACCGTGTGGCGGGCGGCTGGCATGTGGTGGGCGATGTCGCTTTGGATGTCGAGGACCTGACCGCGGCCTTGGCGGAATTGCACGCGAAAGCGCAAGTCCTTGAGCCGGGCGGAATTTCCACAAAGCTGCTCATCCCCAACGATCAGATCAAATATCTCGCCCTCGACACGACACGCGCTGAAGAGGACGATGTGCGCGCAGCCTTGGACGGGGCCACGCCCTATGCGCTGGATGATCTGGTCTACGATTTCGCCAAGGGCGGCGGGCGGACCTATGTTGCCGCGGTTGCACGAGAGACATTGAATGAAGCCCAAGGATTTGCGGCTGAACACAATTTCAATCCCGTCTGCTTTGCTGCTGTCCCGGAGCCATTCACCTATGTCGGCGAGGCCTTCTTTGGGACGGTCGACGGCCAACCCGCTGAGCGGGACGCTGAGCCTGTCGTAATTATTGGCACAGCGGATGTGGATCTGCCCAGTGCTGCGCCCTCGACACCCGCCCTGTCTGAGCCTGCGTCAGACCCCGCTTCGATCGAGCCGTCGGACGCCGACGGCGAGGCCGAGACGCCCGACCAGGAGCCAGAGGTGGATGTCGCCGAGGCGGAGGATACCGCCGAGGGTGACACCCAACACGACCACAACAAAACAGCGGCTGATACTGAACGTGCTGATGCGTTCGACGAGGACCCAGCGGACGGTCCGGTGCCGCCCTCGCCAGTTGACGAACCGACAGACGACAAAACGGCCTCTGAAGAACTGCTAGACGATGCACCACCGCCAGCACCACCTGCCTTTGCATCGCTGCGGGCAGATCGGTCGGCTGGACGACCGACAGGTGCGGTCAGCTCCGGTGACAAGGCGGAGCCGACGCTCACCCGTCCCTCCCCTCCGCCGACGCTCGCCGTGCCGACTGATGCAGAAGGGACCGGCACTGCCCCGACCCTGACGGCGGACCGGTCGGACGGGGCTGAAGCTGGATCACCCGCGACCGAACTCAATGCCGACGTGCCCGAACCGACCGTCGCACCGCCGATCACCGGTGAAGCCAGCGGCACCGTGTCAGCAGAGGACGCGGCGGCGACCCTGACCGCGGGCCCCGCAGTCAACGAGGCACCCCAAAAGCCCGTCGATGGCATTACCCCAAGTGCTGCCAAAGCAATTGGGGCCGTGGGCGGCATGTTCGCCAGCCGGCGCAAGCTTAGGGCCGAGCGAGCCGCTGAAGATGCTGCAACGGCAAGCGCTGACGCAGACCATTCGACACCCAAGCACACCGTGTTCGGGGCACGCAAACCGCCGAAGAAAAAAGAAAAAGTGATCGTCGGAGGCAAGCCCCGCTTTCTGGGCCTGATCCTCACCGTGATCCTTTTGCTGATCCTGCTGGCCGTCGCGGCCTTCGCTGCAATTAATGATGAACGCGTTGCGCGTTGGTTTGGCCTTGGGTCCGAAGACGCGCCGCAGGTTG
Source organism: Pseudomonadota bacterium (assembly GCA_038530475.1). Lineage (GTDB taxonomy): Bacteria > Pseudomonadota > Alphaproteobacteria > Rhodobacterales > Rhodobacteraceae > Octadecabacter. The sequence continues at coordinate 1,836 of JBCBCS010000211.1, forward strand.
CCGCGACCGATACAGCGCCCACCGCCCCGACGATCCCAGAAGACACGACATCAGAGCCTGTTCCAGACACACCGGTTGCTGCAATCGCTGAGCCGGACGGCGAAACGCCGACCGAGCCAGAGGTGGCAGACGACCTCGCCGGAAACGACGCTCCCTCAACGCAAATTGTTCCACTTGGGCAGGTCCTGTCTCCGGAAGATGCAGCGCGGATCTATGCGGCAACGGGTGTGTGGCAGCGCGCACCGCGTCTGCCCGTCACGCCGCGGACCACATCGCTCGAGGCGCTGGATATTGACGTGGTGAGCCGCCCGGTCACCCGCGTCCCGTCAAGCCCGCTGGCTGATGCCAGTGCGATTGCCGGTGATGCAGTGATTGCCACACCCGTGAACCCGCCACCACCAACGGCCCAGTTTGATTTTGGGGAAGACGGGCTCGTCGTGGCCACACCCGATGGCGCCGCGACCCCAGACGGCATCCTCGTGATTGCTGGTCGCCCGCCCTTGGAGCCTCCGACACGACCGGGCACAGAGGCTCCGGTTATCACACCGCAAGACCAACTTGCCGAGCTCACTCCTGACACTGCCGAGATCACCGAAGACGCCCCCGAGGGCGTCATTGTCATTTCGGGCCGGCCTGCGATCACCCCACCCGTGCGGACAGGGACCGTGGCCCCCGCAGATGCGCCGGATGCAGATGCCTTGGCAGACGGGGCTGATACGCTTGTGGCGGAAGAGGGGCTGATCGTGATTGCCGGTTCTCCGTCAATCCTGCCGCCGGTGCGGCCCGGCACGATCGCGCCGTCGCAAGCCCCACCAGTCGTGGCCGACGAGATCGCGCCAGACCCAGAGGCGGCAGAGGCCCCTGAAACACCCCAACTAGAAGGCTTGAACGTGATCGCGGGCAGCCCGCCGATCCTTCCGCCCGTCCGCCCCGGCACGACCGCGCCAACAAGCGAGGCGACAGACGAAGATGCATCTGTCGACGCATTGCGACAGGACGTACTGGCGGCACTCGCGCAGCCACAGCCCGAGCAAAACGCGCCAACGGACACACCGACCGACGCCACCGATGCAGAAATCGGCAGCTTGGCTCAAACACCGACGGCGGACACACCGCGCCCCCTGACGCGTCCGGCAAGCATCGAAGAGGCCGCGATTGCACTGTCGAACACACCCGTTCTGGGCAACCTGACGGCACGGGATGCGGCCGCCTTCCGGCCTCAGCTGCGTCCCTCCGGTCTCGCACCTGAACCCCAGTCCGAGGTCGCGCCCGAACAGCCCGAAATCACGGTGACGGAAACCGCAAACGGCCTCCAGCTCGCGCCGGAGATCGCCGCTGCCGTCGAAGCCGCTCAGAACCGCCCTGATCCCGCCGCCACAGCAACTGCGCAAGCTGTCGCACTCTCTATTCGCCCTGACAGCCGCCCGCGCAACATGGACCGGATCGTCAGCCGCGCGCAGGAGGCCGCCGCCGCACAGCAACAGGCCGCAGCCCAGCAGGTCGCGGCTGTGGCCGTCGCCCCAAGCGGCCCCGTCAGCAACGCGGTCGCCCAGAACGCCACCCTGGAAGGCGCGATCAATCTGCGCGACGTGAACCTCATCGGCATCTACGGCTCAGACAGTGACCGCCGCGCGCTCGTGCGTCTCGGCAACGGGCGCTTTGTTCGGGTTACCGTGGGCGACCGTCTGGACGGCGGGCGCGTCAGCGGTATTTCCGCCAACGCGCTCAGCTACACCAAACAGGGCCGCACGATCACCTTGCGCGTGGCGGGCTAGGCGTCGGCCACTCCGGCCTCGGCAAAGGTCGCCATACCGGAATGGCAAGCGACAGCCCCCTTCAGGACACCCAACGCCAAGGCCGCGCCAGACCCTTCGCCCAAGCGCAGGCCCAGCGACAACAGCGGGCGCTTGCCCAGCGCCTCAAGCAGCCGTTCATGCGCGCCTTCGGCGCTCAGATGGCCGGCCACGGTATGATCCAGCGCACCCGGCGCGGCCTTCTCCAATGTCGCCGCCGCCGCCGAGCAAATGAAGCCATCCAAGATCACAGGGATACGGTGCGCACGGGCGGCAGCGATCGCACCGGCCATGGCGGCAAGCTCGCGCCCCCCCAGACAGCGCAGAGCCTCAAGCGGATCAGACGTGTCATGACGCGCGAGGCCACGGGCGACGACATCCGTCTTCCGCGCCAATCCCTCATCATCGACGCCAGTGCCACGACCGGTCCAGTCCGCAGCCTCTCCGCCCAGAACGGCCGCAGCCACAGCAGCCGCCGACGTGGTGTTGCCGATCCCCATCTCTCCGGTCACAAGAACGTCCGCGTCTGGATCCACGGCATCCCAGCCGGAGCGCAGGGCCAGCACGACTTCTGCTTTGCTCATGGCCGGCGCATTGGTGAAATCCTGCGTCGGTTGATCGAGATCGAGCGCGTGAACATCAAGCTTTGCACCAAAGGCGTTGGCCAGCTGGTTGATCGCCGCACCGCCATGTTCGAAGTTTGCCACCATCTGCACAGTGACTTCCGGCGGAAATGCCGACACCCCTTGTGCGCAAACACCGTGATTGCCTGCAAACACGATCACCTGCGGCGCCTTCACCTCCGGCGTCGCATCTCCGCGCCATCCGGCATACCAGATCGCCAGATCTTCAAGCCGTCCCAAAGCGCTGGGCGGCTTGGTCAATTGCGCGTTTCGATCATTGGCGGCAGCAATCGTTTCCATGTCCGGACCCGGTGCCTCCGCCAGGATTGCGCGAAACTCTTCTAAGGTTGAAAACGGGGCTGTCATCGGCGCGACCTCATTGCAAACATTTGAGGCAATCTCTACCGATTGGCGAGCGAATGACCAGACAGGAAACGGCTCCATGACCGCCCGCACCGACACCCTCGTCGCGCTGAGCGATATCCCGGCTGCGATCGGCCTGTTGACGCGCCTGCCCGTGCCCGTGGATGGCGAGGCGGCTCAGGCCCGCAGTCATCGCGCGCCATGGGCCTATCCGTTGGCGGGGCTCGCCGTGGCACTCGTTGCCGGACTCATCGGTCAGATCGCGCTTTGGGTCGGGTTGCCGCCCGTTCTTGTCGCAGGGTTGGCGCTCACGAGCAGCGTCATTGTCACCGGTGCGCTCCACGAAGATGGCCTCGCCGATGCGGCTGATGGCCTTTGGGGTGGCTGGACCCGGGACCGGCGGCTCGAAATCATGAAAGACAGCCGCATTGGCGCATATGGCGTTCTGGCCCTGATCTTGTCGCTGGGGCTGCGTTGGTCCGCCCTGATGCTCCTGATTGAGGCTGGCGCGCTTTGGCCAGCGCTGATCGCGGCCGGTATGGGGGGACGTGCAATGATGGTGCCACTCATGGCACGTCTGCCCCATGCCCGGTCGGACGGGCTCAGCCATTCTGTTGGCCAGCCGACGCTCACGACATCAAGAGTAGCAGAGGTCTTGGGGCTTTGCGGCGTCGGCCTGTGCTGGGGCGTATCGGGGGCGATCGTCTTCGCGATCATGCTGGCTGTTGCGACGGGTTGTGCCATGATCGCGCGCGCCAAGATTGGCGGTCAAACCGGAGACATCCTTGGGGCGACCGGACAGATGGTCGAGATCGCAATCCTGATCACCCTCGCGGCACTCGTGACTTAACCAGCCGGGCGACACCCTGCCTGTCTTTGGTTCTCAAATACTCAAAAATTTCCGCCGCGCAGCGAAGGCAGCCCTCAACGGCAGGCAAGCACGTCTTCAATCGCACCGGGTGAGAACGGTCGATCGGGCGTCACGCGCCAGCGACCGTCGAACCAGTCTGTCACCATCACCCGGCTCCAATCTGCATTGGCCGTGATAAGCTGCAGGCCGTCACCGC
>JBCBCS010000212.1:0-5646 GCA_038530475.1 Pseudomonadota bacterium
CGGGCGATTTCCGGCTCAATGTTCAGGAACTTCGTGCCTTTTCTTGGCGCTGAAGACACCGATTCTGGAGCGACCACGGCCAAGCTATGCCGATCTTGTGCTCAATGCATGTGAAGCGGCTGGCTTCGACGTCCCCTTGCGCCTCTGGTGCATGGACCTGCAGACAGCGATGAGTCTTGTGGCGATCGGCGAGGGCGTGTGCATCGTTCCAGAATCGGTGTCTTCAGCGCCAAGAAAAGGCACGAAGTTCCTGAACATTGAGCCGGAAATCGCCCGGACCTCGCTCTCGGTAAACTACCGGCTTGACGACCAGAGCGTTCATGTGCGCAGCTTCGTCACACTCGCTCAGAAAGTCGCCCGGCGCATTCTTTGACCCAGCACCGGCCAGGCTGCCGCCCCTAGGCCGACAAACGGCCCTGAGGGCATTGTCTTTGCGATTAAACGCCAAGCCATTGGTGCTGGAGGTCTTCCGCAGCCCTGATCTCGTCCGCTGAACCAGTCCAGACGACCTGCCCCTTGCTGACAATGGCGACATCATCGGCAAGCGACGTGGCAAAGCCGAAATTCTGCTCGACCAGCACCATCGACAAACCCGATTTCTTAAGGTCCTGAAGCTTGTCGTGGATCAGCTTCACGATGATCGGTGCAAGACCCTCCGTCGGCTCGTCAAGCAGCAGAAGCCGGGGATTCATCAGCAGAGCGCGCGCAATCGCCAACATCTGCTGCTCACCCCCGGACAGCTCTGCGCCGCCATTTTCCAGACGTTCGCCAAGGCGTGGAAACAGGTCCAGCACGCCCTCAAGCGTCCAATTCGCGTCCCCGCCATCGCCAGCGAAACGCTTTGACGCAATTTCAAGGTTCTCACGGACTGTCAGGGACGGAAAAATATCCCGCGTCTCCGGCACATAGGCAATTCCGGCTTTTGCAACATCGAACGGACGCGTTGCGATGGGCGCACCATCGAATGAGATCGTCCCCGCACGAAGCGGCAGAAGGCCCATGATGGTCTTCAGCGTGGTCGATTTCCCCGCGCCGTTGCGCCCTAGAACCGCTAGGATCCGCCCCTTTTGTGCGGTCAGGTTCATGCCATACAGCACTTGTGTTTCACCGTAACCGGACTCGATTGCGCTGACCTCAAGCATCTTCCCAGCTCCCAAGATAGATTTCTTTCAGAAGCGATGAGCCCCGTGCCTCCTGAGGATCGCCGTCATAAACAACCTCTCCGTAATTCAGCACGGTGATCGTGTCAGCCACGTCGAAAGCCAGGTCCATGTCATGCTCGATGATCAGCATGGTCAGGTCTCGTGGCAGGTTCTGCAACAACCTGTGGAAGCCCTTTGACATTTCCGGGCCCACACCACTCGTCGGCTCATCCATCAAAAGGACATGCGGTCGCGTTGCTAACGCAACACCGACTTCAAGCTGGCGACGAACGCCATAGCTGACCTCGGACACTTTGGCATGCAGGTAAGGAACAAGTTCCACCTGGTTTGCCACATCTTCCACAATTTCGCGAACCTCGGAGCGCGACATGCTGTCTGTCCACAACTTTGTGCCGTTGCCGGTGTGTACAGCCGCCGCAAGCCCCAAGTTCTCTTCGACAGTAAGGCCGTCGAACAGGGTGTTTTTCTGGTAGCTTCGCGACAAGCCACGGCGGGCGCGTCTGGCAACCGGAAGCGATGTGACATCTTCACCGGCCAGGTGCACCGACCCGCTGTCCGGCGTCAGTTCTCCGACCAGCTGGTTGAAGAGCGTCGTCTTGCCGGCCCCGTTGGGTCCAAGGATAACCCGGCGTTCGCCGCGCTCTAGCTTCAGCGAGACGTCCCGCGTGACGTGAACTGCGCCGAAACTCTTGTCGAGGTTCCGTGTCTCAAGCATCGCTACGTGCCTCCTCGGCTTCGTTTTTGCGGGTTGTATTGGCCCAGGCCCGATCGATCCGGTTGCCAAACCGGTTTTCCAACCAGCCGAACACACCATTTGCACGGCTCATGACGACACCGATCAGAACGATCCCGACGACGATATGCCAGTAGTTGGTGATCTCGCCGACTTCGTGCTTCATAAAGACGAAGAACGCCGCGCCGACCAGCGGGCCGACCAACGTTCCCAACCCGCCAAGAATGACGACGACGAGCGCCTCACCCGAGACCGTCCAATTCAGGAGGTTGGGCGAGATGAAGAGGATGTGCTGCGCCCCGAGTACCCCGGCAACCCCGGCCACGATCCCCGACAGGCCGAAGACATGCGCCTTCACACGCCAGGTGTTTAGGCCAAGCGCTTTCATCCGCTGTTCGTTGTGCATAACGCCAATCAGCGACCGGCCAAGGCCAGATTTCAAGATCCCCGCGGTGAACAGGTAAAGCACGATCAACACTCCAAGGCAAAACAGCGCGAAGGTCCGGCTGTCATTCAGGTCGAGCCCGATGCCGCTCAGGTCGAAACGGTCAATGCCACCGATGCCGTCATCACCTCCGAAGATGGGTGATTCGAATATGTAGGAATACGCCATCTGACCGAAGGCCAGCGTGGCCATGATGAAATAGATGCCGTGGCTGCGGGCACAAATCGCCCCGACCACCCAGGCAGTTCCGGCCGTGATCGCCACCGCGGCCAGCGCCGAGAGCCAAGGATCAAGGCCGACGATGACGTTGAGGGCCACAAAGGCATAGGCACCAACCCCCATCAATGCGCCATGACAAAGCGAAACCATGCCGCCAAAGCCCGCGACAAGATCGAGCGCAAGCACCAGCATGCAGAGGATGAGAATTTCGATCAGGATCTCCAGACCGAAATATCCGGCTGTGAACGCTTGCAGCAATGCCGCCACAGTCAACAGGACGAGCACGGCATAGCGAAGGGGTGTATGGCGAAACATGGCATTAACCCTTTGCAGGAAAGAGCCCGACAGGCTTGATCACCAGGACCGCTGCAAGCAGCGCGTAGATCAGGACCGAGGCAAGTTGAGGAGCGAGGACGGCTCCGAACGTCTGGACGAAGCCGTAAATCAGTGATCCGGCGACGGCGCCCTTGAGCGACCCCAGGCCTCCGATCACGATGACGATGAGGGTCGGGATGAGGATCTGAAGCCCCATACCGGGTGTTACGCTCAGGAGCGGTGCTGCGACCGCCCCCGCAAGCCCGGCAAGGGCGCACCCGACGCAAAATACGATGAAGAACAGGCGTTCGACGTTGATGCCCATACAGGCGGCCATGGCGTCATTGTCGACGCCGGCGCGGATCATGGCACCCACTTGTGTCTTGGCCAGCGTCAGCGCCAGCGCCACAAAGATAACCGCGCCCAGCACGATGATGAACAACCGGTAGCTGGGATAGACGACGCCCATGAACTCAAGGCGGCCCGACAGGAGTTCCGGGGTCCCCATGGCAAGCGCCAGATCCCCCCAGATGATCTTGGTCAGGTCGAGCATCACGAAGATGAGCCCGAACGTCACCAGCACCTGCGCCATAGGCCCGGATTTACGCATCCGTTGGATGAGACCCCCGTAAAGGACAATACCCACCAGCGCGACACCAATCGGGGCAGCGATGATCGCGGCCCAGAACCCGGCCACCGAGGCAACCGACGCGGCGATGTAGGCGCCGAGCGCGTAGAGCGCACCATGCGCAAGGTTAACGAAGTGCATCAACCCAAAGATGACAGTCAGGCCGATCGACAGCAGAAACAGAAGCATAGACAATTGCAGCGCATTGAGCGTTTGCAAGATCCAGAAGCCTAGATCGATGGTCATGAACATGTCCTCAGTTGAAGAGTTTGCGTGCTTATGTGGAATGGGCCGCCCGGCAGCGGACGGCCCATCCTGTCACATCATCAGTTCGACGCAGGCGCCGGCATCTCGCAACCGTTGGCCGAATCCGCCTCTGCAGGCAGAGCCGCAATCACGGTCTGCGTCATACTGCCGTCCTCGCCGGTGACCGTCTCATAGACATAGATCGGCTGAACGAGGTTGTTCGTAGCCGGGTCGATCGAAAGCCCCCCGCGCGGCCCGTCAAAGCTGACCTGACGCAGAGCTTCTGCCAGCGCCTCACGATCGGTGGCACCACTTCGGATGGCTTCGACGATGGCACGTGCAGCGTCATAGCCCTGAACTGCGAATTCGGACGGAATGCGATCGTTCGCCGCCTGGAAGGCAGAAACGAACGCGGCATTTTCCGCGCTGTCGATCGTCGGCACGTAGTGCAGTGCTGTGACGATACCGTCGGCAGATTCGCCCTGTGCGTTGACATAAAGCTGCGACGTCAGGAAACCGGAGCCGTAAAGCGGTAGATCGTCTGCAGCGCCGAAGCTGGCATACTGATTGACGAAGGAGATTGCTTCGCCGCCGGCATAGAAGACGTAAAGTGCGTCAGCACCTGAGGCCTGCGCTTGGGCAATATATGGACCAAAGTCCTGCGTCTGCTGGAACGGCGAATAGTCGCTGCCGACAATGGTCCCACCGGCCTCTGTATATGCCGCCGAGAACGCCTCGATCATTTGCCGACCGGCCGCGTAATCGGGCGCGAGCGTGTAGACCGATTCAATCCCCTGTTCGGCCATCCATGTTCCCATCGGACGATTGACCTGTCCGTTCGAAAACGAGACCCGGGTTATGTAAGGGCTGCAATCGGCGCCGGTGGCCGCATCGTTGCCGGCATTTGCAACAACCAGCGGCACACCTGCCCCATCGACGATATCGCGTACCGCGCCAAGCACACCTGACGACACGACACCTACGATGACATCCACATCGTCCTGCAGAATGAGCTTGCGCGCGCGCTGCAAGCCAACGGCGGGTGTCACCTCGGTATCTTCACGGTGCAGGATGATCTCGACATCAAGATCGCTGCCGAAGGTTTCGAGGCCAAGGTTGAAGCCTGCCTCGATTTCGTTGCCAAGCGCGGCGTATACGCCAGAGAACGGTAGCAGAACGCCAACATCAACATCCTGTGCAATCGCTGCTTGTGCAGAAAGTATGGTTGAAAGCCCTGTCAGAGCTGCCGTCATTGTCTTCTTCATTGGGATCTCCTCCTCGTGTTTAACGGGCTGATGCAGACCGCATCAGCCCAAATCTCCCCCTCCCACCGGCACTGTGACGCCTGTGATGTAGGAAGCGTCGTCCGACGCCAGGAACAGGATGGGACCTGCCTGTTCATCGAGCGTTCCGTAGCGTTTCATGAAAGAGGACTGGATCGTCTGATCGACGATTGTCTGATACCAGTCCTCGCGCTGTTCTTCTGCGGCGTTTGGATTGCGCGGCACGGTGCGCGGCGGTGCGTCGGTCCCGCCGGGCGCTGTGGCCACTACGCGAACGCCGCGATCTGCCACTTCCCAGGCAAGACTTGCGGTGATCGCGTTCACCCCGCCCTTCGCCGCCGCGTAAGGAACACGGTTCAGGCCCCTTGTGGCAATCGACGAAACATTCACAATCACGCCCTTACCAACGGGAAGCATGCGTTCGATTGCAGCGCGGCAGCAATAGAGCGTCGGAAACAAGGAGCGGCGCACCTCGGCGTCGATCTGCTTCGGCTCATAATGCTCGAATGGCTTGGCCCAGATCGTGCCGCCGACATTGTTGACCAGCACGTCAATTCTCCCCCAAAGGTCGATTGCCTTCTGCATGGCCTTATCGCAGCCGGACCATGTCTCCA
>JBCBCS010000213.1:0-5637 GCA_038530475.1 Pseudomonadota bacterium
CCCAGTTGGTGGAGTGCACGTTCACAGGCGCCGACACCCACGCACCATCAACCTTCGCAAACTGCTGCAGGGCGGCAGGAACAACCGCGTCCCAGCCTTCGGCGGCAGCCACGTCGTTGAGGTTTGCCAAGGCTCCTTGGTTTGCCCAATCGATGATATCAAAGCCAAGACCTTGCACAGCTGTGGGGGCATTGCCTGCGGTGACGCGGGCGCGCAGCACGGTCATTGCCTGCTCACCACCGCCGCCAGCAACCGGCATGTCGGTCCAGCCGACGCCCTGACCTTCCAAGTCTTGTTTCAGCACGTTCAGTGCCGCAGCTTCCCCACCGGATGTCCACCAGTGCAGAACTTCAACCCCACCGTGCCCATCGGCAGTTGCAGAACCTGCCGTGGCAGCCAATCCAAGTGCAATCGCCGTCGTTTTCAAGTAAGAACGCATTTGGTTTCCTCCCATATCGCGTTGTGTTGAAGCGCTTCGTTAGGCGCTTGTGTTCACCCAAGGTGACCGGCTGTCGCGTCCCACGCGCATCACCAGCGATTTCACCTCAAGGAATTCGTCAAAGCCGTATTTGCCGATCTCACGGCCCTGGCCGGATTGCTTGACCCCGCCAAAGGCAAGCTCGGGATAGCCATCCATCCAGGTATTGGTCCAAACCGTCCCCGCATGAGCGCGACGCGAGAATTCGAGGCAGGTGTGGATGTCGTTGCTCCAGATCCCCGCGGACAGGCCGTAGTCACTGTCGTTGGTGAGCGCGATGGCCTCATCCAGCGTTTTGAACGTCAAAACGGTCAGCACCGGGCCAAAGACTTCCTCGCGCGCGATCGCCATGTCCGGGGTTACATTCGTGACAACGGTTGGCTGGTAGAATTGCGGGCCCAGTCCGTCGACGGAAAGAGGCGCTCCGCCCAATTCAACCTTCGCACCGGCCGCGATTGCGTCCTGGACGTAGCCATCAATCTTGGCGTTATGCGCGGCCGTTACAATGGCGCCGACCTGGGTACTGTCATCAAGCGGGTCGCCGAATTTAACCTGGCGCGACATCTGGACCACGCGGGCGACAAACGCCTCGGCGATGTCCTCGTGTACGATGATCCGGCTCGACGAGTTACAGCACTGACCCACGTTGAAATAGATGCCAAAGGTCACGGCGTCCGCTGCATTTTCCAGGTCCGCGTCGGGCATGATGACCTGGGGGTTTTTACCACCCAGCTCCAACGCGACTTTCTTCAGCGTGTCGGAAGATGCCTGGGTGATCAGCTTGCCGACTGCTGTGGATCCCGTAAAAGTCACCATGTCGACGTCTTTGTGCGTCGCCATCAGGCTGCCAACCGGCTGGCCATACCCTAGAACGATGTTGCAGACCCCAGCGGGCAGGCCAGCCTCGATGAGCAGCTCGCCCATCATCACGGTCGACGAGGGCGTCATCTCCGACGGTTTCACCACCACAGTGCAGCCCGCTGCCAGCGCGAAGGGGAGCTTCTGGCTCAGAATCCAGAAGGGGAAATTCCAGGGCGTAATGATCGACACCACGCCAATCGGCTCCTTAACCACAACGCCGAGCATGTCCTCGCCAAGGGCGTTGTGGCTATCCCCATGGGACGTGCGCGCCAGCGACGCCGCATAGCGCCAGAGGTCAGCCGCGCCACCGACTTCGCCCCGCGACTGGCTGATCGGTTTGCCGCTCTCCAGCGTCTCCTGCACGGCGATGCGCTCAACATTCGCTTCGATCAAGTCCGCAACCTTGAGCAAAACCGCCGCGCGTTCCTTGGCCGAGATACGGTTCCAAACACCTGCATCAAACGCCTGACGCGCCGCAGAGATCGCTGCCGCCGTTTCGGCCTCTCCGCCCAGAGGGTTGCGGCTGACAACGACGTCATGTGACGGCGACACACGCTCAAACGTGTCGGCACCCTCGACCCATGCGCCCCCAATCAGATGCCGACCGACAAAGGCAGGCGGCAGGTCGTAATCAGTTGCCGTGTTGATGGTGAGGTCGTTCATATCCTAGTGCCCTGTGAATTTCGGGGGGCGTTTGTTAAGGAAGGCTTCAACGCCCTCCTCGCGGTCTGCGCTTGGCCCAGCGGCGGCAGACCCCAAGGCCTCAATTGCAGCGCCGCGATCTTCACCGACGGCGGCGTGGATCATGGCTTTTGTGATCTCGTTTGCGCGGGGCGACACCTCGGCAAGATCGCCCGCGATCTGCTTTGCAGCGTCCAGAGCGTTCTCCGCGACCTCGGCGACGAACCCCGCGCTCAGCGCGCGCTCAGCGGAGATACGGCGACCGAACAGAGCCATCTCTTTCGCGATGGCTTCTGGCAACAAACGCATCAAGCGCTGAGTGCCGGACCAACCGGGAACGATGCCCACCTTGGCCTCCGGCAAAGCGAGCGTCGCACACGGCGTCATCACCCGCAGGTCGCAGGCCGCCGCTAATTCCAGCCCGCCGCCGAAGGTATGGCCATTCAACGCAGCAATCGTGGGTTTCGAGAGCCGGGCAAGACGATCAAAGATCCGATGCCCATCGCGCACCCAAACCCGCGCAAATTCTGCAGGCGCAAGCTCCCGCCATTCCGCGATATCAGCACCACAGCAGAACGCCTTTTCGCCCTCACCCGTGAGGATGACGGCGCGGGTGTCGGTGCCCCGGTCGATCTGCGTGAGGTGCCCGTCCAACGCGTCGAGCATCGCCATCGTCAGCGCGTTCAGCTTTCGCGGGTTCGACAACGTTAGCAACGCAACAGGGCCGTCATAAGACAGGATGACCGCGCTCATAGGACAAGACCCATAGGCGCCGCAGCCAGCAGCGCCTTCGGCATCACCTTTGCGTTCTCAGCAACTTGAACGCGGCCTTGGGACGGACCGACGATATGCTCTTGCGGGTCGATACCAGGCATGATTTCGGTCGCCACGAGCCCGTTCCCCTGCAAGGAAATCACGCAGCGCTCTGTCACGTATTTCACGTTTTGCCCCTGTTCGCGGGCACGCCTGCCAGAGAATGTCACGTGTTCGACTTCGTCGACCATTTTGGTGAATTTGCCAGGGGCCTCGATGTTGATCCCCTCATCCGTCAGGCCAATTTTTGCGCCCGCCTCGAACCAACCGGAGAAGACGATGTTTTTCGCTTTCGCCGTGATGTCGACAAACCCACCGCAGCCAGCGGTCAGATAAGGTTTCTTCCCGAGTTTGTAGACGTTGACGTTTCCTTCGACATCCACCTCGAGGAACGACAGGAAGGACATGTCAAAGCCAGCGCCCTGAAAGTAGATGAACTGCTGCGGCGACGGCATGAAAGCATCCGCATTGGATGCACAACCAAAGGCAAACCCGGTCAGCGGAACGCCTCCAACGGCGCCTTGCTCAATCGCCCAGGTTACGGCCTCTGGATAGCCTTCCTCCAACAAAACCCGGGGCACCATCGCGCTGATGCCAAAGCCTAGGTTAGCCGTCATGCCGGCTTTCAGTTCCATCGCGGCTCGACGGGCAATGACCTTTTCAACACCGTGTTCCGCGAGGGAGAAACTGCTCCAGGGCCGCATGATCTCACCCGAGATCGCTGGATCATAGGGCGTTTCGGTCGTTTGCTTCTGATCAGGGTCAACGACGACGCAGTCCACGAGGTGCCCTGGCACGCGCACATCATGAGGGCGTAAAGACCCGTTCGCTGTCACACGTTTGACCTGGGCGATCACCAGGCCGCCGTTGTTTCGAACGGCAATCGCCTGCTCAAGTCCGCCCAGATAAGCGCCCTCGTGCTCGTATGTCAGGTTGCCGCGCTCATCCGCAGTCGTGGCACGGATGATCGCGACATCTGGTACGACATTGGGAAAATGCAGCCAGGTTTTGCCGCCAAATTCGACGCGCCCAACGATCGGAGCCGAGAGGCCCCTATCGTTCATTGCGCAACCTTCCCGCCTTGGATCGACAAACGTATCCAACCCGACCTCGGTCAATACACCAGGGCGCTTGGCCGCCGCCTCACGATGCATGTCGAACATGATGCCGGAGGGAACATTATATGCCGCGACCCGGTTTTCGACGATCATTTTCCAGATTTCAGGCATTTCGACGTTCGACGGACCCGAGGGGTACGACCCCGCCAGCACACGAGACAGCAAGCCGTCTTTGGCGATATGATCCATCCCCTTCACCCCATAGACATCGCCCGCAGCGATCGGATGAAGCGAGGTAATGTTTCGAGGATGCCCCTCCGCATCAAAGCGGGCGCCAAGGGCCGCGAGCACTGCATCAGGGCAGCCAAGGGTCGAGGAGGACGACACTGTGACGACGGCTCCGTCGGCAATCCGCGAGACTGCGTCGGAAGCTGAGACGACCTTGGACATGTTTCCTCCCCTGCGTTCCGCAGTGTGTTGGAACGTTCCACACTTGGATATTGGAACGTTCCATTTCTGACAACTGAAAAATGCCGAAGCGGAATTAATGCCTGTCTTTCAGGACTTAAGAGACCTCATAAAGCTCCAACGGCAGTCCGTCAGGATCCTTGAAGAAGGTAAAGCGCGCCTGCGTATAAGGGTCGATTCGAACCGGTTCCACCGGCACACCTTTGGCCTCAAGATCGCGAATTGCCGTGTCGATATGGTCCACGCGAAATGCAAGATGGCGCAGGCCACATGCTTCCGGACGGCTTGGCCGAGCTGGAGGCTCTGTGAAACTAAAGAGCTCAAGCCGACCACCATCAGCCAAAGCCAGGTCAAGTTTCCAGGACGCCCGATCTTCCCGATAGTTTTCTGCCAAGACTTCAAGCCCCAGAACGCCACAATAGAATGCTTTTGAGGCCTGGTAGTCTGAAACTATCAAAGCTGCATGGTGAAAGCGCAACCGCATCTCAATCCCTTCCGAAAATCCGGTGGCCGCACAATTTCATACGCAACCCAACCTCAAAAAGCTCCTAGCAAGAGATCCTGATCGCAGCCAACCGATATGATCAATGGGCTTAAACTTGGATTGCCGGAGTTCTCATACTCCCACCTTTCGAACTTTGCTTGTGTAAGACAATCCACATTTCAAAGCCTGCTCAGAGGATGCAAATTGCAATTCCAGGCTGTCGGAGCGAACGATTGCTTTCCACTTTTGATTTATTTCGCTGAACTCGCAAAGCGCGCAAAGCTGCAGTCCATTCCAAGGTGGCCAATGGCAGCTGCGTCCCGCAGACCTGACGTTCTCACCCGCGTACCAAAACCAATATGTCCGCCCCCCTAATGAAAAAGACCGCCCCTTTCAGGGCGGCCTTCACGTCGTAGGGTGTGCCTTTACGGCGCACCTTTACTGCAGGTCGGCGGCGCGGGCGGCGCCGATGTCGGCTTCGGCCTCGGCCACGGCGGTTTGCAGCGCTTCGAGGATTTCACCCCCGCGGGCCACGTTGGCGGTGAACCAGTCGTTCACCGGTGCTGCGGCAGCCGCGAACGCGGCCTTTTGCTCGGGCGTGGGGACGTAGAGGTCACCGCCGCCGGCGACGAAATCCTCGTAGGCCTGAATCGACTTGCGCTTGGGTGACGCAAAGGTCGCCTGCTGCAGCGCATAGAAGCCGTCGACGATCACGGTTTTCATCGCGTCGTCCATGCCCATGAACTTTTCGTTGTTCATCCACCACAGGGCGCCCATGTAGGCGTGACCGTCGA
>JBCBCS010000214.1:0-5636 GCA_038530475.1 Pseudomonadota bacterium
GAAGTTGACCGTATGAGCGATGCTGTACACCCAGGCGGCGACATCGAGAGCTATGACTGGCCGGGCGACTACCTCAAGCAGGGCGAAGGCCGAGGTGTCGTGAACCGCCGCGTGGAGGCCGAACGTGGCCAAGCCCCGCGGCACCAAGCGGAGGGGGACGTGGTTTCGCTTGGTGCTGGTTTGCGGATCACGTTGCGCGGGGACGAAGTGCCCGGCGCGACGGGGCGAACTTTCGTATGTCTCAAGGCGCAGCACCGATTCCGCGCGCAGGGGTACGGGACAGGCGACGCAGGCGGGGACGAGACCCCCTATTTCGGATCATATGTGATGATGCCGGATGACACACCTTACAGGCCTGAGCGGCGTACGATTGGCCCGCGTGTGCAAGGCCCGGAAACAGCCGTGGTTGTTGGCGATGGCGAGATCGACTGCGACCAATACGGCCGCATCCTGTGCCGTTTTCACTGGGACCTCGATGGCGCCCACACCATGCGCGTCCGGGTGAGCCAGAACTGGGCGTCCAAGGGCTGGGGCGGAATGGTGATCCCGCGTATCGGCATGGAAGTGATTGTCGAACATCTGCGCGGTGACCCAGACAAGCCGATTGTGACGGGGTGCGTTTTCAACGGCAAGAACGATGTGCCTTATGCGCTGCCGGAGCATAAAACGAAAAGTGTTTTTCGCTCTGACAGCCACCAGTCTTCCGGGTTCAACGAGATCAGTTTTGATGACCGGACCGGCGACGAGCAAATATTCATACATGCCGAATTAGATAAAGATGTGGTGGTAAAGAACGACTTGCGAGAATGGGTGCAAAATGACGCTCACTTCAAAGTCGATCACAACAAAAACGAAGACGTGAAAAACGACAAAAGCAGCGCCGTTGGATCCAACAGGATGGACGCGACTGCGAAGACGCATTCGTCGTCAGTCGGCAAGGATCGCAGTGTGTCAGTGGGCGAGAAATTCTCGGTCGTGGCAGGAGAAAGTGTCTTTTTGCAAGGCGCAAACACCGCCGTATTCGAAAGCAAAGGCGATCTGATCATCAAAGCCCCGGGCGGATTTATTCGGATCGGCGCGGATGGGATCACGATCAGAGGAACAAAAGTGAATATCAACTCCGGCGGGTCGCCATTTAACGGTGTTCCGGGCGAAGCCATATCACCGCAGCCCCCGGATAAGGCCAAGGTGAAAGACTGATGCCTGCTGCAGGCCGTTTGGCAGATATCGGATCCGGACACGGGTGTTTTCCTCCCAGCCCAACAATCCAGGGCAGCGGGGACGTATTCATCAATTTTCGCCCTGCGTTGCGCAAGGGAGACGCCGTATTGCCACATGCATGTGGCCAATGCCCACCGCATGGTCGATCGGTGTCCGCAGGGTCTGCTACTGTAAACATTAACAACAAACCGGCCAGCCGGGTCGGAGATGCCATATCCTGTGGCGGGTCGGTTTCGACCGGGTCGGGCGATGTCATAATCGGTGATGATACCTATGGCAGCGGAACCGGTGAAACACAGCCGGTCGCACGGTTTGTATTGTCCAAAATTCCCGGCAGTGCCGAACACGGATACTACAAAGAGCCTTACAAGCTCTTTCACAATGGTAGCATGGTGCAGGAAGGTGTGACCGACGAACGCGGTGTGATTTTGTACGACGTTGATGAGTTCACCGGCGAATTCCGCGTGGAAGCGGTCGGGCGTGTCTGGAAATTGGAGGTGCGTGGGTTTGCGCCTGCCGATACCGACGCTGGAGTGAATGAGCGTCTGGCCACCCTTGGATATTCGATTTCCGAAGACGCAAACAAAACGACACAGACACCCCACAGAAACATCGCTGACGGCGGGCTGGGCTGGTTTCAATCTGCAAAGGATGAACCCGAAGAGGGCGACATATCCGACCGTATCAAGAATTTTCTCAAAGCACTCATCCCCTGAGACATGTCGGACGAAGATCCCCCCGCACCGATTGAGCAAGTATGTGACCCGTCCAGTCAAAGGTCATTCGAGGTTCCTGAATGGTTTGCCAACAATGCCGAGTTCGATTTGCGCTATGCAACACGGGTGCAACCCTTGGTTTGCGGCGAAGATGCGTTTGCAGCCGTTTCACGTGCTCTGAACGGGGCGCAGCACAGCATTAACATGTGCTTTTGGGGGTTGGACCCGGCAATGCTGCTGAAACGCGGCACCGCCGAGAACTGGGACAACACCGAAATACTGGGCGAGATTCTGTTGCGCAAAGCGATCGATGAGGGTGTTACAATCCGCATGATCGTTTGGGACCACTATTTTGAGAGCATTGGTTCCATGGGAATCGGCTCAAGCGAAACGGACCCCACAAATCAGGATACCGGCGGAAATAGCCGAAACCTGGAGAGGTTTCGCAGTTTCACCAGTAACATACCCAATATCGACGTGCGGATGACAAACGCGCTCAGCACGATCCGCTGGACATATTTCCCCAGCTTTCACCAGAAGTCGATCATTGTAGATATCGAAAACCCGCCCGCCTCTACGGCTTTTGTAATGGGCCACAACATGTTGGTCAGTTATTGGTCCAAGCAGAGCTTGCGTAAGTACGACAATAATCGTCAGTTCTATCTTCAGAATAATCGCGAAATCGACGCGGATGACTTTGCGAGCGATGTTCGAAGAGCCCGCGAGACTTATGAATTCTACAGGGACATGACAGGCTACGTCCCGCCAAATCACGCGGCGACGGTCGAGCGTTTTCGCCAGCAATACGATGCACTGAGGAATGCGACGGCACAAAACCGCTTTTCATATACCACGCACCGAGCACCGCATCTGAAACCTTATCTCGATGTAAGTTCTCAAATCTGGGGCAAGGCTGTCACAGACGTGTACGACAACTTTTCCCGGGTATGGAAAGAAAACGCGGGGTCAGCCCCGCCGGCACATCCACCGGTTTCACAATTTCAGGCCAGCGGGCACACCGCGCCCGCGCAAGTGGCGGCAACCTTTCCGTTGACGCAAGCAAAAGACATAGAAAAGCTATACCGTCACGCGATGCAAAACGCGGACCGCTATATACTGATGGTCAATCAGTATTTTCGAAATTGGCCACTGACTGATGAAATTATCGACTGGTGGGCGCAGCATCGTGACATTCCCTGTCGGAAAAAAGTGCCCCTGATGATTGTCACCAATGACTGGAATTTGCCGGAAAACATCGACACATTGGGGTTCATGGATCGCGCGTCAGCGCGCGCACAAGCAGGCCATGACGGGGTGACGCGCGATAAGTTTCTGGCCGCTGAGGCACCAATTTCGCTGACAAAAATGCTCACTGAGGAACAAGGCGATCATTCGACGATTTATGTGCACGCCAAACTCCTGCTTGTGGACGATGTGTGCTATTCGATTGGCTCTGCGAACTACAATCGGCGCGGTATGGAAAGTGACCCTGAATTGAATATTGGTGTCCTGGACGGTCAGGAGGCATTGCGTCTTCGACGGGAGGTCATGAACATTCTGGTGGGCGACCCAATGAACGACTTGGGCGCTGGCAACGATCCTATGGACGCCTTTGCCCGATGGCAGTCGATGGTTACGGCGAATACGAATGCATCCGCGTCTTCGGCCCGGCTCCCTCATGGTCGCGTGGTGAGCTACAGTGCGACCACGCGCGACCCAAATGACGAAACGGGAAACCGGCGCGCGGACGCATCAACGGGTGGCGGTTCTACAATTGCTTGAACGCAGTACATTCTCGTTCGCACTTGGTGTTGCTGTGGTCGCTATCGGCATTGGCGTCAGCGCTTGGTTTTTCTGGTCGCCATCGGATGTACAGAACGCCTTAAGTCTATCGCAACCGAATGAGGCTTGCATGTTTTCAGAAAACGAGAGGATCGCGCCAAATACCAGCGCAGAGGCAGAAGAACTGTTTCAGCGTGGGCGTGCGCACGATCTGAGCATTGTTGCTGATTTACCTGAAACCATACCTTTGTATCTCCGAGGAACTACGCCAAATCGCGCTGAAGCTCGGCGACTTTATCAAGAGGCCGCTGACATGGGGCATGTCGGGGCGATGAATAACCTCGCGGTCTACGAGCAAAATGGGTGGGGCCACCCGGACCCCAACAGTTTTCCACGAAATCACCCAAAGTCGTTGCAGCTAAACATTGAAATGGCGCGGCGCGGGGATGTGCGCGGCTACGTGGGAATGGGTCTATCGTACGCAACCGGACGGGCCGGTATCACGGACCACCAGCGTGCCCAAAATTGCTTTATCGAAGCAGCGAAACGCGATGATGCGCGCGGTATACTCTTACTTGCGCGCCATGACTTGCTCTTGATACGTCTCGACAACGTTGAAACCCCGCCGAAACCACAGCGCGTTCCACGCGGTTTGGCCTTGTTGGAAGAATTGGGTCGACGGGGAAACCACGAAGGATTTGAAGACCTCGCGGATTACTATCAATTCAAAGAAAAAGACCCGCTCAAGCAGGAATACTACTTACGCGAAGCTGCCAAGATCTCTCCGCTGTTTTTCTGGTCCAACCTGTCACCGTTGTATAAATTTGAGGGCACGCCCCTCTATAACCCCGAAATGGTTGCGTGCCTTCAAAACCTGACGCCCGAGGACATGCCTCATGTGGACACATTGTGCCCGCGACCCGATGGTCCAGCCACGCGTGAGGCTGCTGGGCTGCCTCAAGCGCCGACGACGCCTTATGACCTGAGCGCGCTACAATTTATCGAAGACTGATGGCATGGACGTGAAACAGTCTCCACTGGACGGCGCGCACATGCTCGACGGTCCTGTGACCGTTGTTGATGTGTGGCAAATGCTGCATTCCAACGCGCAAGAATGGCATCAGGTGCCGCGAGACGCGAACCACTACAAGGTAAAGGACCTTCTGGACCAAGCAGATACGACCGCATTCAGGAAATTGCGCGAGTTCCCGGTGGACTATTGGGAACAACTTTGCGCCGGGGCAGGGTGGACGTTGACTGGTGTGGTTGGCTTGTCATGGTGCCAGAACGCATCTCTCGATCTTGTCGCGCACTACTGGAAAAAAGCCATCCCTGTAACTGTACCAAATGCATCGACTATGCGCGCCGCATCTTTCTTTCGCAAAAGGCTATTGCCGGAG
The DNA here is from genome assembly GCA_038530475.1 of Pseudomonadota bacterium. GTDB lineage: Bacteria > Pseudomonadota > Alphaproteobacteria > Rhodobacterales > Rhodobacteraceae > Octadecabacter. The sequence goes on from JBCBCS010000214.1 coordinate 5,120, forward strand.
GAAACCAGCGTGCTGGAGGTCATCCAAAAGCTTCAAGATGACTTCACAAAGATTGCAATTGTGCTCGTCACTCGGCACTCGGAACTTGTTTTTGACGTGCCCACAGACCTTTTGGCGAATGCGCCGAAAGAGTTGCAGCCATTGATCATGCACCTTCTTGCGAACAGGCAAGATGATCCAGAACTGGCGGCGATTTTTGAGCGATGGAAGAGCGAAGAAGAAGAAAGGTCAAATACTTAGGGACTGGTACACACTGTTTGCCGACCAGGCCCCCGGGCATCTTGGACAGACACGGGTTTAGATGTTCCGCTTCATCATTCCTGATCGCCATTTCGTCGACGATCCGCAGACTGCAAATTCAGGTTTGCGGCGGGTGCCGCTGCGGCGCTTGCCGGTGGTGGTGGCAGTACCGAAGGCACGACGTCCACGACCAGCACGGTTAGCACCAACTAAAGCACAACCAGCTTCGACGTTCAGCGGCCCCCTTCCCCGGGGCCGTTTTCTTTTGCTTAAAACC
>JBCBCS010000215.1:0-5602 GCA_038530475.1 Pseudomonadota bacterium
GTTCACCCAGCCCGACAGGCGCACGGTGTCGCCCACATTGGCTTTGGTCAGATCGGCGCAGGTGTGGCTGCGATAGGCGTGCATGGCGGCGTCCTTTGGGCGGCGGAATATCAGTCGCGCTGATACATACCGCGAGGGCGGCAAAGTCAACCGCAGAAGGCCCGAACGGGCAGAGTGGAATCAGATGACGGTGTGCAAAGCCGGTTTGTGGCCGTGGCCCAGGGTGAATTCGAAGACGCAGACCTCATCCCCCTTTGCGTGGCAGCTGACCTCTTCACAGACCAGACGGGGGTGGATCAGGGTCGAGAACAGCTTTTCAAAGAGGCTCGCGTGGAAATGGCAGACGTTAAGGGTCGATTCTTCCCCCATCACCAAGGGATTCTCCCGCAGGATGAAGCGCTGCTCGCTCTCAACGACGAATTCTCCGGTGCCTGAGAAGATCCACGCGTTCTGATGCGCTGTCTTGGCGAGCAGCCATGCCCCCGTGGCCCGCGGCATCCCGCCGAGCATTTGCGCTGCCTTTTCGCTGATATAGCCTTCCATGATCCGCTCAGCCGACGCGACCCCGGCGGCGGAACACAGGCCCCGCGCCTCATCGGGCCACAATTTTCGCACGGTCTGATGAATGCGGGCGGCCTTGTCTTCGCGCACCGGTTCATCCAGCTGAGGCAGACGGAACAGTTGCGCTTCCTTGAGCAAATGCTCAACCGCCTCTTCCCCCAGCCCGGCGCGCACCGCTTCCACCATCTCAATCACGACAAACGGGGCCATGAAGCCCGGCGTCGTCGGCCGTCGTATGGTGTTGGGCGGTAACGCTCGCATGCAGATGCCAAATGGGGCCGGGCGCATACGCGCCGGCGGTTGCGGTACCACCAGACTAACGGCCCGCACCACCTAGCTGCAAACTTAAATTGACAATATATATGTCAACTAAAGTTGACACATTAGGGGTTATTCCGCCGCGAGGCTCACTTCATCCAGCACCGTTGGGTCCAAATGATCAACCATTTCAACACCTTGCGGGAATTCACGCCCCTTCGCCATCGCATTGGCAAAGCCCAGCGTCCGCAAGCCCGCAGCAATCGCAGCCTCAGCAGATTCCGGTGTGTCCTCAATCGCCAATGCCTCATCAGCAGAAACGCCCAGCTCACGCAAGGCCCGTTCAAAGATATCCGGCGCGGGTTTTCCAGCCTCAACCATGCTTTGATCGCCGATCCAATCAAACTCGGACCGGGGCAAAACCGGGAACAATCCGCTGAACAACAGCTCAAGCGTGTCGGTGTTTGTGGTCGTCGCAAATCCAAGCTTGAGACCCCGCGCCTCAGCTGCGCTGATCACATCGGCCACTCCGGGACGCAGGGTGATCCCTTTCTGTTCAACCAGTTGGTCAAAGAAGCGGATCTTGGCACGATGCAGCTCGGACGCCGACACGTCCTCACCCTTGGCCTCTGCGTAACGCGCAATCCGCGCCTTACCGCCGGGTTTCTTGAGCATCTCGCGATATTCATCGCCCCCCCACACCCAATCGAGCCCAGCTTCCTCGAATGCCATGTTGAAGGCCTGCAATTGCAGATCAGAGGTGTCGGACAGGGTTCCAATTGACCCAAAGATTACAGCTTTGACGGACATGGGCAGGCTCCTTCGGGACAGGGACAGGGGACGTGAGGGGCCAACGCCCCTGCTCAGAACATGGTTCCCGCCTCGCAAATGGCGAATTTCTTTTCGGGTCACCGCGCTTCGCGCCCTTTGCCCCTTGCGCCACGCAGCGCCATCCCTATAACGCGGACAATTTGGAAATTCGGGGGGCCTGCCATGCCAAAACGCACTGATATTCAGTCGATCATGATCATTGGCGCAGGCCCTATTGTCATCGGCCAAGCCTGCGAGTTCGACTATTCCGGCGCTCAGGCCTGCAAGGCCTTGCGGGAAGAAGGCTACCGGGTGGTTCTGGTGAACTCAAACCCCGCCACCATCATGACCGATCCGGGGCTCGCCGATGCCACCTATATCGAACCGATCACCCCCGCCGTTGTCGCCAAGATCCTGCTAAAAGAACGCCCCGACGCGCTGCTGCCCACCATGGGCGGGCAGACCGGGCTGAACACCGCGCTCGCTGTGGACGAACAGACTGTGGGCGATCTGTTCACGGGCGCTGAGCTGACGGCAATCACCGATGAATTTGGCGCGGAAGCGGCTGGCAAATCCATTCTGGAGGTGCTCGGCGTTGAGATGATCGGCGCCAAGCGCGAGGCCATTGAAATGGCCGAAGACCGCAAGCTTTTCCGCGAAGCGATGGACCGTCTGGGCATCGAAAACCCCAAAGCCACCATTGTGACCGCCCCCGAAGGCAACCTCGACCGTGGGGTTGAGATCGCCCTCGACGCCCTCGAAGAGATCGGCCTGCCGGCGATCATCCGCCCCGCCTTTACGTTGGGCGGCACCGGCGGCGGCGTGGCCTATAACCGCGAAGACTACATCCATTTCTGCCGCACTGGCATGGATGCCAGCCCGGTGAACCAGATCCTCGTCGATGAATCGCTCTTGGGCTGGAAAGAATATGAGATGGAGGTCGTGCGCGACACCGCCGACAATGCCATCATCGTCTGTTCCATCGAAAACGTGGACCCGATGGGCGTGCATACCGGGGATTCGATCACTGTCGCCCCGGCGCTGACGCTGACGGACAAAGAATATCAGATCATGCGGACCCACAGCATCAACGTGCTGCGGGAGATCGGCGTCGAAACCGGCGGCTCCAACGTCCAGTGGGCCGTGAACCCCGCCGATGGCCGCATGGTCGTGATTGAGATGAACCCGCGCGTGTCGCGGTCTTCCGCCCTTGCATCCAAGGCGACCGGGTTCCCGATTGCGAAGATCGCGGCCAAGCTCGCCGTGGGCTTCACCCTGGACGAATTGGACAACGACATCACCGGTGTGACGCCGGCGTCCTTCGAGCCCAGCATCGACTACGTCGTCACCAAGATCCCGCGGTTCGCGTTTGAGAAATTTCCGGGTTCCGAGCCCTACCTGACCACGGCGATGAAATCCGTGGGCGAAGTCATGGCCATCGGCCGCACCATCCACGAGTCGCTGCAAAAAGCGCTGACGTCGATGGAAAACGGCCTCACCGGCTTTGACGACATCGCCATCGAAGGCGCGCCGGATGTGGCCGCGCTGACTAAGGCGCTGAGCCAGCAAACCCCGGACCGCCTCCGCGTCATCGCCCAAGCGATGCGCGAAGGGATGAGCAATGACGACATCCAGGCTGTCACCGCGTTTGATCCGTGGTTCCTCGACCGGATCCGCGAAATCGTCGACGCCGAGGAAAACGTCCGAGGCTCTGGTCTGCCGACCGACGCTGCAGACCTGCGCGCGCTGAAAATGCTGGGCTTCACCGACGCCCGCCTCGCCACCCTCGCGGGTCTGAGCGAAGCTCAGGTTCGTGAGGCCCGTCTTGAGGCAGGCGTGAATGCCGTCTTCAAACGCATCGACACCTGTGCCGCCGAATTCGAGGCCCAAACGCCCTACATGTATTCCACCTACGAAGCTCCGATGATGGGCGATGTGGAATGCGAGGCCCGCCCCTCCGACCGCAAAAAGGTCGTCATCCTCGGCGGTGGTCCCAACCGCATCGGCCAGGGGATCGAGTTCGATTATTGCTGCTGTCACGCCTGTTTCGCCCTGACCGATCAGGGCTACGAGACGATCATGGTCAACTGCAACCCCGAGACCGTGTCGACCGATTACGACACCTCCGACCGTCTGTATTTCGAACCGCTGACCTTCGAACACGTCATGGAAATCCTGCGGGTTGAGCAGGAAAACGGCACGCTGCACGGCGTCATCGTCCAGTTCGGCGGCCAGACGCCCCTCAAGCTCGCCAATGCGCTCTCAGATGCGGGCATCCCGATCCTCGGCACCTCGCCCGACAGCATCGACTGGGCGGAAGATCGTGAGCGTTTCCAGGCACTTGTGAACGATCTGGGCCTCCTCCAGCCGAAAAACGGCATCGCCTCCACGGACGATGAGGCGATGAACATCGCCGAAGAGATCGGCTTCCCTCTCGTCATCCGCCCGTCTTACGTGCTGGGCGGCCGTGCGATGGAAATCGTCCGCGACATGACCCAACTGGAACGCTACATCGCCGAGGCCGTGGTGGTGTCCGGCGACAGCCCCGTCCTGCTCGACAGCTACCTCTCGGGTGCGGTCGAAGTTGACGTCGACTGCCTCTCAGACGGCACCGACACCCACGTCGCGGGCATCATGCAGCACATCGAAGAGGCCGGCGTCCATTCCGGCGACAGCGCCTGCTGCCTGCCGCCCCATTCCCTGTCCGACGACATCATCGCAGAGATCAAACGCCAGACCCGCGAACTGGCCCTCGCCCTCAAGGTCGTCGGCCTGATGAACGTGCAATTCGCGGTCAAGGCCAATGAAGAAGGCGAAAATGACGTCTACCTCATTGAGGTCAACCCCCGCGCCTCCCGCACCGTCCCCTTCGTCGCCAAAGCCACGGACTCAGCCATCGCCAGCATCGCCGCCCGTTTAATGGCGGGTGAGCCTTTGTCGAACTTCCCGATGCGCGAACCCTACGCCGAGGCCGCCGACCCGATGGACGTCATGCCCTTGGGCGACGCCTTCACGCTGGCCGACCCGAACACCCCGTGGTTCTCGGTGAAAGAGGCCGTGATGCCCTTCAACCGCTTCCCCGGCGTCGACACGATCCTCGGCCCCGAAATGCGGTCCACCGGCGAAGTCATGGGCTGGGCGCGCAGCTTTGACCGCGCGTTCCTCAAGGCGCAAATGGGCGCAGGCGTGGACCTGCCGACCGCAGGCAAGGTGTTCTTCTCGATCAAGGACGCCGACAAAACGCCGCTCTTGGAAGAAACCGCCAAGCTCATCACCGACCTCGGCCTCACCATCGCCGCCACCCGTGGCACTGCCGCCTGGCTTGAGGAGCGGGGCTTCAAAGCAGAGGTCATCAACAAGGTCTATGAGGGCGATACAGGGGGCAAACGCAAGGTCACCGACATGCTCAAGGACGGTGAAATCGCGCTGGTCTTCAATAGCACCGAAGGCACCGCAGCGGTCGAAGACAGCCGCTCCATCCGCGCCATCGCCCTGGCCGACCGCATCCCGTATTACACGACACTGGCCGGGAGCCACGCGGCAGCGCTGGCGATGAAGGCGAAGGTTGAAGGGGACGTGCGGGTAAGGGCGTTGCAGGGGTGATCGCTGGTTCGGGCACAGCCGGGCGAAAGGTCCCGTGGACCTTTTGAAGCGATCACGGGCGGAGCCCCGGGGGCTGCCAATAGCACAAGCCGGGCATCGCCAGACCAGGGGATGGCGACCCTACCTCGCCGCTAAAGCCACTTATCCCCTCCAAACACACCTTACGTTTTGGCGGCGCACATAGCCTCACCAAATCGCCAGCCCGTGGGCTGATCTGGCGCTGCACAGCGCCCATGGTTTAATTCCGGGAAAGTCTCAGGAGACTGACCGCTTTCTAAGAAGATGGTAAGACCGAAGGTGCGTGTCTCAGCTACCTTTTTGATTTTCAGCGCTGTAACTCAAAACTGGCCTTATTCGCGAAACCCAATAC
>JBCBCS010000216.1:0-5547 GCA_038530475.1 Pseudomonadota bacterium
AGCGCGCCCGGTTTCTCGCCCTGCTGCCCTACGCCGTGAAGTAAGGAGACCAGCACATGGATATCATCCTTCTCGAACGTGTGGCCAAGCTGGGTCAGATGGGCGAAGTCGTTTCCGTCAAGGAAGGCTACGCGCGCAACTACCTGCTGCCGCAAGGCAAGGCGCTGCGCGCCAACGAGATGAACCTGAAGGCCTTTGAGGACCAGAAGGCGCAACTCGAAGCGCGTAACCTCGAAAGCAAGAAAGAAGCCGAAGCGCTGGCTGCGAAGCTGGACGGTGAAACCTTCATCGTGATTCGTCAGGCGTCTGACGGCGGCAACCTGTATGGCTCCGTCTCGACCCGCGACGCCGCTGATGCCGCGACCGAGGCTGGCTTCTCCGTTGATCGTGGTCAGGTCGCCCTGATTGCTCCCATCAAAGAGCTCGGCATCCACGAAGTGTCCGTGACCCTGCACCCGGAAGTGGATGCAACGATCAAGCTGAACGTTGCTCGCTCCAATGAAGAAGCTGAGCTTCAGGCCCAGGGCAAGAACATCGCTGAGATGGCCGCCGAAGAAGAAGCCGCTGCTGAGTTCGAAATTCAGGAGCTCTTTGACGATATCGGGTCCGCTGCGTCCGACGATGCTGATCTGGCAGAATCTGCAGGTCTGGTCGAAGACACGCCGGAAACCGAAGGCGACGACAGCGACGACTAGGTCGCGTCACCCGTCAGAAACACGAAAGGCCGCCCAACCGGGCGGCCTTTTTCTTGTGACCTGCTTATATCAGCGGTCGTAGGTCTCAAGCTCAATCAGGCCGTCGCACCCTTCCGGCGTCTCGGCCCCCATCCAGACCTGCAGTGGCCCATCCGGCGCACCCCAGAGCGTGACTTCCTGCTTCCCATTCTTAGTCTCACCAAAAAACCAGAGCCCATCACCGCTTCTCACGGCGAGGATCGGCCTGCACTCTGCGACTGCCCGCACCTGAAGGATATGTGGGCCCAGCCCATCAAGGTCGAACACCGCCGTCGGCGCCTCCGGCAAAAAGCCTGCCATCTCGCCGGACACAAGGCCGGTTTCGGTCCATTCCGTGCAGGGTGCGACCAGGTCGCCTTCCGCCCGCGCCTCCCATACTTGCGGGATGATCAGATCCGCCCCGTTGGACGCATAATTTGGCCCCTCTCGGTTGGGATCGGGACAATCGGCGAAGGCGGGCGTGGCCATGACGGCCAGACAGGCGGCAAGGTACTTCATGTCAAGAAAGCTAGCGACCCGGGCGGTCCTGTCAAAACCCAAGATCACACAATCGCGTCAGAGCCCTGTCGGAAATCATAAAGGGCCGCCCCGATCCGGGACGCCCCCCTGAGAAATTGTGGACAAGTGTCAGCCGCGGAAGATCGACACCCGCGCATCACAATATTCGCCATTGTAAGTGCCCGCCCAAACGTCGATCTGACCACTGACCGGACGGGTCAGCACGATTTGCGCGTCGAGGTTGCCGGCATCATCATCATCATAGTACCAGCTCGCGGTGCCCGTGTTGATGAGCAAAGCGGAATCGCAAGCCGATGTGATGCGGATTGTCAGGTTCCGGCCTTCCACGCCGTTAACGAAAAAGCGCACGTCCGGCGCCTGCTCAAACCAGCCGGGACCATCGTCGGAGCCCACGCGAATGTGCGGGCAATTCGCCCAGTCGATGCTGCCCCCGGCCACCAGCGTCAAGGACTGGCCCTGATTGAGCTGACCCTGGCTGAGGCTGTAAGCCCCGTAAGTTGGATTGAACCGCCAATCCGGGCATGCGGCCGCTGCGCTGGCCAAACCAAAGAAAGTTACCAATGAAATAAGAAGCGTTCTCATGTCAGTTCCCCAATTAATCGATTGATGATGACAGCTTACCCCAACGGAAGGATAAAGCGAGTCTCAATTGGCCCGCCTAAAGCACGGTTAACGCTCGTTAATTAGTGGAATCACTCGGCAAATGGATGTCTTGTCAAAAGGCGGCCAGCATCAGCCGCGCGTCGCAATAGCCTCCGTCGTAGGTGCCAACCCACACATCCAATTGTCCGCTCACAGGCCGCGTCAACACGATGGCAGCCTGCATGTCTCCGGCATCATCATCGTCATAATACCAATCGATGGTGCCGCCGGTAAGCACCAGGACCGTGTCGCAGGACTGCACGGCCTCGACCCAAATGCGGAGCCGCAATCCCTCCACATCCGACATCATGAACCGCACATCCGGCGCCCGTTCGACGAAACCCGCCATGTCCGTGCCACGCCCAACATTGCAGTCGGCCAAGTTTGACGCACCGCCTGCCACCAATTCAAGCATCTGGCCTTGTTCGAGCCTCTCGCGGTTGAGATCATACGTGCCATAGGTCGGATCAACGCGCCAATCCGGACAGGCCTGCGCGGCGGCACCGATAAGAAGCGCTGACGCGACTATCCAGACCAATCTCATGATGCATCCCCCATCCTTTGGTCCCCCGAACATCCCGCACGCAATCCCGGGGCGTCAAACGAAAAAGGGCAGCGAATAACCGCTGCCCTTCTCAAAGATATCAAGTGACGATCACTCGTCTTCGAGCGCCTCAACAGCCTTCTGAAGGTCGTCCTTGGACACTTCCTTTTCCTTGACCGTTGCGGCCTCAAGGATGTGATCGACGACTTTGTCTTCAAACAGGGGCGCGCGGATCTGCTGCTGCATCTGCGCGTTCTGCTGGACGAATTCAAAGAACTGGCGGGCCTGGTTGCCGTATTGACGCGCCTGGTTCATCACCGCTTGGGTGAATTCCGCGTCGGACACCTGAATTTCAGCCTTCTGGCCCACTTCGGCCAGGTAGAGACCCAGCTTCACGCGGCGCTCGGCCAGTTTCTTGTGCTCATCCGTGGCTTCGATTTCCGGGTGATCGTGGCCTTCCACGTCTGGGTTTTCCTCATGCCACAGCTGGTGGGCAATCTGGCCGGCTTCGGCGTCCACAAGGCTCGGCGGCAGCTCGAACTTGACCTTCTTGTCCAGCGCATCCAGCAGGCCACGCTTGGTCACGGCACGGGACGCGCCTTTGTATTCCTCTTCCAGACGCTCGGAGATCTGGCCCTTCAGACCAGCAAGGTCTTCGGCACCGAACTGCTTGGCCAGATCATCGTTGATCTCAGCCGCTTTCGGCTCCTGAACGTTGTGGATCTTGCACTCGAACACGGCGGCCTTACCAGCGAGGTGTTCGGCGTTGTAATCCTCAGGGAAGGTCACTTCGACGTTCTTTTCTTCGCCGGCCTTCACGCCCACCAGACCCTCTTCGAAGCCGGGGATAAACTGACCGGAGCCCAGAACCAGCGCGTGACCTTCGGCGGCACCGCCTTCAAAGGCTTCGCCGTCGACCTTGCCAAGGAAGTCAAAGATAACCTGATCGCCGTCCTTGGCCTTGGAGCCCTTCTTGCGGTCTTCAAAGTTCTGCGCGGTCTCAGCGAGGTTGCCCAGTGCTTCGTCCACATCGGCGTCAGAGGCTTTGACGACCAGACGCTCAAGCTTGATCTTTGAGAAATCAACTTCCGGCACGTCGGGAAGCGCTTCATAGGACACAGTGACGACGACGTCGTCGCCCTCTTTCCAGTCCTCGTTCTTCATCTTCATCTCAGGCTGCATCGCCGGGCGGTCGCCGGTGCTCTCAAGGTGCTCGTTCATCGCACCGTCGATGCTTTCCTGCATCGCTTCACCCAGCATCCGCGGGCCAAATTGCTTTTTCAGCAGCGCCATCGGGACTTTGCCTTTGCGGAAGCCCTTCATCTCAATCTCAGGCTGGGCCTCTTTGATCTTGTCGTTGATCTTCGCGTCCAGCTCATCCGCGCTCAGCGTAATCTCATAGCCGCGCTTGAGACCTTCGTTCAGTGTTTCAGTGACCTGCATGTCGTCCTTATCCATTGCATTGGGGCCGCAGAGGCGTCCGCGGCGGTCAAAATCTGGGGCGTGATACGGGGGGGCGGTTCCGGGCGCAAGTGGAAACACGGGACGCCCGCGTGGATTGGCTGGTTTTGCTTATCCGCGCGGGTCCAGCAGCTTTTTCAGAAGGCCCGTGCGGGTGACTTTGCCCATCGCTGCGCCGTTCTCAATGACAGTGCATGAGTCCGCGCCAGAGCTCAGCATTTCCATCACATCGCTGATCTGCATGTCTGAGGCGACGTCTGGCCCGGTCCCCTGCCCCGGCTCCACCACATCCGCCGCCGTGAGGACCCCAAGCGGGTTCATGTGGGCGACGAAATCGGCCACGTATTCGTTGGCGGGGTCCGAGAAGATTTCCTTCGGCGTGCCGCATTGCACGATACGGCCCCCTTCCATGATCGCAATGCGGTTGCCGATCTTGAAGGCTTCATCAAGGTCGTGGCTGACAAAAACGATGGTGCGTTTGAGCCGCTGTTGCAGATCAAGCAATTCGTCCTGAAGCCGATTGCGGATCAGCGGATCAAGGGCCGAGAACGGCTCATCCATCAGCAGGATCGGCGCGTCGGTGACAAAGGCGCGGGCAAGGCCCACGCGCTGCTGCATGCCGCCCGACAGCTCGCCCACTTTGCGGTCGGCCCAGTCGGACAATCCCACAAGCGCCAATTGCTCATCTACTTTCGCCGTCCGCTCCGCCTTGCTTTGCCCGGCCAGCTCCAACCCCAGCCCCACGTTTTCGCGCACGGTGCGCCACGGCAGCAGCCCAAATTGCTGAAACACCATCGCCACGCTTTCACGCCGCACCCGCCGCAAATCTTCTGCGCTGGCCCCGGTCACATCGCAGGACCAATCAGGCGTCTGGATCGACACCGACCCCCGCACCACCGGGTTCAGCCCATTGATCGCCCGCAACAACGTGGATTTGCCGGACCCGGACAACCCCATGAGGACAAGGATTTCACCCTCTTCAACCTCAATCGAGCAATCGTGGACGCCGAGGACTTGCCCCGTCGCCTGTTGGATCTCCGGCCGCTCCTGCCCTTCATCCATCAGGGGCAGCGCCTTCTCAGGGTGCGAGCCAAACACGATGGAGACGTTGTCGATGGTCACCGCACTCATTGCTTGCGGGTCCCGAGGTTGAGCATCCGGTCAAGGATGATGGCAACGACAACGATGACAAAGCCGCTTTCAAAACCGAGCGACGTGTTCACCTGATTGAGCGCCCGGACGACTGGCACCCCCAGCCCGTCCGCGCCTACGAGCGCCGCGATCACGACCATCGACAGCGACAGCATGATCGTCTGGTTGAGGCCCGCCATGATCTGCGGGAAGGCATAGGGCAGTTCCACCTTCCACAGGGTCTGACGGTTGGTCGCACCAAAGGCCTTGGCCGCTTCAATCAACGATTGCGGCGTGGATGAAACGCCCAGATAGGTCAGCCGGATCGGCGCGGGCAGCACGAAGATCACTGTCGCGATCAGGCCCGGCACCATGCCGATGCCGAAGAACACGATGGCGGGGATGAGGTAAACAAAAGTCGGCAGCGTCTGCATCAGGTCGAGGATCGGACGCAGCGCGCGATAGAGCCGTGGTCGATGCGCCGCGGCGATGCCGATGGGCACGCCAATCCCCATG
>JBCBCS010000217.1:0-5528 GCA_038530475.1 Pseudomonadota bacterium
CAGGCCGATAGAGCATCCCCACGAGCCGATGCGTGCCCCGCGGGGTCGCGCATCGGCTCGTGGGGATGCTCTATCGGCCTGACAGAATCACGCGACCTGCAGATTGGGCGCTGCCGATCCGGCCGGGCGATCTGTGGTCCGATGACGCGAGCCACGAAGACTACAATCTGATGGTCCGCACGCCTTACCCGCATAGCCATGAAAAACTGCGCCGGGCGGACAGGCTCTATGATCTGGTGATTCTAACCGACTGGAACTGGCCCTATGCCGTCAAAGGGCGCGGATCGGCTATCTTTATCCACCGTTGGCGCAAACCCGGTCATCCGACCGAAGGCTGCATAGGCCTGCGCCCGCGCGACCTCGCGTGGATTGCACCGCGCATCAGGCATCAGAGTCGTCTGATCGTGCTTTAGCCTGCCGTTTAATCAGCGGGCGGCACCCGATCCCCAAAAATGGCTGAACCGACACGTATATGTGTGGCACCCAGCGCTACTGCACGTTCGAAATCACCCGACATGCCCATCGACAAACCCTCAAGCCCGTTCCGTGCGGCGATCTTGGCGAGAAGCGCGAAGTGCAATGACGGCTCTTCTTCCACCGGCGGAATGCACATCAGCCCCTTCACCGGCAGATCAAGCGCACGGGCTTCCGAGACGAAGGCGTCGGCCTCGGCGGGTAAGACCCCTGCTTTTTGTGGCTCTTCCCCGGTGTTCACCTGAATGAACAAATCCGGGCAATGCCCCATCTCTTGCGCCAGTCGAGCCAAGGTTTTTGCCAGCTTCGGACGGTCAAGCGTATGGATCGCGTCGACAAGCTCCATGGCCTGACGGGCCTTGTTGGTTTGCAGCGGGCCGATGAGGTGCAGATCGATCCCATCATAACGTTCGCGAAAGGCAGGCCACTTTCCCGCCGCCTCTTGCACCCGATTCTCCCCGAACACGCGATGCCCCTGATCGAGGACCGCCGCGACCCTCTCGTTTGGCTGAACTTTCGAAACAGCGATCAATGTCGTGGCACCGGGCGCCCGACCTGCAGCCACCTCGGCGGCCTTCAAACGCGCTGTAATTTCGGCGAGTGACATGTAAGCTCCTGATCACACGTATATATTCTTCGGTAGGCCTTAGGTAGGCCACAAACCAAGTGTTACCACCACCTCAGAGGCCGAAAAACCGGTGTGTCACTTGTGCTACAGATTAAGAAACCGTCCGGAAAGTCCGGGGAATTTCGTTGTCTGTCCCTCAAAACAGGCGCATTCACACTGACAATGCTGGTTCAACTGGCATTCTCGGGAATGCAAACACGAGGAAAACTGAAATGAAAAGCATCCTTCTTTCGTCTGTTGCCGTGCTGGGCCTGTCCAGCGCTGCATACGCAGACGCACACCTGGGTGTCACCCTCTCCGGTGACGCTGAACTGGGTTACAACGATGACATCCTTGGCGATAACGACGGCTTCTACAGCGAGCTGGACGTCACCATCGGTTTCACCGCTGAGCTCGACAACGGCCTGACCGCTTCTGCGTCCATCGACTTCGAGGATCTCGCCGACGGCGAAGGCAACGACGGCGACTCCTATGAGCTGTCCCTGACGTCCGACATGGGCGGCCTGTACTACGGCGACACCAACTTCGCTGCTCAGAACGTCTGGGTTGCAGCTGGTGACATGGAAGCAGACAGCTTCTCCGAAGCTGATGGCGAAGAAGCTCTGCGCGGCGAAGTCATGATCGGTGGCATCGAAGCTCAGCTGTCTTACGCTCTGTCCAACGCAGACGGCACCCGCGTCGGTCTCGTCCGTGACGGCGACCTCGACCAGCTGTCCCTCGGCCTGGCTGGCGACTTCGGTGGCGTGAACGTTGTGTTCGCTTACCAGGAAGAGTCCGAAGTTGTTGACGGCGCTCACAACGGCTCCAACGGTGACTTCAACGAAGGCGGCGTGATGGGTATCTCCGTCGGTACGTCCTTTGCTGGTGCAGACGTTCGTCTCGCCTACGCAACCCGTGACGACGACGCTGGCGACGGTTCCGGTGTTGGTGGTGACTCCCTGGGTATCCAGGTTGCTTACCCGGTTGGTCCGGTCACCGCGACTGTCTACTACGTGTCCGAAGGTTCTGACGGCGGCGACGTCGACGACAACTACGGCCTGACCCTCGCATACGAAGACGGTCCGGTTGCAGTGACCCTCGACTATGACAATGACCAGGGCGTCGACAAGATCGGCCTCGAAGGTTCCTACGACGTCGGCAACGGCCTCGTGGTCTACGCTGGTTACCTGACCGAAGACGCTGGCGACCGTATGTATGTCGCTGGTGAAATGGATCTCGGCTCCGGCGCATCCCTCCTCGTCTCCTATGCAGACGACGAAGACGATGTCGACGAAGACGAAATCGGCGCCAACGAGTACCAGCGCGGTACGACTGTTGAGCTGTCCTTCGAGTTCTAATCGAACCTGAAGAACGTCTATAGAGGGCGGGTCCTGAAGGGCCCGCCCTTTTTCTTTGCGCACATGTCTGGCGCTCAAGACTTGTTAGGCTCCTGCCCCTTCGTTACACCTTTGCCAATGATACGACGTGTGAGGGGTGACCGCTTAGCCGGTCGGGAGACGGGAATGACAAGACTTCAACGATTTGGCAGCGCCTTTACCCTTCTTGCGAGCCTTGCAGCCTGCGGCAGCCTTGGTAGCAATCCGTTCGGGTCTTTCGGGTCCATCGGGTCACTTGGCGGCAATCGATCTGCGGCTGACGCGACCACCGAACAGGTTGCCAGAACGCGTGGCGCAGAAAGCGTTGCGGTCAATCGCTACCTTTGGGCCGCATCCCTCGATACGTTGGACTTCCTGCCGGTGGAAAGTGTCGACCCCTTCACCGGCGTCATTGTCTTTGGCTATGGCACGCCGCCCGGCGGCAGCCGCGCCTATCGCGCGACAGTCTTTATCTCAGACCCGGCGCTGGATGCCCGGTCTTTGAACCTGTCGTTGCTGACCCGCTCTGGCCCTGCGGCGGCCGAGACGACGCGCGCGCTTGAGGACGCGATCCTATCCCGCGCCCGCCAGTTGCGCATCGCGGACGGTGCGCTGTAGACCCTTGCCCGAACAACAGGTATTCCAGCGCCGGGCCAGTCGCCCGGCGTTTGCTTTTGAAAGATAACCATGCCCTACACTCCGTCTGAAATCGAAGCCAAATGGCAAGCCGCCTGGGACAAGGCAGGCACGTTCAAGGCCGTTCGCGACCCGTCCAAGCCGAAATATTACGTGCTTGAGATGTTCCCCTATCCGTCGGGCCGCATCCATATCGGCCATGTGCGGAACTACACGATGGGCGATGTGATCGCGCGCTACAAACTGGCGTCCGGGTTCAACGTGCTGCACCCGATGGGGTTTGACGCCTTCGGCATGCCGGCGGAAAACGCGGCGATGGCCTCAGGCGGGCACCCGAAGGATTGGACCTACGCCAATATCGACACGATGGTCGACCAGATGAAGCCTCTGGGGCTCGGCATCGATTGGTCGCGCATGTTTGCGACTTGTGATCCTGAGTATTACGGCCAGCAACAGGCGCTGTTCATCGACATGCTGGAGGCCGGGCTGATCGACCGTAAGAACGCCACCGTCAACTGGGACCCGGTGGACATGACCGTTCTGGCCAACGAACAGGTGATCGACGGAAAAGGCTGGCGCTCCGGCGCGGAGGTCGAGCGCAAGGAACTGACCCAGTGGTTCTTCAAGATCTCCGACATGGCGGATGAGCTTCTGGACGCACTTGACGGTCTGGATGATTGGCCCGCCAAGGTTCGGCTGATGCAGGAGAATTGGATCGGCAAATCCCGCGGTCTGCAATTTGCGTTTTCCTTGGTGGAAGGTGCAGGCGCCGATGACCGGGTTGAGGTCTATACCACCCGCCCAGACACGCTGATGGGCGCGTCCTTTGTGGGCATTTCGCCGGATCATCCGCTGGCGAAGGCGCTGGAGGCTGATAATCCCGACCTCGCCGCTTTCAACGCAGAATGTCGCAAGGGCGGCACCACGGAAGAGGCGTTGGAAAAGGCCGAGAAGATGGGCTTCGACACCAGTCTCCGCGTGCGCCACCCGTTTGATACGTCGTGGGAGCTGCCGGTTTACGTCGCCAATTTCATCTTGATGGATTACGGCACCGGCGCGATCTTTGGCTGCCCCGCCCATGACCAGCGCGACTTTGATTTCGCCCGCAAATACGACCTACCGATCATCCCGACCTTCCTGCCGTCTGAGGACAGCTCGCCCGAGCTGGACGAAGCCTTCGTGCCGGGCAAAACCGACAAGGTGCATTGGGTCAAAGCCTTCAACTGGGATAACGATGCGACGGGCGCCGAAGCAATCGACAAGGCCATCGACTTTTGCGAGGCCAATGGCGTGGGCCAAGGTGTCACCAAGTTCCGCCTGCGCGATTGGGGGCTGTCTCGGCAACGCTATTGGGGCGCGCCGATCCCTGTCGTCCATTGCGACACCTGCGGCGTCGTGCCCGAAAAGAAAGAAAACCTGCCGGTTGAGCTGCCCTACGATGTCAGCTTCGACATCCCCGGCAACCCGCTGGACCGTCACCCGACCTGGCGCGATGTCCCCTGCCCGTCCTGCGGAAAGCCCGCAAAGCGGGAAACAGACACGATGGACACGTTTGTGGATTCAAGCTGGTACTTCGCCCGCTTCACAGCGCCCCATGCGGCCACTCCGACCGACAAGGCGGATGCGGAATACTGGATGAATGTCGATCAATATATCGGCGGCATCGAACACGCGATCCTGCACCTACTCTATTCGCGCTTCTTTGCCCGCGCGATGCACAAAACGGGCCACCTGCCGGCCACCGCGATTGAACCTTTCGATGCGCTCTTTACCCAAGGGATGGTGACGCACGCGATCTACAAAACCGAAGGGGCCGACGGCCGCCCGGTCTATCACTACCCGGAAGAAGTCGAACTGCGCGACGGTTCTGGCTTCCTGAAAGACGGGACCGAGGTGACAATCGTGCCGTCCGCGAAGATGTCGAAGTCCAAGAACAACGTCGTCGACCCGGTCGCCATCATTGAGCAATACGGTGCCGACACGGCGCGATGGTTCGTTCTGTCGGACAGCCCACCTGAGCGGGACGTCGAATGGACAGCTGCCGGGGCCGAGGCCGCCTTCAAGCACCTTGCGCGGGTGCACCGCATCGCAGCCGACATCGCCGCCAGCGAAGACGCGGCAAATGCAGCAGATGAGCCGCTGTTGCGCGACATGCACAAGGCGATCTTCGACGTGACCCAAGGGGTCGAAAGCTTCGGCTTTAATGCCGCCATCGCCAAACTCTACGGCTTCACCAGCACACTGGCGAAGTCCAAGGCGGGCACGGAGGCGAAGCGCACCGCGATGATGACGCTGGCCCAGTTGATGTCCCCGATGACTCCGCATCTGGCCGAAGATATCTGGGCGCTGATGGGGGGCGACGGCCTGATCTCAGAAGCAGCATGGCCAAAGGCAGATGACGCTATGCTGGTTGAGGACACGGTGACCCTGCCGAT
>JBCBCS010000218.1:0-5505 GCA_038530475.1 Pseudomonadota bacterium
ATGATCTCGAGCGGCAGGCGGATGTTCCCGCCGATTGTCCGCCAAGGATACAGGCCCGC
Source organism: Pseudomonadota bacterium (assembly GCA_038530475.1). Classification (GTDB taxonomy): domain Bacteria; phylum Pseudomonadota; class Alphaproteobacteria; order Rhodobacterales; family Rhodobacteraceae; genus Octadecabacter. Next base: position 60 of record JBCBCS010000218.1, read on the forward strand.
ATGCTGAAACACATACCCATATGCCCGCGCGCGGCGCGCGTCGTTCGGTGTCATCCCGTTGACCGACAGCGTACCGCCAGTTGGCGCCTCCAGATCCGCGATGCAACGCAGGAATGTCGTCTTGCCACAGCCCGACGGGCCAATGAACGACACGAAATCCCCCTTTTCGATGGTCAGGTTCACGTCGCTCAGCGCGTGCACAGGGACATCGCCCGTCTGAAACGTCAGGTCGAGACCGCGCGCATCGATCACGGCGTCGCCCGAGCGACACGGGTCCGCTGATGTCTCCGCTTCCGTCATTGCAGTTCCGATGTCCTTACACCCCTGTCGCAGGAATTCCGGAACGCTGCACCGGGCGCGGCTGGGTCAACTCTTTCCAGGTGGAAAGCGCGCGGTTGGTCACGCCGTTGCCTTCGCGTTTGACGAACTTGCCATGGCCTTCTTGCGTCTTCACCTCGCCATCGTGGATCGCCACGTGCCCACGGGTCAGGGTAAAGCGCGGCAGGCCGGTGACCTCCTTGCCTTCGAACACATTGTAATCAATGGATGATTGCTGACTGCCCGCGGTGATGGTCTTGGATTTCTCCGGATCCCAGACCACCAGATCGGCATCGGCCCCGACCATCACGGCGCCCTTGCGCGGATAGCAGTTCAGGATCTTGGCAATATTGGTCGAGGTGACTGCGACGAATTCGTTCGGCGTCAGTCGTCCGGTTTTCACGCCGTGGGTCCACAGCATCGGCATCCGATCCTCAAGCCCGCCGGTCCCGTTGGGGATCTTGGTGAAATCGCCGACGCCATAGCGTTTCTGTTCGGTGGTAAAGGCGCAGTGATCCGTGGCAACCACGCTCAGGCTGCCCGCCTGCAGGCCGGCCCACAGGCTGTCCTGATGCATCTTGTTGCGGAATGGTGGTGACATCACGCGACGTGCTGCGTGATCCCAATCGTCGTGGAAATACTCGCTTTCATCCAAGGTCAGGTGCTGGATCAGCGGCTCGCCCCAGACACGCTTGCCCTGCTGGCGGGCGCGGCGGATGGCTTCGTGCGCTTCTTCGCACGAGGTGTGCACGACATAGAGCGGCACACCGGCCATGTCGGCGATCATGATGGCGCGGTTCGTGGCCTCGCCTTCAACCTGGCTGGGGCGGGAATAGGCGTGCGCCTCGGGGCCGGAATTGCCTTCGGCGAGCAGCTTGGCCGACAGCTCTGCCACCACGTCGCCGTTTTCGGCATGTACCATGGCGATACCGCCCAGTTCGGCGAGACGGTTGAAGCTGCTGAACAGCTCGTCATCGTTGACCATCAGCGCGCCCTTGTAGGCGAGGAAGTGTTTGAACGTGTTGATCCCGCGATCCTCGATCACGGTCTTCATGTCGTTGAATACCTGCTCACCCCACCACGTTACGGCCATGTGGAACGAGTAGTCGCAGTTGGCGCGGGTCGATTTATTGTCCCAGCGCTTGATCGCGTCGAGCAGGCTTTCGCCCTGATTGGGCAGGCAGAAATCCACGACCATCGTGGTGCCACCGGCGAGGGCCGCGCGCGTGCCGCTCTCGAAATCATCGGAGGAGTAGGTGCCCATGAACGGCATCTCAAGGTGAACATGGGGATCGATCCCGCCAGGCATGACGTAACAGCCGGTAGCGTCGAGTTCCTTGTCCCCTTTGAGGTCCGGCCCAATCTCGGTGATCATGCCGTTCTCAATGGCCACATCCGCCTTGTAGGTCAGGTCATGGGTGACGACGGTGCCGTTTTTGATGATTGTGGTCATTCCGAGTCCTCCGAATTCGTCTTTTCGTTCAAATTTGTCCGGTACATGATGGCAAGGTAGGGGGTCGCGGCGGCCATCACTAAGGCCATAAAATACGTTCGGAAAGGATCATGCAGTTCGGTTCCGACGACCGATCCAAAGTTGGTGTAAGCCCATGCAATGCAAAGCTGAACCAGCAACGCGACGAACCCGATCACCCACATAAAGGCGTTCGTTGTGTCTTTTCTGGTAAAGATAAAAACAAGTGCGATCGCTGCGCCAAGTAAGAACAGGATTTCGCCAACGGGAGCGCCTCTAATTGTCACGATAGTCTTCCGATCCGTAAGTGTGGCTCACTCCACAATCTCCGCCGTGTTGAGCACCGCGTGGAGGAGCACATCCGTGCCTGCCTGCGCCCATTCTTTGCTGATCTCTTCGGCCTCATTGTGAGACAGGCCATCGACGCAAGGGCACATGATCATCGCCGTGGGGGCGACGTCGTTGATCCAGCAGGCGTCGTGACCGGCGCCGGACACGATGTCCATGTGGCTGTAGCCCAATTCAACCGCGGCATCGCGCACCGCCGCAACACAGCTTTCGTCAAAGGCGGGCGGGTCGAACTGGCCGACGATGTGGCAGTCGAACGACACGTCGATCTCGGCACATAGTAACGGCGCGCGCGCCATGAATTCGTCGACCATCCCGTTCAGCTTGTCGAGAAGATGCGTGCGCATGTCGACGGTAAACACGACCTTGCCCGGGATGATGTTGCGGCTGTTGGGGTAGACGTCGATATGGCCGATGGCGCCCACGGCGTTGGGCTGGTTCTTCATCGCGATCTCGTGAACCAGTTCGGTCACCAGAGCGAGACCGCGGCCTGCGTTCTTGCGCATCGCCATGGGGGTGGAGCCGGTGTGGCTTTCCTTGCCCGTCACGGTGCATTCGATCCAGCGCAGGCCCTGACCGTGGGTGACGACGCCGACATCCTTGCCCTCGGCCTCCAAAATCGGGCCCTGTTCGATGTGCAGTTCGAACATCGCGTGCATCTGGCGCGCGCCGACCTCTTCGTCACCGACCCAGCCGATGCGTTTCAATTCATCGCCGAACCGCTTGCCCTCGGCATCGACACGGTCATACGCCCAGTCCTGCGTGTGCTTGCCCGCAAACACGCCCGACGACAGCATCGCGGGGGCAAAGCGGGTGCCCTCCTCGTTCGTCCAGTTGGCGATGACGATGGGGTGTTTTGTCTTGATGTTCAGATCGTTCAGCGTGCGGACCACCTCGAGCCCGCCGAGCACACCCAGAACGCCATCGTATTTGCCACCCGTCGGCTGCGTATCGAGATGCGAGCCCATGTAGACCGGCAGCGCATCCGGGTCCTGCCCGTCTCGGGTGGCGAACATGTTGCCCATGGTATCAAGCCCCATGGTCATCCCTGCCGCCTCACACCACGTCTGGAACAGGCTGCGGCCTTCAGCGTCTTCGTCGGTGAGCGTTTGCCGGTTGTTCCCGCCCGCCACGCCTGGGCCGATCTTGGCCATCTCCATCAGGCTGTCCCACAGCCGATCCGGGTCTATGCGGAAATTCTGTCCCCCGTCCATCGATATCCTTCCTGCCGTCTGCGCGGCCTTGGTGCTCCCTGCAAAAGGGTTGAGCGGAGAGGTTGACGCGGTCAACCTCTTTTGCGGCGCGCAAGGCGTTTATTCGGCGGCGACGTACCCGCCGTTGTAGGTATCGCTCTTGCGGCGCACTTGCGCGTGCTGGACGATCCGGTGACGCGCGCAGCCGCGGAATTCCTCAAGCGACTTGTGGCCTTTGCGTTCCATGTAATCGAGCATGTCGTCCTTGAGTTCCTGGATCAGCTTCACGCCGACACCGCCCGACCCCTTTTCCTCCATCGCAGCGGTACAGACCTGCAGGTTGCCCGCGCCCATGGCGATGAAATTGAACGCCTCGCGCCAACCACGGATTCCGCCGATGCCCGAAATGGCCTTGTCCGGATAGGCCTGCGAGATGTCGCAGACGCGCTGCAGGGCCTGATGCAGGATCGCAAGGCCGCCGAGACCGCCAGAGGTGACAAGTCCATCGACCTCCACCTCGAATTTCAGAGTTTCCGGATCCATAAGAGGCAACGACGGGAACGTATTGCACAATGAAATGGACGCCGCACCCGCCTCGTAGGCGGCACCGGCTGCGTCCACCAGCGTCGATGTCGCGGGCGTCAGCTTGACCCAGATGGGCACGTCCACAGCCCCTTTCACGGCGGCCAGAATGTCACGAATGATAGTCTCGTCATTGGCGATATTGGCGCCCATGTCCTTGCGGTCCATGTGCGGGCACGACATGTTCAGCTCGATCGCATCACAGCCGACGCCGACAACGGCCCGCGCCAGCTTGGCCCAGTTCTCCATCTCTTCGGCATTGCCCGCACCCGCCATGATCGACGCGATCACCATCCGGTCAGGGTACGTGGTCTTGATCTCTTCGAGATCGGGCAGCCACAGGTCCAGCGGCTGATCCGAAATCAGTTCCCAGTTCCACGACGAATGCGACACGGTATCGGGCCGCTTGTTGCGCGAAACATAGGGTTTCGCCTCGCTGGTGCGCTGAAAGATGGTCTTGGGTCCGGCGACATTTTCCACGGGGTGCAGGCCAATCGTCTTGGTGACGACACCGCCCCAACCGGATTCAAACGCCTTCATGATCTTACGCTTGCTCTCCGTAGGTGGCGCCGAGGCCAGAACGAATGGGTTCACAAACTGTAGTCCCGTAAAGGATGTCGCAAGTCGGCTCAAAACAACACCTCCGATGATTGGAATAGGCGTTGATGGTCCGCCCGAAACCGAAAAAAGTCAACGATCTTAGCCGTGCACAAGGCGCAGCCCGCGCAACCTGCCGCAGGGTTCGCCAAATTTCCGGGCAACACCTTGACCGCCAAACGGGGTCTTGTGGGCACTGTGCAGTCGCATATACACCTGAGACATGCGGCCGAGTCTCTGGGTACGCGCGGCAGCACACACAGCGTGCCACTACCCCGGATCTTCGCCATCAAAGCCCGCTTCGCGGCCAAAAAACCAACCTTCAAGGGAGAGTTACATGAATAGAGTTACCAGTCTGCTTGTTGTTTCAGCGCTGCTGTCAACTACGGCGCTTGCCAACGCCGAAACGCTGCGATGGGCCCGCGCGGGTGACGCGTTGACACTGGACCCGCATGCGCAAAACGAGGGTCCGACCCACACCATTCGCCACCAGATGTACGAACCGCTGATCATCCGCGACGTCACCGGCGCGTTTGAACCGGCCCTCGCCACCGACTGGGCGCCCAAGGCCGACGATCCAAACGTCTGGGTCTTCAACTTGCGGCAAGGCGTGACCTTCCACGATGGCGCGGCCTTTACCGCCGAAGACGTTGTGTTCAGCTTCGAGCGTGCAAAGCAGCCCAATTCGGACATGAAAGAGCTGATCGGCTCGATCACCGAGGTGCGCGCGGTCGATGACTTCACCATCGAGATGACCACAGATGGCCCGAACCCGATCCTGCCCTCGAACCTCACAAACCTGTTCATCATGGACAAGGGCTGGACCGAGGCGAACAACACCGTCAACGTTCAGGATTTTGAGGGCGGCGAGATCACCTTTGCCACCACCAACGTCAACGGCACCGGCCCCTACAAGCTGGAAAGCCGCGAGCCCGAC
>JBCBCS010000219.1:0-5483 GCA_038530475.1 Pseudomonadota bacterium
GGCACGCTGATCTGTATCGCCGCCTCGGGCGGGATTGCGCGGCTGACCGAAATCCGCTTTGCGCTGCTGGCGCCCTACCTCTTCATGATCATCAGCTTTGCCGCCTCCAGTCGCGGCAAGACCTGCTCGACCTCGTGGCCCTCGGCACGGTCGCGGATGTGGCCCCTCTGGTCGGCGTGAACCGCGCCTTCGTGCGGCAAGGGCTGACGGTGATGGCGCGCCGCAGGCGGCCCGGGCTGGTGGCGCTGTCGGACGTGGCCCGGATCGACACTGCGCCGACCTCCTACCATCTGGGCTATTTGCTGGGGCCGCGTGTCAATGCAGGCGGGCGGATCGGCAAAGCCGATCTAGGCGCGCGCTTGCTGGCCACCACCGACCGCGCAGAGGCGCAGGCGATGGCAGACCGGCTGGACCAGCTCAACACCGAACGGCGCGAAATTGAGGCGCAGGTGCGCGACGCGGCGCTCGAACAGGCCGAAGAGCGCGGCCTGAACGCGCCGCTGGTCTGGGCGGCGGGCGAAGGCTGGCATCCGGGAGTCGTAGGCATCGTGGCCTCCCGCTTGAAAGAGGCGACCAACCGTCCTGCGGTCGTGATCGGGCTTGACGGTGAGGAAGGGAAAGGCTCGGGCCGGTCGGTTGCCGGCGTCGACCTCGGCGCTGCGATTCAGCGCTGTGCCAGTGAAGGTGTGCTGCTCAAAGGCGGTGGTCATAAGATGGCCGCTGGCCTAACAGTCGCCCGCGACCAATTGGAACCAGCAATGGCCCGCCTGTCAGAGCTTTTGGAAAAGCAGGGTGCGGGCAGCGGCGGGCCGGCCGATTTGCGGGTCGATGGGCTGCTCATGCCGGGTGCTGCAAGTGTTGAGCTCATTGAGCAGATCGAACAGGCTGGCCCCTTTGGCGCCGGGGCCCCGGCCCCCCGCTTCGTGTTCCCCGATTGCGTGATCCACTTCGCCAAGCAGGTCGGCACCGGGCACCTCAAGATCACCTTTGGGGACGGGCTCAGCGCCCGGATGGAGGCGATTGCCTTTGGCGCGATGGATGGTCCGCTGGGGCAAATGCTGATGAACCATAACGGCGCGCGGTTCCACCTCGCGGGGAAGCTCGACATCAACACATGGCAAGGTCGTCGGAGCCCACAACTGCGTCTGGACGATGCCGCACCTGCGACAGAGCGTTCGTAAAATTTTCCGCCGAATCCTCTTGCACGCCCGCGTCAGTTTTCATAAACACCGCTTCACCAAGAGTGCTCCCTTCGTCTATCGGTTAGGACGCCAGGTTTTCAACCTGGAAAGAGGGGTTCGATTCCCCTAGGGAGTACCACTTGGCTTTTTTCCGAAAATCTTAAAATTTTTTGTGATCCCGCGTGGTTGCAGGCTTTCGTCCCCGTTGGATCGCGCTACGCTTTTCCCATGGTTCGGCTGGTCTTTTGTTTTGTCTTTTCTCTGCTGGCGCCGCAGACGGTGGCGCAGCCCTATAGCGGGACGACGTTCATAGCGCCAGAGATCCTCACGGCGGACGACCCGACAACCTATCTTGGGATCCGCTATGCCGGCACGTTCACTGTCGATCATTTTGACGCGCGGCGGGACGGATATGTTGATGCGGAGTTCTTTCGGTTCGTCACCCGGTTTGCCGATGGTCAGCTGATCAACATGGACATGAATGCGGCTTTTGGGTCGACCGAGACCGCAGAGGAGGTCGCTGTCATTTATGCCGAAGCCTTTGGTCGGATCCCTCAGATCCTGCGCGAAGATGTGCGCACCATCATCGTCCATGAAGCCGGTGACGAATGGTACGCCCTGCCCGGTGAGATCACAGTGCATTTCGGTAGCTACAAGCTCGACCTGGAAGAAGGTGTGATTGAAGAGAGCATGATCCATGAAGGGGTGCATGCGTCACTGGATCGTCTCTATGATAACGCGCCGGGCTGGCGCGCGGCACAGCGCAATGATTGGGGCTTTATCTCAAATTACGCCGAAGAGAACCCTCGGACGGAGGATCTGGCTGAGACCTTCACGCTTTATGTGGGGTTGACGCTTTATCCGGAGCGTCTGTCGCCCGGCATGAAAATGGCGATGAAAAAGACCGTACCGCATCGGTTGGAGTATTTGCGACGGACGTTCCCGCCGTCAGAACTGACGCTCTTGCGATAAGGTCGCAGTGACGCGGCTAGAGGCTATCATCTTCAACGCGTCTGGCCAGCAGCGCTGCTGTCAGCAAAAGGGACAGCGCCCCGCCCAGCGAATAAGCGAGAAACGCGAGCAAGACACCGTAGCCAGAGAAAAACACGATCAGCGCTGAGCCGAGACCGCCGAACGTCCCGCAGATCAAAGCGATGAAAACAACAAAGGGCACGATCAACGTCCTCACGTCTTCTGGTTGCACGAAACCACAGTCGGAATCGTTTGTGCAGATTTTCGTGCTCACTTGATGGCGGCTGGACGTTAATAAAGTGTGTATGTGGCCAATGCGACTCAGATTTGGCTATGGCGCGCTGTAGTCTGTGCCGGAAATCGCGGCTGAGCGGGCCAGAACATCGTCGCCCTGCTGGACCAGCCAGTGCAGCAAATCAATGAAGATCCAGTTCTCGGCCAGTTTTTCGCCTTCACGTCGGTAGATGTCGATCACCCGAAACTCAGCGTCAGTGTCATTGGCCGGAAGCCCCATGAACCCGCCGCGATGTTTGGCGGTGAAGTTGGGCCAGCCGAAGAATCCGCCATAGGTGCCCTCTGCCACACGCGCCACGTGGCCGGTGCGGGACCGGTCGTAGAATGCCGCGCGGAACGGGCCGGAATGCTGCTTGGCGTAGCGTTCGATCGTATAGGTCGCGCCGATCCCCGTTGGGCCCCACCACAGCATGTCGTCGTGCCAAGTCCGGGCGAGCTCTTCTTCCAGCGGCAATCCAAGCGACCAAGTCCCAAGATCGGTGATCATCGCGTTGATCGCCGCCAGGGTCGCGACCCCTTCAGAGGCGGGCTGTGCATCGAACAGCAGCCCGTCATGGGTCGCAGGACCGGGTTGAACGAGGTTTGCAGCCGTCTGCGGGCCAAACGGGTTCTGCCCCGCCTGTACCATCAGATGCGGGATATCGAGATGCAGCATCGTCTCAACGATGCGCCCCCCTTCGACGCGGTTGAATTCACAATAGCGCAGCATCGTGATGCGGCGGGTTGGCCGGATGCCAAGCCAGACATGATCGAAGAGACCCATCAGGTGCCCCGTCGACACCACCCAGACGCCCTCACCGACGCAGTTTTGCCCAGCAAAGAAGATATCCTGCCGACGCTGAACCCGGCTGAAGGCGCTCAGGAACGGCTCCCAAAAGGCATGCGCTGTGTCGGTCGCACCGTGGCGCTCATAAAACGGATAAACTCCGCGCCAGTGCCAGTCCTTGGACGTGTGGCGGGCCAATGTGTCGGCTACGGTCTCGACGGTCGCGCGGGACAAATCGTCATAAAGCTCCCGCACCACGGCTTTCTCGGCCTGAAAATCGACGTTCGGTGCGGCGGCGTGGGCCGCCTGATTGACGCCGTCTCCAGCGCTCGTGTCCTTGGTCATTTCGTTCCCTTTGGCATGGACCCGCCCTCGTATCAGGGCCCGCTATCTTCTTATCCTTTGACCGCGCCAGCTGTAAGACCAGAGACAATCTGACGCTGGAAGAACAAGATCAGCACGAAGAGCGGCGCTGTGGCCGAGACCACTGCAGCCACGGCGAACATCACGTTGCCCTTGGTTTGCGTGGTGCCAAGGAAGGACGCGATCTTGGGGATCATCGTCTGGTTCTCTTTTTCCAGCAGCATCGCCGTCACCGCAAAGTCGTTATAGGCCAAAAGGAAGCTGAACAGCCCCGTGGTGATCACCCCCGGCCACATCACCGGCAGGATCACGTGGCGGAAGGCCTGAAACCGGTTGCAGCCATCGACCATGGCGCTTTCGTCCAAATCCTTGGGAATGTTTCGGAAAAACGACGTCATCATCCACAGACTGAACGGCTGGTTGATCGCCACCAACACGATGATCGTGGTGCTGAGATGCCCCCAAAGGTTCCATTCAAAGAACGGCAGCAGGTAGCCCGACACCAAGGTGATCGGCGGCATGGCCCGGAAGATCAGGGCGGCGATGAGCAGCCAGAAGGCGTAGTTGTAGGTGGATCGTGACAGCGCATAGCCCGCCAGCGTCGAACAGGTGAGTGAGATCGTGACAACGAACAGGCACACGATCGCGGAATTCATCACCGCGCGCCAAAACTCTTCCTGCACCCAGGCGCCGTAATAGCCGTCGCCGGTAAAGGCGCCGCCGGTTTCGGTGACCGTCAACTCCCCGGTCAGCGCGTTGGTCCAATCGGCCTTGGAAAAGAAATCCCCCTCAACCTTGAAGGACCCCCAGAGCGTCCACAAGAACGGGAACGCCGCCATGATCAGCCAGATCGACAGAAACGCCCAGAGCAGAATATTCAACGACGCGGGCAGTTTGCGGTTCACGTTTGGGGTCATGCTTTCGCTCCCTTGAAGTCGCGCCAGGTGCGGACCAGGACGGGGCTGAGGAGGATGCCAACGCAGATTACGGTAAGCATCGACGTCGCAGCGGCAGAGTTGAACAGGCGCGTTTCCCCGCCCAAGTCATAGAAGATGTAGGTGGAGAGCGACTGGGCATGGGCCTCGGCCGAGAAGGAAATGAGAGGCTCAAACACCCTGAAATTGTCCATCAACTGGATCAGTGCAACAAAGGTCACCAGCGGCATGATGTGCGGGATGGTGACGTAGCGCACCCGCTGCCAGCGGTTCGCACCGTCGATCATCGCAGCCTCATTGGTGTCCTGATTGATCGTCTGAAGGCCCGCATAAAAGACCACGAAGGCAAACGGGGCCGCGTGCCAGATGCCGTAGACCATCAACATGATCCACATCATTGGCGTGGACGCCTTGACGCTAAGGTCCGGATCGCCTGCCATCCACTGGATCGCCTGGCCCAAAATACCGCGCGCATCGACCATCCAGAACAGCACCAAAGAGCCCACGATCGGGTTGATGATGAACGGCAAAAGCGACACGAAAATCAGCGGGCCGCGGATCGCGCGGGCAGACGCATTGACCGCGACAGCGATGGCGAAGCCCAATGCGATGGTCAGGGGCGTGACGATCAGGGTGAAGGTGATGGTGAACACGATGGCCGAATAGAACGGCAGGTTCATCACCTTGGTCCAGTAATCGCCCCAACCGTCGGATGTCCGCCACGCCTCGCCCAACTCGGTCAAGGCCAGGTGGCCGCGATTGACGTAATTCTCAAACCCCACGAAACGGCCCAAAGGCTCTGCGTCACGCAGGGCCTGTGTGGCCTCTTGGTTCACAGAGACAGTCTCGGTGCAGCCAAAGGGGCCGCAGCTTTCGACGGTTTCGATGACCTGCTCATGCTGGGCATGGAAGGACTGGATCGCGACCGAGATCACCGGGAACACGATCAGAACGATCATGGCCAGCAGCGAC
>JBCBCS010000220.1:0-5477 GCA_038530475.1 Pseudomonadota bacterium
GCGGCTTGCGCCTTGGGCTGCGGGCGGCGGGACACGGACATGGACAGGCTCCTGTGATGCGGGCGTTTACCTCTTATGTGAAGCTAACGGCGCGTTTGTCGAATGATCAAGTTGAGATTGCGTGAGAACGCCGTGATCACGCGCCGCTGAATCAAAAAGGCCGCCCAAACGGGCGGCCCTTTATGAAGAGTTTCCCCGGATCAGTCGTCGAGGCTGTCAAGATAGGCAATCAGGTTCGCGCGATCCTCGATCTTGCGCATGCCGTTGTAGCCCATCGACGTACCCGGCGCGTAGCCGCGCGGATTCTCAAGGAAGGCATTGAGGTTCTCAGGCGACCAGACCTCGGCCACAGCGGATAGCGCACCAGAATAGGAACCGTAGCCTTCGGCAGCGCCCACGTCGCGACCAACAACGCCATAGAGGTACGGACCGGTGCCGTTTTCGCCCTGTTCCAGCGCGTGACAGGCGGAACAGGCGCGCCACAGGCTTTCCCCGTCAGCGGCCACAGCAGTGGCGTAGACCTCGTCGAACGACGGCCCTTCTTCTACGACTTCCTCAACCTCAGCGGTCTCGACCGGAATGATGTAGGATTGCTCATGGTGATCACCGTGGCCGCCGGCGTGATACACCTCTTCCGCGACCCAGGACCCAAGAAGAAAAACCAGCAAAGTCCCGCACAAAGCGCCGGTGACCTTTGTCATTGTCATTGTGTCCAACATGTCGCTATTCCCATTGGCTACGTGGTATACCGCCGTCTACCCGTATCCAGCGGGCAGGTTCAAGATGTAGGACCGCGACCAAATAGCCAAAACGTGTGTTTTCCGGACAAAAAGGCAAACTAAATGACCAAACGCATCGCTTTCCAGGGGGAACCCGGCGCCTACGGCCATCAAGCCTGCGTCGAAGCCCGGCCCGACCATGAGCCGCTGCCCTGCCCCACCTTCGATGCCGCCATCGAAGCGGTCCGCAAGGGTGATGCCGATTTGGGTATGATTGCCGTTGAAAATTCCACCTACGGACGGGTGGGCGATGTCCATACGCTGCTGCCCGAAAGCGGGCTGCACATCGTCGATGAGGCGTTCGTCCGGGTGCACATCAACCTGCTCGGCAAACCGGGGGCGAGTCTTGACCAAATCAGAACGGCCAATGGCCATATTGTGATTCTGCCGCAATGCGCGAAATTCCTCCGCGAGAACGGGATCCACCCGCAAGTCAGCCCTGACAACGCCCGCGCGGCGATGGATGTGGCCTCAGGCGAGGATATGCGCGCGGGCGCCCTGGCGTCCGAGATGGCGGCTGAGATTTATGGCCTCAACGTGCTGGCCCGCCACATCGAGGATCACGACCGCAACACCACCCGCTTTCTGATCATGGCCCGCGAGCCTGATTTCAAACGGCGCGGCGATCATGGCATGGTCACCAGCTTTGTCTTCCGCGTTCGCAACATCCCAGCCGCGCTTTACAAGGCGATGGGCGGTTTTGCGACAAACGGTGTCAACATGACCAAACTTGAAAGCTACATGGTCGGCGGTCACTTCACCGCGACGCAGTTCTACGCTGAGGTCGAAGGCCACCCCGACGACCGGAATGTTCAGTTGGCCCTCGAAGAGCTCGATTACTTCACCGATAAGCTCAAGCTCATGGGCACCTTCCCGGCAGCCCCTCGACGGCATGAAAAGGCGACCTAGCGCAAGCTGACGCTCGGCTTCTCTGCTTTCTCGATGTCACGCGCAAAGGCTGTGACCATGCTTTGAAAACGGTTCTGCACCCGGCTTTTGCCGAAACGCATGGATTGGAACAGCAGTTTGGCCGCGAGGGTCTTGGGCGAGGCATCAATTGTAACAATCAGGCGGGTACGGACCCGCGACAGAGCCACAAGCTCAACAGTCGTGACCGCATCAAGGTTTTTCGAGGTGAGCTTAGCGACCAGTCCGTTGGGCGCATCAAATTCCGTCAAATGCGCCGTCACATCGCGTTCCTTGCCGCGCAGCCTGAATTTGACCCGCCATGACATGCCGACCTGAGGCGTATCACCAGGAGTCAATCGTTGCACATCGCCGCCCCGACGCATGATCGACCGCTCAAAGCTGGCAAAATCCGTCACATGACGGAACACAGCTGACAGATCGGCCTCGATATCGTCTTTGGCGGTAAACTTCATGCTGATTGCCTGTTCTTCATGCCCTTTGGGTTACGTATTCACGCTTATTTTGGATGGGGTCACTGTGGCGTTAATCTAATCGATTTGCCAGCCAGTTCTCTATCAGAAAATGCGCGATGGCGCCCTTGCGGGCGGGCTTGATTGTCTCATATTCACCGGCGGCAGCGCGCGCCATCTCGGCGCGGCTGACCCAGATTGCATCGTCCAGCTCAGCCGGATCGAGCGTGATTTCCTCACTAAGTGCCTGCCCCCGGCAGCCAATCATCAGGGACGACGGAAACGCCCATGGCTGACTGGCAAGATAACTGACTTCCCCAACTCGGATTCCTGCCTCTTCAAAGACCTCGCGCCGGACGGCGGCCTCGATCGTTTCACCCGGCTCGACGAAGCCTGCAAGCAACGAATACATGCCCTCGGGCCAACCGGGGGAGCGACCGACAAGGATATGGTTCTCGCGCTCAATGAGCATGATGACGACAGGATCGGTACGGGGGAAATGATGACGTCCACAGCTGGGGCAGCCCCGCCGCCATCCGGCATCCTCGGCCACGCTTTCGGTCCCGCAATTCGAGCAGAACCGATGCGAACGGTGCCATCCCAGAACGGCTTTGGCTGTTGCAGCAAGCTCTGCATCGCGGGCTGAGAGGGTCGTCATGATGACCCGCAATTCAGCAAAGGTAGCATCCCCCGTCGCCGGATGTTGTTGCAGCGACCGATCGATAAACCCACCAAGCTGCGCATCTTCCGGCAAAACCGGGTTCCAGCCATCAAGGCTGACGGCAATCACAGGTCCAGCCGCGTCACGGCCAAGAAAGACCCGGACCGCACCGGCATCCTCCATCACCGGATGATCAAGGGGCACGCGTAGCAGCGGCTGTCCCTCACCCGCTGTAAGAACCTTTCCACGCCACAACACGACAGCCCGTGTCGCCGGATCATTCAGAACAGAATTGAAGCGGCCGCGCAGTTCAGCCGCACGATCCAGACCGGAGCCGCCAAATGTCACATCTTCTGCATGTTTCATGCGCGACCGATGGCACGACGCGTCCCAGAGCGCAATGAGCGACAGGAAACGCATTGTTGGTTTGACGGCACTGGAACATGGGCCACATATCGCGCTATGGTTGAAACGCGACGTCGCCAAGACGTCGTCGGGAGAGGGCAGACGTTGGTGCGACAGACTTCCATGACCCTTAGGATCATGGCCACAACGGACCTGCACGGATCGTTGGTGGCACATGACTATTTTCATGATGCGGACACGGAGCCCACCGGTTTATGGGCCCTGAAACCAGTGATTGACGCGTTACGCGCAGATGACCATCCAAGCCTGCTTCTTGACAACGGCGATTTTCTTCAGGGATCGCCGCTGACCGATATGACCGCCCTGCGCGACGAATTCTTTGCGCATCATCCTCATCCTGTCATCGCGATGATGAATGATCTGGGCTTTGACGCCATAGGTCTCGGCAATCACGAGTTCAACTTCGGGCTCGATATACTGCGAAAAGCGGTGTCGGATGCTGATGCTCCGATCCTGTGCTGTAACCTTACGCCCGTAGAGGGGCCACCCCTCGCGGTCCCGTTTCTGCTGCGCAAACTGGCGGATGGCGGCCCTACGGTTGGCATCATCTCAACCGCTCCTCCCCAGATCACATCCTGGGACCGGATCGTCCTACAGGGCAGCGTTGCGACAGAGCCGATGGTGCCTGCCCTCACCCGTACTATCGATGCAGCAAGAGGTGCAGGGGCAGACATCATCGTGGTGCTCTGCCACAGCGGCTTGGGTGCTGCCGATGGCAGCGACGCAGAAGAAAATCTGGGGCGCCTGGTCGCGCGGATGGATGGTGTCGATGCTCTCATTCTCGGCCACACGCACGAAATCTTTCCCGATTCCGATTTGCCACCGGATACCGACATTGATTTGGCTGCGTCGCTTGTTCATGTAACGCCGACAATGCAACCGGCTGCCTTTGGGGCGCAGCTTGGGGTTATGGATCTGGACCTTGATCACAATCCGAAAGGCACCTGGCGCGTTGTCGGCTCTAAAGTGCGCTTGCTGGAGCCGACGCTCCCGCCCGAAACCCCACCAGCGCCGGCCGTTCGCGTCGCCCATGAGCGCACGCTTGAAACCATGCGCCGTCCGGTCGGAACCAGCGAGAAACGACTGCATAACTATTTCGCGCGCGTCGCCAATTGCGAAACCATTCAGGTCGTCTGCGATGCCCAGCGGTTTGCGCTCGCCAACGAGATTGCGCATAGCGCGTTCGCCGACTTGCCTGTTTTGTCCTTTGCGGCCCCCTACCGGTCGCGCGTGTTTCGGGATCAGCTTGAATTTGTCGATATCCCCGCCGGTCCGATTGCGCGTCACCACGTGTATGAGCTTTACCCCTATCCAAACCTTCTGTGTGCGGCACGCATGACCGGGAGCCAGATTGAAAAGTGGCTCAATATCGTGGCGCAACACTTCAACCCGATCAAAGCCGGAGGTGGCGCGCAGGCGCTGCTAAACGATCATGTGCCCGGTTATGCCTTCGATGTAGTCGATGGCCTGACCTACAGTTTCGATCTGGCGGGGCAGCCACAAGCCGTCGAAATTTGCCATAACGGACACCCAGTCCGGGCGAAGGATGAATTCGTGGTGCTCGGAAACAGTTACCGGTTGGGCGGGGCCGGGCTTGGACAAGATGCGCCGCCCGAGATCATTATGACCAACAAGCTGCCGATCCATATCAGCATCGCTGAATTCTTCAGCGCACATGACCCCTTGCAGCCCGTCGCCCGCGAGATTTGGTCCCTTGCACCGATCGCTGGCGCAACCGGGCTGTTTCAGACGGCACCTGCAGCGCAGGACTTGGCGGTCACGCGGAGCGACAGAAGCTTTGCGGACATGGGCCTGATATCGGATGGACTTGTGCTGCAGGCAGAGCTCAATCTCAGCTGATCCCCTTGCAAAAGTCCCCGTCTTTTTCTACATGACCAGCGAGGGGTTGGCGCGGGCAAGTGCCTCGCCAACCTGGTCAGGTCCGGAAGGAAGCAGCCACAACGAGCCCCACTTGGGTCGATGTCCAACCTCTCACCTACGGCAAGATGCACAGCAATTTTGCCGATTTTGATAGAGCGAAAGCGCCGCTTTCGCGGAATCAAAAAAGAAACTATTCACACCTCATGACCGCATCACTCTCCTCCTTGGGCTTTTCGCCGCATTTCGCGCGGCAGGTTGAGCTTGAAGAGGGGCAACAGCCCACTCGGGTCACTGCGGGTCACCGGTCTCGTATCGACGGGCTACAATTGGCCGGTTCCGTGTCTCTGTCCC
>JBCBCS010000221.1:0-5432 GCA_038530475.1 Pseudomonadota bacterium
TATTCACCCCGTCTGCGCCAGGGTGAATAACCGCTCAGAGCAGAAGTGGTACATGCGGTATCTCCGGTGCGGCTCCATCGGAATAGCTGCTTTGGAAAAGTACTTTTTACTTGAAAGCGAGTGCAGCGAACTTCCACTTTTTTATCGTTGCTGATTTTCGCTGACGTCGCAATGCGTGCAATGCAGCCTTTCGTTTTGAAAGGGCCAAAGTCCGTTTTGTCCGCACGACTGCCAACCGGGGCTGCCAAAGCAATGTCCGCTTCGGGCTGGGACCGGTCAACCGATCAAAACAGTCGGATGTCTGCACCGAGCCCTTACTGTGAATTTGATTTTTTCGCTGCGCGCACTCGCAGCACCAGAAATGCCGCAAGGGCGTAAAATTCCGCGCCGCCACGCAGCGCAAAGTTCGGCCATTCGCTGGCCGCGCAGCAATTCTCAGCCGGCCAATTTACAGATCGCGGACAGAGCGGTCCTTGGCGATTTCTCACGGAGCGGCCGCTTTTCTCTTCTTTGGCCTATGCCGTGGACCAGCGTTGCACCTCGGAAATGGCGATGTTCACGAAGTCCTTAGCCGCGTCGATGCGGCCCGCGCGGCGATTGATTGTCTGGAGACCACCAACAACGCCCACCACGTATTTTCCGCATTTTTCGGGTTCCAAGTTTGGACGCGCATTTCCGGCACGTTGCGCGCGCTCGACGAGCCCCGCTGTCGAAGCGCCAATCCGGTCGAAATGGGCATTGACCGCGTCGCTGACGGCTTGTGATCCGATGCTGGGCAGTTCTGAGACGAGGGCCGTCATCAGGCATCCAAAACGGCGCATACTGCCTGGGTAAGGCGTCACCATCTGCTCAAGGGCAGCCACAATGGTTTCAATGCGGTCGCTGTCGTCCATGATACGCGCCACATAGGTTTCCATTTCCTCGCGATACGCCGCGAGGGCTTCGAGCAAGAGCTGCTCTTTGCCGCCAAAATCGGTGCGGAGGGCGAAGCTTCCTAAGCCTGTTTGCGCTTCGATGGCGCGGACGCCGAGCGCTTGGTAGCCATGCTCCCAAAAGGCATCTTTTGCCTTCAGGATAACGTCGTCACGGTCGTAACTTTTGGGTCGTGCCATCAGAGCGCCTCCAAAGATTTTGATAGATGCGCGGAAAGACCTTTTCCAGTCACGCGCGCGCCGTGGCATGGCAAAAGGTGGGTAAGTTCAATTCGCGCAAAAAGTGGCTTGGCCCAGTTACGGTAAACCTCCGCATCTTTGAGGCACATCGTTTTGAAACTCCCGCGCGGGCTGGCCTCAGACGGTGGCAGCCCGTCGTCTTTTGCCGGGGCGCCAAACGCGTCGCAGACGATCAGACCGACCGCCCCCGCGCTGGTAATTTCAACCCATACCTCTTGCGCCTTCAGCCCCTGAGGTTGGAGAAGACGGACACCGTCGGGCAGGGCGGGCATAAGATCCTGCACATCTTCGAAGCTGAAACTCGTTTGTTTTTCCAGCCTTCTGTGTGCCCCAATCGGCGCGTAAAGCGGCAGGCCGGGGAAAGCCTCCAGATACTCGGTCAGCGCGAGGTGATGAAAGTGGTTTGGGGCGATTATGGCCGAAACCCCTCCAAGCGCCGTCATTCGTTCAATGGCGCCTGGGGTGAGCCCTGTCACGGGGCTGTACAGCGCCAGTCCGCCGTCCCTTAGCTTGATTGCTGCCATTGCCGCCGCACCGCGTCTGGCGCGATAGACACCTTCCATATCAGGAATGGGCTCTAAAGGGAGCAAGGGTTTTCTGGGCGGCATAGCAAGTCCTTCAAACGGTGTTGACAGCATTTCACTGCGTGTGTAGTGATTCATTCACTGCAACTGCTTTGAAACATAGCTCGCCCTTCTCAGTTTGTCGAGTGGCCAGCAAAACCAGGAGTTAACTCTATGAAACCAATGGAAATGTCTCGCCGAACTGCGCTTGGCCTGACGGGCGCGCTCTTTATGGGCGCCAGCCTCCCGCTCACCGCTCTGGCTGACGGTCATGCGGATCATCTGGCATCGCTTGATCGTGTTGAATTGGACGGCAATACGCTGGCCTACCTGGATGTCGGCGCCTCTGGCGCACCGGCTGTGATGTTGATCCACGGTATCCCAACATCATCCTACCTGTTCCGCGATGTCGCCCCTCGGATCGCCGCCGCTGGGTACCGCGTTATCGCACCTGACCTGATGGGGTTCGGTGCCTCTGACAAGCCTGCCGACCCAGCCGCCTACGCAACGGAGGCCCGAAGCGCGCGGCTCTTTGCGCTAGCCGATCATCTGGGCGTCGAGGATTTTGCGATTGTCTTGCACGACGTCGGGGGCATCACCGGCTGGCAGATGGTCCTAGACGCGCCCGACCGTTTGACCGCAGTGGTTGCAACCAACACAATCGTGGGACTTGCAGGCGTCACACCTGCACCAGCGGTCATGCAGATCATGGGGCAACAGGCCACGCCGCAAGAGGTCTTCGCGCCGATGGCCGCACCGGAGGGCGCAGAAGACTTGGCGTTGATGTGGTTAGAGCAAGGCTGGTTTGGCCCGGGCTCTGTCCCTGCCAGCGAAACCGCCGTTTATGCCGCTGATATCGAGGGCGCGAATGTAGTCTACGAGACGTTTTTCGCGCAGGCCGTGCCCGCCTTCATGATGGGCGAAGAGGCCCGCAATGCAGCGCTGGCCGCCTACGCAGGCCCCACCGCAATCATCTTTGGTGAACAAGACGCCTACTTTGATGCAGACGTTGTGATTGGCGACTTGCAAGCGCGTTTGGGCACGCCGGACGCCAACATCACCCGCATCCCCGACGCTGGTCACTACCTGCAGGCCCATGCGCCTGAGGCGTATGTGAACGCCTTGACCAGCTTCCTCGATGCAGAACTCGCCGAATAGGCATCCCCAAAACCCATCCGCAAACAGGAGAACGACAATGGCAAAAGTGACCACAAAACGCACGATCGATGCGTCCGCAGAAGACGTCTGGGCCAGCTTGGACGATTATGGCGGGATCGCGAAGTGGAACGAAAACCTTGCAGCATCCCGCATCCTGCCCGGAAGCGTGGAAACCGGGCTTGGTGCAAAGCGGCAGTGTGACTTGAAGGCCGATGGCAGCGAATATCTGCGCGAGACCATCAATGTGTATGTGCCCGGTCGCAAACTGGGTCTGGTGATTGATGACACGACGATGCCCATGAAAGGCGCGACCTGCCTCTTTGAAGTCCGCGCCCTTGGGAACAACAAAAGCGAGATCTCCTTCACCATGGATTTCAAGCCGCCGATGGGCATCATTGGCCAGCTTATGCTACCGATGATGAAGCCCATGCTGCGGGGCAAAATGGCTAAGGCCCTAGAGGGCAACGCCAAATACGTCACGCGCAACGCCTTCTCCCACGCGTAACGCTTGGTTGGCGCGGCTCCGACCGCGCCACTCCCCTTCTCTTCGAAAAGGATAGATCATGAACCGCGTGGTCCGATTTGCCACGCCGGACGGTCCTGCTGCGCTCGACATCCGGCAAGAAACTATCCCAACCCCGTCTTCCGGCGAGGTGTGTGTCACCATAGAAGCCGCCGGTTTGAACCGGTCCGAGTGGCTGTATTCGCGCGGTGAATACCTCTTTGAGCCGCCAAAAGACGCGTTGATCGGCGCAGAGGCAACCGGTCGGGTGCAGGCCGTTGGCCCGGACGTCACGGGGTTTGCTGTCGGCGATGCCGTTTGCATTCTGCCAAGCTTCCGCGTCGACCACTACGGCGTTCTGGCAGAGCACGCGCTTGTGCCCGCCACATCGGTTATCCCCCGCCCCAAAGGGTTGGACCCTATCCAGGCGGCGGCCGTGTGGATGGGGTTTGCAACGGCCTATGGTGGGCTGGTCACGTATGGCGGCCTGCGCCTGGGCAAAGACCAGCGCGTGCTGATCTCGGCCGCGGCATCCTCGATTGGCATTCCTGCGATTCAGATTGCCAAAGACCACGGGGCCTATGTGATCGCCACCACACGATCGGCGGACAAACGCGATCAGCTTTTGGCGGCGGGTGCCGACCAAGTTGTCGTGACAGATACGGACGGCACGCTAGAGGGCGCAGAGTTCGATATCGCTTTTGATCCGGTCTCGGGCCCCTTTTGGCATGACCTGGTCAACGCAGCCGCCCCCGGCGCACGGATCATCTCCTATGGCAGTCTGGCTTATTACGGCACTGAACCGAGCGTGCCGCTCTTTGCTCTGATCACCAAGAACGTCCAACTCATCGGCTATTACGTGGTTTGGCATCTTTTTGAGAAACCCGAGCTTTGGGGTGCGGCCTATGACTATCTCTTGCCCCGTATCGAGGAGGGACGCTTCCAACCGCTCATCCACCATACCTATCCGTTGAGCGATGTGCGCGACGCCTACCTCGCGCTCGAAGGCAATGCGCCCATTGGCAAGATCGTCGTCACCCCATGACCGACCTACTCTGGCGGCATGGTTCGGGCGTCAGAGTCTCGCAAACTTCGAACCCACAACAGGAGACTTCAACATGACCGACGTAACCGTAACCGTCGCCCAGAAAATATCCGCGCCCGTTGACAAAGCGCGCGCCGCCATCACCGACCCGCAATGGGAGAAGTGGTTGCCCTTCATCAAGTCAGCGGAGTGCGCTGGTACATCCGCAGGATCCTCCCGCGTTTGCGTGATGGACATGCCGGGGACCGAAATGGACGGCTATGAGCTGAAGGAGACGATCCTTGGCGTCGACGCCGACGCGGGCAGCTTGGCCTACTCCATCGAAAACCCGCCCATGCCGCTCAGCAATTTCTCTGGCTCGGTTGTGGCACAATCCGGCGAAGACGGCAGCACAACGGTTGTATGGACCGCAAATTTCCAGGCGGACCCCGAAAACGTTGAAATGCTTCGTGGCGCTATCATCGGGCAATACCAAGCCGGGATTGGAGCGTTGGAAGCTTACGCATCTGCATAGCGCAAACGGCCCGCGCTGCTCTGGCCTTACCGAGCGGCGCGGGGCCTCCATGTCTCCGAGAACGATACCATGTATGCCGCACCAAGATTACGAAACCGGCCATTGCTAGATTAGGCGGCATCGATCAATTTGGGCTCTTCGGACACCTTCGCCGCGGTCAGTCGGAATGTCCGCTCCCTCGTACGTTTAATGACTTTGCCAAAGCCCCCCTGGAGGATCGGCTCGACTCCGTCGCAAATTCAGGCGGGTAGGGGGTGCCTATGTGCGATCCGTGTGCAATGCGATCCGCCAAGAGACTTTCGATTTCGCAGATACTTAGCCCTGATCAGTATCCAGTGGCTTTGATGGGTCTGGTTTCTTGCGGCTGGCTCGCGACCCCGCCTTGCGCGCTGCGGCGAAGCCGCGGTCCGTCGCCATGAAGCGGTCGAGCATAGGTGCGATGAGGCGGGTGGGCTCCAGGTTCTGTCCGGTCTGGTGC
>JBCBCS010000222.1:0-5356 GCA_038530475.1 Pseudomonadota bacterium
CGCGCAAGCCCAAATGGCCTGCGAGGACCTGGCCGATCTTGCAACTGGCGACGTCGCCTTCAAGCGGCAACCACAGCTCAATATTAATGGCCTCTGGAACCGCCATCGAAACGCGGCACATGGGCGGCAGTCCGGTGATTGCATCACCGCCCGGCGGCGTCACTGTTCCGTCTGAAATCGTGGCTGCCGTGAAGGTGACGTCGCCAGTTGCAAGATCGGCCAGGTCCTCGCAGGCCATTTGGGCTTGCGCGCCCACCGCCCAAAGCCCGGCGGACATCGCCGCGACAAAAGTCAGTATTCTCATGATCTTCCTCCCGATTGGTTTTGCAGAAATCTTCAACGTCCGGCCCCTTCGGAACGGTCGTGCAACAGTTTTTGTGTGAGACCCGTGAGCAAATAGAAACCGACACCGATGACCACACCCCAGAACGCGGCCCCGATCCCTAACAGGGACAAACCGGATGCGGTGATCAGGAATGTGAGCAAGCCCGATTGCGCCCCCTCTGATGCCAGCATGTCGGTGGTGAATTTCAAGATCGGTTGCAGAAGAGCCAGACCGGCAAGCAGCGCGATGACAGCCGACGGCAAAAGAACGAGCGCGTTCACGATCGTGCCCGAGAAGAGCCCGCCAATGCAGAACACAACGCCGCAAGCCACACCCGCGACATATCGGCGGTCGGGGTCCGGGTGACTGTTCGAACCGGCGCAGAAACTTGCGGTGATCGAGGCAAGCGCCGTGGTGATCCCGCCGAAAAGGGCCGACGCGGCCGACGCTAATCCGCCGACAATCAGAACTGGATTGGCCGACATCGTATAGCCATTGGCGCTCAGGATGGACATGCCGGGAAGATACTGACCACTGAGCGTCGTGATCAGGAGCGGAAGCGCAAGGCCCAGCGTCGCTTCCATGGAAAATTCAGGCCGGACAAGTAGGGGATCGGCAAGTGCCAGATCAAGGGACGAAAGCGCCGTGTTCTGGGAAAGCGCGACCAGAACGAATGCCAGCCCCAACAGGATGACCACAGCATAGCGCGGCACCAGCACTGTGCAGATCGCGAAGGCTGCAATCAACAGCGCGACAATGAAGGGCTCGGTCGCCAGCCCCGACGCGGCCTTCATCCCGAACCCAAAAAGGATGCCGGCCATCATGCCATTGGTGATTGCAGAGGGCAGCATCTGGACCAGTCGCTGAAAGACACCGGACAGGCCAATGACGATGAGGGCGGCAGCGACGATTAGATAAGCGCCGACAACCTCCTGCATCGAAATGCTGGCGCCGAGCGCGATGAGCAGCACCGTCCCGGGGGCGGACCATGCCATAGCAACCGGAACCCGGAACCAGATGCTTAGACCGATGCTGGTGAGACCCGCCGACATGGAAATCGCAAAAACCCAACTCCCAAAGGCGGCCGTCGACGCGCCCATGGCTTCGGCGGCGCTGAGGTAGATCAACAGCGGTCCAGCATAGGATACGAAAACAGCAAGCAGACCCGCACCTGCGGCAGAGATGGAGGAATCGCTCAGCAAGTTGGTCGCTTCCAATCTCGCATTCGCCATTCCGTTCCTCCTCGCGAGCAACGCAGCCCGTCAGTTGACAATGGTAGCCTCCGTGGCGGTCTTGATGTCGTCTTCAGTCACACCTTCGGCTATCTCGACAATCTTGAGGCCAGCTTCGACCACGTCGAGCACACCGAGATTGGTGATGATCCTATCCACCACGCCCTTGCCTGTGAGCGGCAGGGTGCAGGCTCTCAGCAGCTTGCTGTCGCCATGCTTATTGGTGTGATCCATCACCACGATCACGCGACCGACACCGGCCACGAGGTCCATTGCCCCGCCCATGCCTTTGACCAGCTTGCCGGGGATCATCCAGTTTGCCAGATCGCCGTTTTCTGCCACTTCCATCGCACCAAGGATCGCCGCTGCGATCTTACCGCCGCGGATCATCCCGAAGCTTTGGGCGCTGTCGAAATAGGCCGTGCGGCGCAGTTCCGTGATTGTCTGCTTGCCCGCGTTGATCAGATCCGGGTCCTCCTCGCCTTCGAACGGGAACGGGCCCATGCCGAGCATGCCGTTTTCCGATTGCAGGGTGATATCCTTGTCACCGACATAGTTCGCGACGAGCGTCGGAATACCGATGCCAAGGTTCACATACATCCCGTCTTCAAGTTCTTCCGCCGCGCGGGCGGCCATTTGATTACGATCCCAAGGCATATTACGCGCCCTCCGTCGTGCGGACGGTCCGCTGTTCGATGCGTTTTTCGTGTTCGCCCTGGATCAGACGATGGACATAGATGCCCGGCAGGTGGATCAGGTCGGGGTCGATTGACCCGGTCGGCACGATCTCTTCGACCTCAAGCACGCAGACCTTGCCACACATGGCGGCGGGCGGATTGAAGTTGCGGGCGGTCTTGCGGAAGATGGCGTTGCCGGTTTCATCCGCTTTCCAGGCCTTCACGATGGAAAGATCGGCGAAGATGCCTTCTTCCATGATGTAGGCTTCCATCTTGCCGTTCGGGCCGGTCGGGAACTGCTTTTCTTCTTTGCCCTCGGCGATCACGGTGCCGACGCCTGTCTTGGTGTAGAAACCGGGGATGCCAGCGCCACCGGCCCGCATCCGTTCGGCCAGCGTGCCTTGGGGGTTGAACTCGATCTCAAGCTCACCGCTGAGGTATTGACGCATGAATTCGTCATTCTCACCGACGTAAGAGCTCATCATCTTCTTGATCTGATGGGTGTCGAGCAGTTTCCCGAGACCGAAATGATCCACACCGGCATTGTTCGACGCGAAGGTAAGGCCCTTGACGCCGCTTTCGACGATGGCGTCGATCAAAAGTTCCGGGATACCACACAGGCCAAACCCGCCTGCTGCAATCAACATGTCGTCGCGCAAAAGCCCGTCCAGTGCGGCCTTGGCGTCGGGATAAATCTTCTTCATGCCACTCGTTCGATGTCATTGAGGTTGGGAGTCCTTAGACCCAGGATCTGACGGGCCTCTTGCCATGTCGCCACCGGTCTATCGTGACGCTCGCAGATGTCTGCCGCGCGCCGCACGAGGGCGGCATTTGATGGCGCGAGCCTATCCCGGTCGAGGCGCACGTTGTCTTCAAGGCCCGTTCGGGCGTGTCCGCCAGACGAAATCGCCCATTCGTTTAGCACTGCCTGATTTGCCCCGATCCCCGCAGCACACCAGGGCGCGTCGTCACCAAACAGACGTCGGACAGTTTGGATGTAATAGTCGAAGACGTTTCGATCCGCAGGCATTGCATTCTTAACCCCCATGACAAACTGGATGTACGGCGTGCCACTCAGCTGACCGCGATCAGCCATGTCTTTTGCCTTGAGGATATGGCTCAGGTCGAAGGCCTCAATCTCGGGTTTGACGTCATGCGCGCGCATTTCGGACGCCAGCCAATCAACCAGATCTGGTGGGTTCTCATAGACGCGCGTCGGGAAATTGTTTGACCCCACGCTGAGCGACGCCATGTCGGGCCGCAGAGGCAGCATCCCGCCGCGTGCATGACCGGCCCCGGACCTCCCGCCGGTCGAGAACTGGACGATCATACCTGGGCAATGCTGCTCGATCCCGTCTTTCAGGAGTGCAAACTTCTCCGGATCAGATGAAGGGGTCTCGTCCTCGTTGCGGACATGGGCATGGACAATCGTGGCACCAGCCTCAAACGCCTCGTGGGTCGATTCCACCTGCTCGGAGATGCTGATCGGCACGGCCGGATTGTTTGCCTTGGTCGGCAAGCTGCCGGTGATCGCCACACAGATGATACAAGGGCTGTTCATCTGCGCCACCTCATGCCGCCGCAGCGGATTTCGCTGGCATCCGGTCAAGACCCTCGGCAAAAAAGGGACGGAAGCCGTCGGGGTGCTCGCTCATCGGGAAATGTCCCAACTCGTCCATCACCGCGAGCGTCGCGCCCGGGATCGCATCCGCTGTGCGCTTCGCATCTTCCGGCGTGCATGTCAGGTCATACGCCCCAACGATAATATGGACTGGTGTTCGGTTCGTGTCGATGTCGCCCAGCCGCGCGATCAAACTGTCATCTTTGGTGTAAAAGCTCAGATCCCCCCGGAACACGCCCGGTCCGCTCTGCATGAACATCCACAAGGTGTTCCAGCGCTCTGCGTCGGGCGCAAAGGGCGAAATATTGGCCGAGACCAGCGCCGCGCCCATCTCACCGCCATGGGCATCGGGGCGATGGAACCAGTCGATATCATACCACGCCGGCTGGAAGTCCGACGCCTCAATCGCGATGAACCCCGAGAATGTGTCCGGGTGCAGCGCCGCAAGCTGGAGTGCGATCCGGCCGCCCATGGAACAGCCAGCCAGCACCGGACGATCAAGGCCAAGCCCCTCGACCACGGCGAGCACGGTCTCAATATACGCCTCGGTGGTCAGCAAGTACTCTTCGGTTTCGAATCCTTCGGGGGGGAGCGACTTGCCATGCCAGGGCATATCAAATGCAATTAGCTTGTTTGCGGCCGTGATCTCGGCGTCGTGCATCAGGTGCCGCCACTGCCGAGTATCTGCGCCAGCGGTATGCAGACATAGGACAGGACGACCCTGCCCCGCCTCTTCAAAGTAGATGCGGTAGGCCTGCTCGCCGACAATCGTGTTCAGATATCGTCCTGTGATGGGTTCGATGCTCATGCTGCGACCTCCTCTTTTGTCCGCGGCAATGCCATGACTTCCTTGAAAAACCGCAGGTTTTTCACTAGCGCCAGAATGTCCCCATCAATCCGCGCACGGCCAATCTTCACGAGCCCGAAAACGTCGTGAAAGCCGGGTGCCGGGCGCGGCATCCAGAAATTTGCAAGAGCCTCGGCGTCTGTCCGCAACGCAAAGCGCCACGGCGTCTTTCGGCTCGGCCCTTGCTGGATGGACGTCAAGCGCCCCTTCTCGAAGGTGAGGTAGAATTCATCGGTCCCGACCTCGATCAGAATCGTCTCAGAGAACAGTCGTCCAAGCCGCTGGAGATGCGGTGCGCGATTCAGCTGGTCTTGTATCTGGTTGAAGATATCGATCATGGCAGCCCCCAAAGTACACGCTATGCCTTCTTTGGTGCCATTTTCTGCGGGGCCTTAGCTATGCCAGCCTCAGTATGAGGTGATATCAAGCAGAGCACATATCTGCGCGCTTCAGCATGATACGCTCCAACCTTGAGACTTGGTATCATCCGATACCTATTTGGGCATTGGGTCCACAGACTTTTCAGTAGATCGATAGAAATAGATAGGTCGTCGAATTGTCGCCAGACGTCATGGCCTCAGAGAATTGCACAATATCGCTCAGGAGGAGGTAAGAGCCAATGGGCATCGTAAATGAGGAAAATATCACAGACGT
>JBCBCS010000223.1:0-5279 GCA_038530475.1 Pseudomonadota bacterium
CGCCGACGCTCATACCCGACATGTAGGCCAGATATGGCGGCACGATGGGCAGCACGCAGGGGCTGAGAAAGCTGATGATGCCAGCAAGCAGGGCAATGCTCATCGCTGGCACAAGGCTTGCGTCGAAGATGTCGATTCCGAACATATCCCTGACCTAGCTGGAAGCGTGGCGCGCGTCACGGGGGGCTGCGTCACATCTGCGTGGACAGATTGAAACACGGCCCCTACATGGAGCGCCATGAGCGATATGAACCATCTCGATGCGACGGGGTTGCTGTGCCCCCTGCCCGTGCTGAAGGCACGCAAGCGGCTTGCGGGCCTCAGTGCTGGCGCGGAGTTGACGGTGAAAGCGGATGATCCCGCCGCCATCGTCGATATTCCGCATTTTTGCGTCGAGGCTGGCCACGAGTTGGTCACTCGCGACGTGGATGGGCCCGTGCAGACCTATGTGATCCGCAAGGGCTGAGCTTTATTTGCCAAGTGACCACCAGCCGCGCCGTTTTGGCTTGGCCGGTTCTTCGGGTGCAACATCGGCCGCCACCGGCTCGGGTTCGGGCTGT
This sequence comes from Pseudomonadota bacterium, assembly GCA_038530475.1. Classification (GTDB taxonomy): domain Bacteria; phylum Pseudomonadota; class Alphaproteobacteria; order Rhodobacterales; family Rhodobacteraceae; genus Octadecabacter. The sequence goes on from JBCBCS010000223.1 coordinate 561, forward strand.
GGCTCTTCGGTCTTTGCTTCTTGGGGCGCAGGTTCAGGCGCGGGCTCTGCCGCTGGTGCAGGTGCAGGTTCAGCATCAGCAGCCGGGGCCTCATCGGCCTGCGCCTCTTCAGCAGGAGCAGCATCCTCGGTCGGCGCCTCAGCGGCGTCCTCCTAGGGCGCGTCCTTCGGCTTTGCACGGCTCCGGCGGGTGCGCTTGGGCTTTGGCTTTTCTTCGGCCTCTGCGTCCTCTGGCTTTGCGTCCTCGGCCTTTGTCTCCGCGTCCTCCGGCTTGGCCTCTTCTGCCTGCTCTTCGGCGGGCGCCGCGTCATCGCTCTTGGATTTGGAACGGCTCCGACGCTTGCGCTTGGGCTTTTCCTCGGTCTCGGTCTCCGCTTCGACAGCGGCCTCACCTTCGGGGGCGGCCTCACCGTCCTCCTGCGATTTCTCGGCTTCGGTATCGCCGTTTTCGTGGCTGTCACCGTCCTGACCAGACCGACCGCGACCGCGACGCCGACGGCGGCGCCGACGCTTGGGACGGCCCTCGCCATCGTCGTTGCCGTTGCCGTTCTCGTTGTTGGCCGGTTGGGTCTCCGCTTCGGCCTCGTCGGCCTCATCCACCTGATCCATGATCGAGGTGTCGACCGAAACCACAGTGGCTTCCGCTGCTGTCACGGTGCGGGTCGCCGTCTTGAACTTTTCCAGCGAAAAGTCCGGGCTGACGAGGCTGGGATCGCCTTCGATCCGTACGCTCAGGCCGTAGCGTCCTTCGATCTGAGCGATGTGCTCGCGCTTCTGGTTCATCAGGAAGTTGGCGATGCCGACAGGAGCCTTGATCAGCACCTCACGCGAACGACCACGTGTTCCTTCCTCTTCAATTTGGCGCAGGATCGACAAAGCCATGTTGTCATCAGAGCGAATCAGACCGGTCCCGTGGCAATGTGGACACGGCTGTGTCGTAGCCTCGATCATGCCGGGGCGCAGGCGCTGGCGGCTCATCTCCATCAGGCCAAAGCCCGAGATGCGGCCCACCTGAATGCGGGCGCGGTCGGTCTTGAGCCGGTCTTTCATGCGCTTTTCAACGGCGGCGTTGTTCTTGCGCTCGTCCATGTCGATGAAGTCGATCACGATCAGGCCCGCAAGGTCGCGCAGGCGCAACTGGCGCGCCACTTCTTCGGCTGCCTCCAAATTGGTCTTGAGCGCGGTTTCCTCGATCGACCCTTCCTTGGTCGCTCTCCCTGAGTTCACGTCAATGGCCACCAGCGCCTCGGTCACGCCGATCACGATGTAGCCGCCGGATTTCAACTGCACGGTCGGATTGAACATCCCCGCGAGGTAGCTTTCGACCTGGTAGCGCGCAAAAAGCGGCAGGCTGTCCTCATACCTTTTCACGTTCTTGGCGTGCGACGGCATGATCATCTTCATGAAGTCCTTGGCGATGCGGTAGCCGCGTTCGCCTTCGACCATGACCTCGTCAATCTCGCGGTTATAAAGATCGCGGATAGACCGTTTGATCAGGTCGCCTTCCTCGTAGATCTTGGCCGGAGCGATGGATTTCAGCGTCAGTTCGCGGATCTGTTCCCACAGCCGTTGCAAGTATTCGTAGTCGCGCTTGATCTCGGCCTTGGTCCGTTTGGCACCCGCAGTGCGCACGATCAGACCCGCGCCTTGCGGCACCTCGATCTCGTTTGCGATTTCCTTGAGCTTCTTGCGATCCGCGGCGTTGGTTATCTTGCGGCTGATGCCGCCGCCGCGTGCTGTGTTGGGCATCAGGACACAGTAGCGCCCAGCAAGGCTGAGATACGTCGTCAGCGCCGCGCCCTTGTTGCCACGCTCTTCCTTGACGACCTGCACCAGCAGGATTTGGCGGACCTTGATGACCTCTTGTATCTTGTAGCGGCGCGGACGGGGTTTGCGCGGCGGGCGAATGTCGTCCTGATCGTCATCATCAGCGACAGATTCAATACTGTCATCCTTGGCTGCAGCGTTCGAACGCTTGCCTTTCTTGGGAGCGTCGTCGTCATCATCGTCGTCGGAGGACGCATCACTTTCGGTCGTTGCATCCGCCGTCGCCTCTTCGGCGTCTGCCTCATCGGCATCATCCGCGGCGGGTGTTTCCACCGGCGTTTCAGCGACGGTTTCCATGGGCGAGGCGGCTTCGGTGTCGGGCACCTCGACCTCGGCATCGGCCTCGTCTTCGAGGTCGATGGTTTCCATCCCCTCGATATCCTTGGTCGCTGTCGCGTCGTCGCTGTCCGCCTTGGCGGCCTTGGACCGGGATCGGCGGCGCTTGGGCTTTGGCTTGTCCTCTTCCTCGTCACGGGCCTTCATCGCTTCGGCGTAGGCCCGCTCTTCTTCCATCAGCGCCTCGCGGTCGGCGACGGGGATCTGGTAGTAATCCGGGTGGATTTCCGAAAACGCCAGAAAGCCGTGGCGGTTGCCACCGTAGTCGACAAAAGCCGCCTGAAGCGACGGCTCGACGCGCGTTACCTTGGCGAGATAGATGTTGCCAGCAAGCTGGCGCTTGTTTTCGGATTCAAAGTCAAACTCCTCGACCTTGTTTCCGTCCACCACCACGACGCGGGTCTCTTCCGCGTGGGTGGCATCGATAAGCATTTTCTTTGGCATGAAAGTCCATTGCACACGCGCCAAAGCGCCCGCCCCGGTGGGGCGAGACTGCGGCGGGAGTGACTTGTTCGAGCGATTTGTGACGAATGCGGACAGTTGCCCAAGGTGAACGAGCGGCCATTTCGGCCACCTGCCCGGGTCTTCTCTGTCCTCGCGCGCGTCATCGCGGTTCTTCTCCGACACGCGCACCGTTTGGGTGGCGTATCCATTATATGCCGCGCGGGGATGTCCCCAGCGTCAGCGTCTCGTAGCCCCGTTTCCGGGGCCCAATCGGTCTGCCATGCGGAGGAGCGTTGCGCACCACGCGCGCATGACAGCGAAACTCTTGGCGGGCGTGGTTCGAGCCGCACCGCCATAACTGTACATAGTGGTTTAGCTTGCGGAATGACAATGATCAATTTCCATCGCAGCGGATTTGACGTCAGGTGCTGCGCCTGTCACCCGTGCAAGGTTGCGACGGCATCGGCCAGTGTCGCTGCTGTGTGCTGACCCAGGTCGGGCAAGGGCAACCCCTTGGGCCGCAGGTCGGGGATTTGAAACGCGATACACCCAGCGCGCATGGCAGATGCGATACCACGGTCGCTGTCTTCGAAAGCCGCACAAGCCGTCGGATCGATCCCAAGCGCATTTGCCGCCTGAAGGTAGGGCGCAGGGTCGGGTTTGTTGGCCGGCACCTCATCCCCTGCGACGACCAGTTCGAAATGCTGCGCCACGCCAGCCACCGACAGGTGATGCCGCGCGTTTGCACCATGTGTCGAGGTGACAACAGCCATGCGCGCCCCCTGCCCCGACAGATCGTTCAACGTCGCGGCCACGGTTGGGCGCAGCGGGATACCGTCACGCGCGATGAGCGCCTTGTGGGCTGCGCGCCATTCGGCTTCGAGGGTGGCAGCACTTGTGCCAGCAATCTCGGCCAAACCCGCGCGGGCCTCAGCGCCTGATGATCCAACCATCGACAAAAAGAAAGCTTCAGCCTCTGCCTCGTGCATGCCAATGCCCTGCAACAGGGGCAAGCCCGCCTCGAGAAACAGCCGCTCGGTATCAAGAAGCAGACCGTCCATATCAAAAAGATAAGCAAGTGGTTTTGGCATGACTGCTCCTGCGCAACACAGCCGTGGATGCCACATGCCGGGCTGGCACAACAGCGTCACCGGATCATCTTTTGCAACAGCAGGTTACAGGCGTGTCGGCTTGACAGGGGCGCGCATTGCCGTTTCGATGACACAGCTTTTTGACTGCCAAAGGAAATTGCCGTGCGCCCTTGCCTCATGACACTTGTATCAATGGCACTGGTCGCCCTTGTCGGCTGCGACGACATCGAGACGTCAAGCGATGCCGACGCACGGGCAGAAGCGCGGGGCAACCGGTCCTGCATTCGCGCCGTGAACCGGGAGACGGAGGTTTCCGGCGCGACCGCCAACACGACCCTTCCCGTGGTCGAGGTGAACCAATACGCCATCAATGCGGGCGATGGCACACGCTACATCTGCTACACGAATGATCTGCAGTCGGCGCAATTGCTCGTCAAACTGCCGCCCGAACCCGAAGCGTGACCTGTCCTAAAGGTAGTCCGAGCGCTGCAGGCCGTATTTGGCCATCTTTTCGTTGAGCGTTCGGCGCGGCAGGCAAAGCTCTTCCATCACGCTCGCGATGGATCCCTTGTGGCGACGCATCGTGTTATCGATCAGCATGCGTTCAAAGGCCTCGACATATTCCTTGAGCGGCTTGCCTTCGGTGGTGACGACGGGCTGCATTTCCTCGTGATCGTTCATCAAGAGCGATGCGATCGAGCCCGTGCCGCGGCGTGATTGCAGCACCGCGCGTTCGGCGATGTTGATCAGCTGCCGCACGTTGCCGGGCCACGGCGCCTGCAACAGTTGCGCCGCCTCCTGCGCGCTGACCTTGGGGGCGTCGCAGCCGTATTCATCGGCAAACGTGTCCGACAGCTGCGTGAACAGCATCAGGATGTCCTCGCCCCGCTGGCGCAGCGGCGGCACGGTGATCTTGAGCGCGGCAAGGCGGTAGTAGAGATCGGGGCGCAGCGCGTCCTCACTGGTGCGCCCGGCCTCTTGCATGTTGCAGATGGCGACAATGCGCGTCTCGGCAGGCGCGC
>JBCBCS010000224.1:0-5255 GCA_038530475.1 Pseudomonadota bacterium
GTCGCCGACCTTCATCGCCTCAACCGCGTCTTTCAGTTTGGCGGCGAATTCGTCATAGACCCCGGCCTGCACATAGATGCGGTTGGCACAGACGCAGGTCTGGCCGTTGTTGCGGAATTTGCAGGCGATGGCACCTTTGACCGCTTCGTCGAGGTCGGCGTCGTCGAAGACGATGAAGGGCGCGTTGCCGCCCAGCTCCATCGAGCATTTCATCACCTGATCGGACGCCTGCTTGAGCAGGATGCGCCCCACTTCGGTCGAACCTGTGAAGGTCAGTTTGCGCACCAGCGGGTTTTCGCAGAATTCCTTGCCGGTCTCAGACGAAGACGTGGTTGTCACGACCGAGAACAGGCCCTTGGGCACGCCCGCCTCTTCTGCCAATTTTGCCATCGCAAGTGCCGACAGCGGGGTCAGCGTTGCGGGGCGGATGACGAAGGAGCAACCCGCGGCGAGGGCCGGGGCGACCTTGCGGGCGATCATCGCGTTGGGGAAGTTCCATGGGGTGATGCCAGCGGCCACGCCGATGGGCTGCTTGATGACCTGAATGCGGGCATTGGGCAGATGGGCAGGGATGGTTTCGCCGTAGACCCGCTTGGCCTCTTCGGCGAACCATTCGATGAAGGACGCGCCATAGCCCACTTCGCCGCGGCTTTCGGTCAGCGGTTTGCCCTGTTCGGCGGTCATCAGGATGGCGAGGTCTTCCTGGTTCTCCATCATCAGTTCGAACCATTTGCGCAGGACGGATGCACGGTCCTTGCCGGTGCGGGCGGCCCAATCGTGGCGGGCCTTTTCGGCGGCATCAATGGCGGTGGCAATTTCCGCGCGGCTGAGATCGGCCACGGTCGCGATCACGTCGCCGCGGGCGGGATTTACAACCTCGAAGGTCTTGCCGTCCTTGGCGTCGACCCATTCACCGGCAACGAAGGCTTGCGAACACACAAGGTCGGGGCGTTTGAGCATGGATTTGAGGTCTGTGGTGGAATCGAGCATGGTGTCCTCATTGGGCCAGAAGTCGCGCTATCTTTACGCGGGATAAACCCTGCGTCCTAGAGGAGGATGTATGCCGGAACGGTCCAAAAGCGACATTGCCTACGCAAATGCTGAGTTTATTCCGGAGGGGGAGGCTTATCCGGGGCGCTGGGCCGCCGCAGCAGCGGCGTTTCGGGATGGCGTGAAGTTAAAGGAATTGGCCGTGCCTTATGGGGCGGCCCCGCGCCAGTCTTATGACATGTATCACCCGGATGAGTTGGCCCACGGCACGGTGATTTTCATCCACGGAGGGTACTGGCTGCGGTTTGATCCGCATGATTTCTCACATCTGGGGCGCGGCGCTCTGGATGCGGGGCTGTGTTTTGTCATGCCGCGTTACACTCTGGCGCCGGACGCACGGATCGGAGCGATTGCGCGTGAAGCGGCGGAGGCTGTCGCGGCGATTGCGCAGCGGACGACCGGGCCGCTCTACCTCGTGGGCCATTCGGCGGGCGGTCATCTGGTGGCGCGGGTGATGTGTTCCGACCTGGCGGGGGAATGGGCGTCGCGGGTTCAGCGGGTGCTGTCGATTTCGCCGGTAAGCGATCTGGCCCCGCTGATGGCAACGTCCATGAACGCGGATTTGCGGATTGACGCGGAGGAGGCCAAAGCCGAAAGCCCGATTGACCATGCGGCCCCCACAGCGCGGGTGACGGTATGGGTCGGAGCGGATGAACGGCCTGTTTTTCTAGATCAGGCGCAATGGCTGGTGGCGGCGTGGAAGGCGCATCATGTGGTTGATGAAGGACGCCACCATTTCGATGTGATCGAAGGGTTGGAGGATCACCGCTCCGAGATGATGGCGCATCTGCTCAGCTGACGGCGCAGAGCCCTACGAACCGCACGCGGTCGCCCTGAGCTGAGCCTGTGTCGTAGCCGCGATCTGACAATAGAATCAGTGTATTGGCATCGCCAAACATTGGGGCTGCGCCGATGAAATGGAACATCGGGCGGGCGGCCATGATGCGGGCGTCACCGAAGATAATCTCGACATCGTCCGGGCCAATGCCAGCGCCATTCAGATCGGAGGCGAGCGACGGGGCAGACAGCCCGAGCGCATAATCTGTTGCCTCCGCCTCATTGGCGAAGGTGCCCGCGAAGACGTTGACGTGGTCGGATTTCAGCGGCGCGACCTTGACCGCTTTCGGCCTGGATTTGATCCGACCGAAGAGCGGAAAGAACGCAGCTTTTAGGAGATTGCGGATCATATGCGCGGCTTTTTGGCGGGCTCAACGCCGCTGTCGCCGGTGTTGGGCTCACCTGTGGGTTCGATCAGCAGGACCTTGGCTTCTGTCACAGCGCGGGGGCGGTGGACCATGCCTTTGGGCACGATGCACAACTCGCCGGGGCCGAGGGTGATTTGGTCGCCGTCCTCACCGTCCATCGTGACGTCGCCTTCAAGGATCAGGAAGAAGTCGTCGGTATCGTCATGTTTGTGGAAGGGAAACTCACCCGCGAACTTCACCACCATCACGTCATTGCCGTTGTAGGTCGCGACGATATGCGGGTCCCAATGGGTGCTGAATTGGGCGAGTTTTTCAGCCAGGTTGATCTTTTTCAGGGTCATATGCAGCGGCCTCCGTCGACCTCCAAGGCAACGCCGGTGATCATGCTCGCTTCGTCCGAGCACAGGAATACGGCGGCGTGGCCCATGTCCTGCGGGGTGGAAAAGCGGCCCAGAGGGATGGTGGACAGGAACGCGGCGCGGCGTTCCGGGGTGTCCTCCCCCATGAAGCTGGCAAGTAATGGTGTTTCACCCGCAACGGGGTTGATGGCGTTCACCCGGATGCCGAACGGAGCAAGCTCAACCGCCATCGTCTTGGTTGCGGTGATCATCCAACCCTTTGAGGCGTTGTACCAGTTGAGATGCGGGCGCGGGCTGACGCCCGCGGTCGAGGCCACGTTGAGGATCGCCCCGGCGCCGCGCTCTTTCATCTTTGGGACGAAATGCCGGGCCATCAGGAACACTGACTTCGCGTTGACGGCAAGCACCCTGTCGAAATCGGAATCGCTGACTTCGTCAAGGGGTTGGGGCATGTGCGTGACGCCTGCATTGTTCACGATGATATCGGGATTGGGCATCTTGCCTGCCATGCGCCGCACAGAGGTGTTGTCCGTGACATCGACGACCCACGGCATACCGCCGATCTGCTTGGCCACGTCATTTGCCGCATCGCCGTTGATATCGGCGACCAGCACAGTCGCCCCCTCATCCCGGAATTTGGCGGCAATCCCTGCACCAAAGCCCGATCCTGCGCCTGTGATGATGGCGGTCTTTCCCTGAAGTCTCATATCTGGACAATGGGGGTGAGCGCCGCGGAATTCCAGACGTTTCATCGCAAGATCAGGTGCAGGATTTGAGCAGGTAGGGGCTGGTTTTGCCTTTGGTCGCGTTGTTAGAGTGCTGGCAAACAAGAGTGGGGACATTTCGATGACATTCGCTGGTTCGATCAAGCGACTGACGGCAGGCACGGCGCTGATGTTTTTGGCGGCGTGTGCACAGGAGGAGCTCGTCGGTGGTGTGCCGATCAGCCAAATCGTGGACGGCTACGGCGTTTTGGAGGACGGCGACTACGTTCTACCGCCGGTGCCACCGGAATTTCTGACTGGCGTGAACCAGCGCACAATCGTTGAATACAATGGCCCTGAAGACCCCGGCACCATCGTCGTCGATCCCCATGCCAAGCTGCTGTATTGGGTGGAAGAAGACGGGATCGCGCGGCGTTATCCAATTGCTGTCGGGGTTGATGGTCTGCGGATGCGGGCGCCATCAGTGATCCGGCTGAAGCGCGAATGGCCCGGCTGGACGCCGACGGCCAACATGATTGCGCGCGAGCCAGACATCTATGGCCCCTTTGCCAGCGGCATCGAAGGTGGGCTGTCCAGCCCCTTGGGTGCACGGGCGCTGTATCTGTTCCAGAATGGTCGCGACACGCATTTCCGCATTCACGGGACCAATGACCTCGCCTCGATCGGCAATTCCGGCTCGGCGGGCTGCATCCGTATGTTCAATCACGACATCATCGATCTGTTTGAGCGTGTCCCGCTTGATACGCGCGTCGTCGTGCGGACCTATGACCAATCGGTGGAGCTGGAGGGTGAAGAGCTCGCCAATCGCGGTATTACGCTGGAGCCGCGTGCGGTCGATCCGGCGGACATCTATGGACCCGATTGGGACAAGGATGGTGACGGCGTGGTCGATGAAGATGTGCTCAACGCGGCTGAAGAGGCGGAGGAAGATATCGCTGAGGCCGACGCTGAGGACACTGAGCCTGAAGAAGAGGCGTAAATCTGTGGCAGCCGGTCAGGCATTCCTGACCCCGATTTCACTACTCTAACGTGCAACGGCCCTAAAATTGCCGCTAATGTTCACCTATATAAAATTCAAGATAACGAAAACGTGAGGACCCAGTATGGCTGATTTCGACACCCAGATCCGTGAATCCCAGAGCCAGGTTGCCGAGGCGCAATCGAAGATTGCGGAGCTGACCAGCCGGATTGAAACCGCGCGCCAGAAGATGGCCGAGGGGACAGATATCGCTGTCGATATTGAGAACGCCTCGCTGGAAGATGTGCATGCCCATACGGAGCTGATGAACGCCAACATCGCTGAGCTGATCATGGGGCTCGATGATGTGACCGCCGGGTTCCAGCAGGACTTTGATGAGATGCGGTCCAAGACCGGGTGGGAAAGCTTTGTCGGCTTCTTCTCCAAGGGCAAATCAGACTCAATGCGGCAAGAACGGATGCGCACGGCGTCTGTCGATGACAAGCTGCAGGACCTGATTTCGAAGTCGGATGTGATCACCAAGCTGCTGGAAAGCCAGTTGGAGATCCTCGAAGGCGAGAAAGTGAAAGTTGAAGGCAACCTTGCTGGCACGCTGGAAGAGCGAGAGACGACGGTGGGGGAGCTAGAGGCTGTGCGGGCCGAAATCCTCTCTATGGATCCCAAGATCATCGAGTTGGAGAACAAGATTTCCGTCGAACAGGACGCCGCCAAGCGCACGGCGCTTGAAACCGAACTGGCCCAGCTGAACGCGGCCTACAACGAGGCCGTGCAGCAGGAGCAGGTGAAGCTGGCGAAGAGCCAGACGCTGGAGCGCTACATCGAGAAGGGCAAGACCTGGATCGACAGCTTGCAGAACCAGGCGGCGACGCAGATGGTGCTGATCAACAAGCTGCAGACAGACACCAAGCAGCGGGTGGTGCTCTATGATGCGCTGACG
>JBCBCS010000225.1:0-5246 GCA_038530475.1 Pseudomonadota bacterium
GCCCAGCGAATGCGCCAGCCATAATGGGTGATGACCACGTATTCGAAGGGCTCAGCGGTTGAAATCGACGCCGCAGCCTCGGCCTGTAAATCCGAGCTGTCGAACTTGAAATAGGGCGGGTAGATCCAGCCCGTATCCTCGTTGCGGTAAACCATCGTGTCGGTCCCACCCCGAATCAGGCCGAACAGATAGGTGTTGGTTCGCTCTGTGTAGATCAGCCGCAGGTCTCGGTTGACCCCTTCCACCTGGCCGCTGTCGGCCTGAGCATAAAATAGCCGCTGCACCCCCGAGAAATCGACCCGGATCACTTCCGTCGACGTGATCCGCGCCACATCCCGCTGGGGCAGCACATAATGCAAGTACAAACCAACGATCAGGATCAGGGTGATACGAAAGACACGGCGAACATTGCGCATGGGGCTCAGACCTTCAATTGATGAAGTAGATTATGGTGCCGATCACGATCGGCGGAATGATGTAGATGAGCAGGATCAGCTTCTTGCGCAAGCCGTTTTCATAGACCTCCATCCCGTCTTTGATGAAGGACGCGCGCATATCCGGCGTCGCCCCCTCGGGCTTGGTCTCTTCCCACTCATTCTCCAGCTTCTCGCGCCGAACAGAGCGCGAATAGAGCGACACGCACAGATAGATCACGCTCAGGATCAGAAAGCCCCCGACCACGAGTCTCACAAATTGCATCTCGTCCCTCCTCGTCCCTAGCGCCGCACCGCGCCCCACGGGCCCACGCGTTCGATCAGATCGTCCACCGGCGCAGGCTCTTCCATCGGCGCTTCGTGGCCAAAGAGTGCCGCGCGGGTGCCCGCCTTGTCCACTTGATACTCCTCTGACAGGAATTCCGCCACATAGGCCTGCTTCGCCGCACTCCAGCCCGCATAGGCGGCATAGAACGCCTCTTTGTGACAGATAAACAGCTGACGGATGTCCATCGGTGTGAGCTCGGCAAGCAGCATGTTCACCAAATCGGCGTCTTCATGCGCCTTGGCGCGCAGCGTGTAGAAGTAAGCCGGATGTTCGCTGTCGATATGGGGCCACGGCCCGCCATCCTCGGCCCAACGCACCAGATCGGCCAGACCGCGCCAGGCCTCCGGCAACGCCTCGTAATGCTTGCGCCCCAGCGCCCGCAGAGTGCGCCGGGTGGCCCCTGAAAGGTCCTCCCCCAGCCCAGCCGCCACATCCGCCACGATGAAATCCATCTTCTGTCGCAGGATCGCGGCACTATCGATGCCGCGCGCTTCGATGATCGGCTCAGCCAGATCGTTGACCTTGAGGAATTGGGCAATAGCCGAGCGTTCACCCATGTCCATCGCATGCTCTACTGGCAGATCATTCAGCCCGTCAACGTCCTGAACCGAGATTACGCCCGGATGCTCTACCCCGCGGAACACGTAGACCCCGCCGAAATGCGCGGTCCAGAAATTCTCTTGCGTGAACTGCATGGTTTTCAGCTGCACCGGATTGCGGGTGATGTCCCCGGTTTCCTTGGCCAGCCCGATCATCTCGGCAATCAGCACATCATCATGCCACGCGCCGTCCTCCGTCATGAAGCGGTCGATCTTGTCCCCCAACCGTGCGGCATTGGCAACGGCCCCGTCGGTCGTGTCCGCCTCGATCTTGACCTGAGAGAACTCGAACAGCCGCTTGGGATGATCCATCGCATGAATGGAATTGACCAACTCGCCCGCCACCGCATCCCGCGCGGTGAGCGCGAAAAGCTGCGGTTCATTCGCCTCAATGAACTGTCGCAGGATGCCACGAGAGGAGGAGAATTTCGCATTGAGCAGTGGCGCCGTCTTTTGATCCGTCGTCAGCAAGATAAACTGCCGCGCCACGCCCCGGTGATTGATATAAAGGGGATCGCCCAACTCATCCCCGATCTCGGGCGAGTAGCCGGAAATATCGATGTGAAAATCCGTAAGGCTGGTCCGCTTCCCCGTCAGTCCCTCCAGCGCCCGGTTATAGCGTTCGACCAGAACCGGGCTGACCACATGGATCAGGTTCCCGAACATCAGCCCCTTTTCGATGAGGAGGTTCATGTCTCATCTCCTGTCTCAATGGACCCTGCATCCGCGCGTGGCTCAGCAGCCTTGTTGAACAGATGCATCACGAGGGTGGTCACGAAACCCACCGGCGCCCAGACGACCCCCAAAATAAGGACAGCAAACGCGTTACCAAGCAGATCATCGCTCGTGCTGCCGTAGATGAGCCAGAGCACAAAAAACAGGATCACTGGGGTGATAAGCATTCCAATGCCCATCTGTGTGGCAACCATCCGAGGGAAAATTGCGGCCAACCCCACCGCAATTAGAAACGCGACGACGCCAGAGATCATCATGGTTTGAAAGAGCTGTTCCATCACCAAACCTCCTTCACCCAGCCCTTCGGCACACCCGCAACGCTCAGCACCATCAGCGGACCCCAGAGAAGCGCCGAGATCGCACTCAGCTTGCCGAAATGCGCCACCGTGCCCAGACCCTGTTGCTCCACCAGCAGCCCGACATCCACGCCCTGTTGCGCATACAAAAACGCAAAGAATCCCGCTCCGGCGAGCGACATCACACAGGCCGACACGAACGCCAGCGCGAACAACCACTTGACCCCTTCCGGCCAAAACAGCGCCAACAGCTTCGGCACGGCCCAGCCCATGAAGGCCAGACACAAAGCCGGGATCAATAGCGACCCCGCGCTCGCTGACAGCAAGTCGCCCATTATGACCCGGCCCTCGCCTTGCACAGGCCCGACGCGACCTCGCCCGGAAGCATCAGCAAGAACGACGTCAGCGTCCCGGTGCCGCGGCTTTGCTCCAACATGAAGACCCGCATGAATTGCCGCATGTCATTGCCCGCCTCAACGGGCGGCCCAAGATCAATGATCTTGGCGGTGCCTTCTGCCACATCCGTGTCAAAGGTCATGAGTGAACTGCCTGCGCCACGGCGCATGAATTCATAATAAGACGGCCCATCGGGCGCGGCGATTGTGCCCGCCTGCAAATTCACCTCAAGCCGTTTGCCGACCGCTGGTGTTTCCGGGTCGTAAAACGCCCCCGTCTGCGAATTGGTGTAAAAGACGTTGACGACCGTGCAGGACCATTGCTGCGGGATGTCGGCCTGCGCTGCGGTCGCGGCAAGTGTCAAAGCGAGGGGCAGAAAGGCCTTCATCCCTTGCCCCCCAGATACCGTTTCTTCGCCTCTTCCTGGCGGCCAAAGTCGCGCACCATATTCTCAATCGCGACCTCGTCGGATTTGTCGGCATAGCGGAATTCACTGTCGGCGTAGCGGTTGATTTCCTGAATGACCATTTCCACCGTGATCGGCTGGCGCATCTCTTCGATCATCGCCTTCTTGGTGTCGTAATCCTTTTGCAGGAACAGCTCCGGGTTCTCCATCCATTCATCGGGCAGCTCAAAATCCATCGCGCGGACTTTGACGGCATCGGTGATGTTCTTGATCGCGCGACCGGTGAAGCGACTGTCCGCCTCTTGAATGCCTTTCAAATAGGTGCCGAGCTTGTTGATCGTATCAAGCTCGCCAATCTCGGACGACACGCGGTCAAACACATTCAAGAGCCCCGCCTCATGCGGTTTGTTGTGGCTTTCAAAGCTGGCCGCGACGGCCTTCTTTATCTCTTGCGCGCTGAACACCTCATGATCCCCAATCGGGATGTCATGGTTCTTGCCCATCAACAGATACAGGATATCGACGTAATCCTCCCGCGTTTGCGGCCCATCGACCAAGAAGCGCGCCCCCGCCCGCTGGCGCAAAGCATCGTCCACATTCTCAGGATAGTTCGAAAACATCCCGAAGGTGCAGTTGCCCCGCACGACTGTATTTGCGCCCGCGAAACTCTCCATCAGCACGGCGGTAATCTCCAACTGGCCCGCGCTCGATTGTCTGTCGCCGCGCTTGCCCGCCAACTGGTCGATATCGTCGATCGTGCCGAACCCGATCACACCCGGATCAATCACGTTGTTGATGAAGGCCTTGGCGTTCTGGCCCGATTTGCCCTGGTAGCTGTCGATATTGTCCGTGCTCAGGTTCTGATAGCGGAACGTGTAATCGGCGACCTGACAGTAATCGTTGATGAGGCCAGCCATCATCTGAATGAGCGTCGTCTTACCGGTGCCCGGCGCCCCATCGCCCATGAAGGTGAAGATAAAGCCGCCTAGTTCCGCAAACGGGTTCAGCCGCTTGTCGAAATCATAGGCCATCAGCATCTTGGCGAGCTTCATCGCCTGATACTTAGCGATATGGTTGCCCACGACCTCATTGGGTTTCTTGAAGGTCATGGTGAGCGTGGTGGACTTCGCCGCCCGGGCCGGGCTGAAGCCCCGGATCGTCAGATCGTCTTCTTCGATCTTCCAGCTTGCGGCAGAAAACGGCTCCAACCGCCCAGCGGTGGACGCCCGCGCCTCAACCTTGCCCATCAGCGCTTCCGAGAACGCGAGGACCGTAGGGACGAGCCGCGCCTCTTCGGTCGCGAACGCCCCGATATCCTGGTCCAGCTCCCACAACGCGCCATGCAGGGCGAGCACACCGTTGTCGGTCAGAACCTCTTCGACTTCACCAATCTCAACCGTTTCCTCGCCCGCATGCGGGGCCAAGAGAAACGCTGTGGCATTGCCGAAAACATACAGCGTAACAAGCGCTTCAGCCGTCAAAAGCTCCGAAAACTCCTGCTTCTTGCCAGCAGGCAGTGACCCTTCAAGGTTCGCGCGTTTCAGGTCCGCCAATCCCGTCCGATCCGCATATTGCTCGGCCACCGCCAAAGCGATGGCAATCGCGCGACGCAACCCATGCAGCACCGTGGCCTGCGCGGGCGACACCAACGCATCGCCCTCATCCGCGCCCTCAATGCGCGCCAACAATTGCACGCCCTCGGTGCGCGCCGTCCGTCTCGTCACCAGCCCCGGCGTTGTCGTCCGAAACCGCCGCCGCGCCCCGATCCCGGCGGAGCGTTCCTGCGGCGCGGCCTCTTTCGCCTCAGCAATCCGAGGCGAATGGTCAAACCCCTGCACCATGGCTGTGGCGGCCTCATAATGCTTGACGATATCGTCTTCCCGCAGCTCCATCGTGTCGCTTGTCTGACTCATCTGCTATTTCTCCACCTCAAAGTGATGCCCCAAACCAACCAGCTTCGGCCCAAATGACTTGATCTTCGGCTGCTACGAAACAGACCAGCCTCACGCCACCCCAGTATTCCTTCTCGAGACACTCTACATCATCAGATGG
>JBCBCS010000226.1:0-5228 GCA_038530475.1 Pseudomonadota bacterium
TGGTGATCCATCCGGACGAATGCATTGATTGCGGCGTCTGTGAGCCGGAATGTCCCGCCGATGCGATCCGCCCGGATACGGAGCCGGACATGGAGAAATGGGTCGAGTTCAACCGCAAGTATTCCGAGAAATGGCCCGTCATCCTTGAGAAACGGGATCCATTGCCGAATGCGGATGAAATGGACGGAAAAGAAGGCAAGATGGAGCTCTTTTCCGAAGCGCCGGGTGAAGGCAGCTGAGGCCCGCTGGGAATCACCCCGTTTTTATGGTATACAGTTAGCAATGCTGCGTAATTGCTGATCAAAACGCACCCAATTGACTGACGGAGGCCTTCGCCCCCGCCGGTCTTTTTGTCGTCTATGATCAGGTGCTGAGAGGAAAGGACCTCGTATGGCCAAAAAGAAAAATGAGTTTAGCCCCAATGACTTCGTCGTTTATCCGGCGCACGGGGTTGGAAAGATCGTATCGATCGAAACGCAAGAGATCGCGGGTTTCGAGCTGGAGATGTTCGTCATTGCCTTTGAGAAGGACAAGATGACGCTACGTGTGCCGACCAACAAAGTCGAAGAAGTTGGCATGCGGTCGCTGTCGGCGCCTGACGTGGTGGCGGATGCGATGAAAACGCTCAAAGGAAAGGCCAAGGTCAAAAAGGCCATGTGGTCGCGCCGGGCGCAGGAATATGAACAGAAGATCAATTCCGGTGATCTGATTGCCATCGCCGAGGTCGTGCGCGACCTGCACCGCGCCGATGATCAGCGCGAGCAGAGCTATTCGGAGCGCCAGCTCTATGAAGCGGCGTTTGAGCGCCTAACGCGGGAGATCGCGGCTGTGGGCAACGGCAATGAGACCGATGCCGCCAATGAGATCGACGAGACGCTGATGAGCCGCGCCTCCGCCGCATAAGTCACTGCTGTTAAATTGAAAAAGCCGCGTCCTTCGGGCGCGGCTTTTGCTTTTTCTTAGGAGCGGCAGAAGCGCGGTGAGCCCTCTTTCGGTGGCCGACGGTGCAGCCGGTTAGGGCAGAACCCACCGGGGGAAGTTGTTTAGGTCAGATGAAACGACCGCTCAGAGTGCCCGGTGGCCGATATCACTGCGGTAAAATCCCTCAGGCCAGTTGATCTGCTCAATCATCGCATAGGCGCGGTCACGCGCGTCTTGCAGGCTGTCGCCACGGGCGGTGACGTTCAAAACGCGGCCCCCGGTGGCGACAATGGCGCCTTGAGCCGTTGAAGTGCCGGCGTGGAATGTCATCTCGCGTGATGTTTGAGGAAGTTCGTCCAAACCGTTTATTTGGGTGCCTTTGTCGTATTCGCCGGGATAGCCTTTGGCCGCATAAACGATGGTGATGGCGTGATCATTGGCCCAATTTGGCTGGACATCATGCAGGCGGCCTTCGGCGCAAGCCTGAAGCAGGTCGAGCGCCTGTGCCCCGAGCCGCATCATCAGCACCTGACATTCCGGATCGCCGAATCGGACGTTGTATTCGACAAGGCGGGGTTGCCCGTCTTCGATCATCAGCCCGGCGTAAAGCACCCCCTGAAACGGTGTCCCGCGGCGGGCCATCTCATCAACGGTGGGTTGGACGATTTCGGTCAGCGCCTTGGCGGCCACCGCATCGGTCAGCACCGGGGCGGGGGAGTAGGCCCCCATGCCGCCGGTGTTTGGGCCTTCGTCGCCATCAAACGCGCGTTTGTGGTCTTGTGCGGTGCCGATGGGCAGGACCGTCGTGCCGTCGCACAGCAGAAAAAAGGATGCCTCTTCTCCGGTCATGAACTCTTCGATGACGACCTCAGCGCCTGCGTCGCCAAACGCCCCGCCCAGCATGTCATCAAGGGCGGTGAGGGCTGTTTCAACGTCCATTGCAACGATGACGCCTTTGCCGGCGGCCAGCCCATCGGCCTTGATGACGATGGGGGCGCCTTGAGCTTCTACGTAGGTTTTCGCCGCCTCCAAATTAGTGAAGTGGGCGTATTTGGCGGTTGGCGCATTGCAGGCGTCGCAGATCGCTTTTGTGAAAGATTTGCTGCTTTCCAGCTTGGCTGCGGCTTCGGAACATCCGAAAACGGAAAGCCCGCTGTCTCGTAATCTGTCCGCCACGCCCGCTGCCAGTGGTGCTTCTGGGCCGACGATGACGAAGTCGACCGCGTTGGCGGCGCAAAATGCGGCAACGGCTTCGCCATCCAAGATATCGATCTGAGCACATTCCGCGATCTGTGCGATCCCGGCATTGCCGGGGGCCACGATCAAGCGGTCGCATTTGGGGTTCTGTTTAACCGCCCATGCGAGGCTGTGTTCCCGTCCGCCGCTGCCGAGGATCAGAATGTTCATGTGCTGTTTCCCTTCCCGCTCGCTGCGTTCTAAGATGCACCCCGGAGCAGCACAAGAGGGCCGCTAATGGACCTGATCGACGAACCCGAAAGCGCCGGAAATACGCCCGAATTCACCGTCTCAGACCTCAGCCAGGCGGTCAAACGCGCGATTGAGGGCGAATTTGGCCATGTGCGGGTGAAGGGTGAGGTGGGGCGCGTCGTGCGGGCACGGTCGGGGCACCTCTACTTTGATCTCAAGGACGACCGGAATGTGCTCGCCTGCACCACCTGGAAGGGACAAGTGTCCGGATTGTCAGTGATCCCGGAAGAGGGGATGGAGGTCGTCGTCTCGGGCCGGATGACGACCTTTGGCAGCCAGTCAAAATACCAGCTCAACGCGGTCGAGGTGGCGGTTGCCGGCGTCGGTGCGCTGATGGCGATGTTGGAGAAGCGCAAGAAGGCGTTGGAGGCGGAGGGTCTTTTTGCCGCCGATCGCAAGCGGGCCTTGCCATTCCTGCCTGAAGTCATCGGCGTCGTGACCTCGCCCACTGGTGCGGTCATTCGTGATATTCTGCACCGGCTTCGCGACCGGTTTCCGCGCAAAGTTCTGGTCTGGCCGGTGGCGGTTCAGGGCAAAGATTGCGCCCCGCAGGTGGCGCGTGCGATTGCCGGGTTCAACGCCATGAGCCCGGGCGGAGCGATGCCGCGACCGGATTTGCTGATTGTCGCCCGCGGGGGCGGCTCGATTGAGGATTTGTGGGGCTTCAATGAGGAGGTTGTGGCACGGGCTGCCGCAGACAGCCAGATACCTCTGATCTCAGCCGTGGGGCACGAAACGGACACCACGCTGATCGATTTCGTCTCAGACAGACGCGCGCCGACACCGACCGCCGCTGCCGAAATGGCTGTTCCAGTGCGGTTGGAACTGCTTGCTGGGGTGGAGCAAATGGGCGCCCGCGCCAGCCGCGCAGTGAGCGATGGGGTCTCCCGTCGTAAGCAGCGGGTGGCGGATCTTGCACGGGTCTTGCCGCGTCCCGAAGCACTGGTTGACGATCCTCGACAACGCTTTGATAACTGGGCAGAAAAGCTTGATGGCGCGCTGGATCGCCGGGTGCAGCAGGGGCGTTTGGCGCTGGGTAACGTGTCCGCAGGTCTGAGGCCGCAAACCCTGTCGAACCGGGTGCGACAGGCGCGTCGTGATCTGGACCGACTCGGCCTTCGGCCAGAGGCGATTGAACATGCACGCCAACGCGCGATGAAAGACCTCGCCGGGCTTAGCGAGCGTCTGCGCCAGGTCGCTGAACGTGACACCCAGGCCCGGCGCGCGCGCCTCGACGCGCTCGACCGGATGCGGGAAACACTGGGCTACCGCGAAACCCTGAAGCGCGGTTATGCCGTGGTGCGCGGCGACGGGGCGGTGGTAACGACCGCTAAGGCGGCCAAATCGGCGCAGCGTCTCGAAATTGAGTTCGCGGACGGCAAGATGACGCCAGCCACCGCATCCAAACCTCCGAAATCCAAACCTGCGAAACCGAAACCCGCACC
Source organism: Pseudomonadota bacterium (assembly GCA_038530475.1). GTDB lineage: Bacteria > Pseudomonadota > Alphaproteobacteria > Rhodobacterales > Rhodobacteraceae > Octadecabacter. The sequence continues at coordinate 3,855 of JBCBCS010000226.1, forward strand.
GCCCGATCAGGGCAGCCTGTTCTGATCGCACCAACCCGCGTTTTGGAGAGCCGTCGCCCCCCGTCTTTGGTTTCAAAATACTCAAGAAAACGCGCGCAGCGCACGGGTCGGATTTGGCGCAGCCAAATTCGAACCTGTCAAAGCGCCGACCTCGCCGACTGGGCGCAACCTGAATTCACGCGCCGACCCCGCCGCAAATCAACGGCTCGGTCTCGGTGGCTTCATAAAGCACCGTTGTGCCCGGCACATTCATGAAATCGGCACGCAGCTTCCCGTCGACCTCAAACATCTGCCAACATTGGGCGGTCTCGCTGAATTCGTATTCGAAGCAAATCAGAGTTCCCGTTTCTGACGGCACGTCATACCAGAAGCCGCGTTCACACCGATCCTCGTTGAAGGCCCAGATCACTTGCCGGTCGGGGCCGTAATACTCGGTCCCATAGGGGGCCACGCCGGCGGAAAACGTCAAGGTTTTGCCGCGGGTAAGATCGTCAAACTCTTCTCCGGTCAACGGGGTCTCGGACCAAGCGGGCTGCGCAATGATGTAAACCAGCGTGGCGAGCGTGGCCTTCAGACAAAGTGCGGTCATCATACCGGCTCCATCCATTTGGCCGCGCGCGGATCCATCACCTTCCGCCAGAGCCGGGGGTAGAGGGCCACGCAGGCCATCACGGGCAGGGATCGGGGCAACATCGGCATGTCCTCGGACAGCTCAAGCGCCGGATATGGGCGGCGCGGATTGGCGTGATGATCAGAATGGCGCGGCGCGTTCAGCATCAGAGCGGTAGAGAAGATGTGCGGCGCGTTCCACGAATGTCGTGCAGCCACAGGTTCGGGCTTTCCGTTGGGCCCGATGCGGCGATAAAGGCCGTAATGCTGGACGTAATCCGACATCATCAACTGGGTCTGGGCGAAGCCCGCAAGACAAAGCGCCCCGATAAGCCCCCAAACCCCTCCAATTAGCGCGGCCAGAACAAGGAAACCAAGCCCACCGGTCGCATAGACATAATACGGATTTTGCCAGCCTGGTTTTCCTGCCCGCAGAAGCCGCGCCTGTTCCGCGCGGAAGCCCGCGCGGGCCTCCCCCCGCCAAGCCCGCCAGGCAAAGTTGTAGAACCCTTCGCCGGGTCGTGCGGTGTTTGGGTCGGTCTTGGTGCCGACATGGACGTGATGCACCAGCATGTGGGCTGAGGCGTGGTGGCCATGCAGCACCGAGATATAAACCCATCTGCCCAAAGTCCGCAGGCGGCGGTCAGACCTGTGGATCAATTCATGGGCGTTTGAATTGCTGACTTGCCCCATGAACAGTCCGGCTCCGCCGTAGACCAGCAGTTTTTCGATTGTGCTCAGGCCTGTCAGGCCACCAATAGCGGC
>JBCBCS010000227.1:0-5214 GCA_038530475.1 Pseudomonadota bacterium
ATCAGGCAGTCCGGTATCGCCTGCCCCGGGCCATCCATGTACTTTTCGGTCAAACGCAGACGACGCTCACCGTTCATCGAGGTCAAGTTCATCTCGCCCGCCTCGACCGCAGGCAGAATGACATGCGCAGCCTGCCCAATTTGCGAATGGATAATATCAACGTTGACCGAAAACAGACCTCCGGCGCGGATCGCGCCCTCAATGGCGTCAACAAGCTCCGCGCGCGTCGCTCCTATGGCGTTGTCCATCGCCTGTTTGACGATGTTTGTCCGGCGGTTGTATTCCCGCTTGAACGCACTGGCGTTCAGTGTGGTCTTGTAATGGTCACAAGCCCAAATGTGGTGAACGGCTCCGGCACCGCCGATCAGCAACTCATCCAGATAGGCAGGCGGGCGCCCTACAAAATCACCTTCTGGCGGACGGAAGTAGCCTTCCTGATGACCGCCTAGTCTACAGACCCCGCCTCCCTCGCGGCCGATATTGCCGCAGGCTAAACCTAAATTCACCAAAGCCCCAATGGTGCGATAGTTGTCATTTCCCCAAATGACGCCCTTCTCATAAGCAATGATGGATTTGCGCCGCGTGCCGTCACGATGGGGTTCGGCATACCATTCCGCCGCCTTGATAATATCGGCCTCTTCGACACCCGTGATTTCTGCCGCATCGGCTGTCGACAGGCGGACCGCGTCCAATGCTGCATCAAAGCTACCAAGCGCTGCCGGGTGCGTTTCCGATTGCGCAACTTCGACAGCATTTTGGATCGTCGATGCGGCAACAAACGCGTCGTCGACCCAACCACGCTCAGCCACATAGGTCAGCATGGCATTGAAGAGGGCGAGATCCGTTCCCGAGTTCGGACGCAAATGCAGAACGTTCTCCGCTCCGGCAGCCTGTTCACACGCGTTCACTGTCACAGTCCTGCGGGGATCGACAATGATCACCTTCGCACCGTTGTATTGCGCCGGAATCATGTGATTGAGAAATAAATTCGTTTGCGTTTCCAGCGGGTTAGCGCCCACAATCATCATTGTGTCGGTCAGGCCGTAATCCGCATAAGCGTAGTTCAACTCGTCCACGCCCATATCGCGGGAAGAATGAACCTCGGAATTATAGGCCGGACGGTTGTGGATCCGACAGTTTTTAACCTTCATCGCCCCGAAGTATAGTTTGCCAGTGCCCCAGGTGTTTTCGTATCCACCTGCCGAACCGCCATGGTCAAACATCGACACGAACAGCTGATCTTCGTTGTCTTCGGTTACAAATCGCGCGGTGACCCGCGCAACCAGATCCAGCGCATCGTCCCATGTCGTCGGCTGCCATGTGCCATAACGCCAAACCAAAGGATCCGTCAGACGCTGCTGTTGTGTGCCAGTGACGTCAGATCGCCTGTTTTCTGCCATACGCGACCCGCGCACCGAGCCCAAACCAGCGTTCACAACACATTCGCTGTCGGGCTTGATGACCAGATGCACATCTTCGCCGTCTTTCTTGACCACGTTGTACATGGATGGCGCATACCAAGCTTCAGCATCAACGCCCTGTTGCTGTGTCAAATCCACGCCAAACTTATTGTCCTCTGGCGCCGGACCGCCTTGTGTATTCAATGGCCACGTGTACGCCTTATAGCCACATCCGACGATGCAATAGTGGCACATGACGTTGTGTTCCTCTGCATCCGTCGGGATGATAGGCAATCTGTCTGTAAATCGCTTGTAAGTCATTGGCTTATCTATCCTTCAAGAACGTTCGACAGGCGCCCATAGATCAATTCGTCCACGCCGTTGGCGAAAACATCTCCGTTCTCATCCACGTGGAGCTGAAATTGCGGCAAGTTTTGTGTCGCGTGCCCCCACGTTTGCTGCCCGCCAACTTCACAATCAAAACGCGAGAAGTGGCCGGGGCAGTTCAACGTCTTGTCATCGGCGTTGTAGGACAGGAGCCAACCTTTGTGAGGACAAAGCGTGGAATAGGCGACCAAGTCTCTGTCCGGACCTACTCCGCTTTCCACAGGCACCCCCAGTTTGATCAGCACACCAGGGCTGTCGGGATCCGGATAGGCAATATCAAGCGGCTTGTTCACAGTCAGATCAGACACATTCGCAAGACGCTCAGATGGATACGAAACACGCGCCAGATTCTGTGCGCGCGCGGCTCTGTCTGGCAAGACGGCGGCACCTGCCATCCCGGCCATTCCACCCTTCAGGAACCTGCGGCGACCTACATCGACAAGTCGTTCACATTTCATACTGAATCCACTCCGGCATTTTTCCAAAATTCTAACTGTGCAAGTCGGTCGGTTGCCCGAAACCCAAGGCGTAACGCGCGATAACTTCGATCCGCTCTCACCGAACGACCGGTGCATCGATCCCGTTGGTTCGAGACTGATAGATCAGCCGCGCCGCGCCATATTTTGAACGGTGCCTCGATTTGCGATTCCCGTAAAGGTAGAATTTTTCGATGGAGAGAGATTTCGCCGATTTCATAAATCTTTGCCATTTACAGGTGCGCTGACGCTTCCGAGCCGTCAAAGAAAACCAGACATCAACCCTGCCCGATCAACCGATGCAATCGCCCTGCTTTACCAACCAGGTGGCTCCAAGATGTGAACCGGAACTCCACAGTCGTCCGATCCCCTTTTCGGCAATATCGCAAGCCGCGTGCTCAGGAGTCTTCACTCGAACCGAAAAACGCCCCCGTTCGAGGTCGAGTTCTACGTCCACATCCAAAAAATCAAGATCAACGCCCGTCAATGGAAACTGAGCTTTGTAAAAGGCTTCTTTCGCCGAAAACGCCCACAGCACGCTCAATCCCAAGGGTCGGTTTGCCGGAAATTTTCTAAGTTCCTGCGTGTCGCAGATCACACGCCATAACCCAGGCTCTATCGAACGCATCGGTTCCATGTCGATCCCAATGGCAAGCATCTCTGCTCGGTCTGCTACCACGACAACGCAAATCTCATCTGTGTGCGTAATAGAACCAACGCAAGCAGCCGGCCAAAGAGGCTCTCTATTTTTACCGACGGGCAGAGCCTTATTCCCATACCCAAGGACGTCAAAAGCCTGCCGGGCCAATAAACGCCCAGCAATATATTCCCGCAAGCGCTTCGACACCATTCCTTCGGTACCGCCACGCTCACAGGCGTTTAGATATCTAATGTCCTCGGCTTTAAAATTCCCGACACGCCCGCAATTGACAACAAACCGCACCAAGTTAGCTCTCTCAAACGCCACTATGATTGCGCGCTCTATATCAACGTACGTCGTATCATAGTTTTCAAAGAACAAATTGGATTACCCGTTCATTCCAAATCAATTCATAACTGAGACACAATGACGCACAATCACTCAACTACGAACCGTTCCGGTGAAGCTGTACCGACGAGAATACTTCGCTGGTCGAGAAAGTAGAGATGCCGCCGCGTTATTCAACAAGAAATATTTTTCGGCGGATTTCCGCCGCTGTGCCTCATCGTGAAAAAAACGAAAAAGAACATCAATGCATCGGGCTTTTAAACCATGCCTGACAGCGTCTGCGCCAGAGCACTACCATCCCTAGAACGCGGCGCTCCGAAACGGCCCGGTCTGCAGACGCTTTGCGCGGCTCAGGCGACAGCCGACACCGCGCTTTTCGCCAATCTCGAACAATCCCAAATGGTTAAGGAATCCGCGGCGAAATGCGTGCGCAGGAAAGAACTGCGGCGCTTCCATACACGCCTCATAGCCAATCAACGAGCAATCGATGTCGAGAGCGGCGCGTCACAGCATTGTTTTTAAACGATTATTCTGAGTTTCTAGATCTCACCCTCCCAGAAGAAGTGCAATCGTCGCATATTGAAACTGCGCAAGCACGCCGTCGCATCCGCGTTTACGACTGTCCCATCCTTGCGCACCCAAGCCCAACACACCCCCTCCCAAAGACGCTCACAAAGGTGGTCGATGCTGCTTATCAAGGCGACCCAGATCGCGATCGGCAATATATCACCACAGGTTGAATTTCCCTCTTTACGTGTAGCTCGAATCGCGGCAACACTTCGAAACAAGTTGAGATGTGGTTAAATTGGGTGGCTTAAAAAATGTCGGAACGACACCTGAATACGCTTCGGTCGATCAGCAATGAAGATCGGCTTAATGCGTTCAGATTGCTTGTAAAGTCCGGACATAACGGCGTAGCCGCGGGTGAGATAGGAAAAGAATTGTGCATTAAATCAAGCACGATGTCCTCTCACCTAAAGGTGCTGCGTCACGCCAACCTGGTACGAGTAAACCGTGAAGGAAGAATAATTCGGTATTTCGCCAACATGGATGAAATGAATTCGCTCGTTTCATTTTTGTATGAGAATTGCTGTACTGGCGTTGAACCGAAAGATCATGAAGACCAAGAAACGTTAGAATTCTCCGTCTGAAGGGTTTTAAAATGCTCGAACCATTGTCTGTCCTTTTCCTGTGTACAGGAAATTCAGCGAGATCTATTATTTCGGAGGCTATTCTGACCAGCCTTTCGAAAGGTCGATTTGCTGCTTATTCCGCCGGATCAAATCCGGCTGGTCGCGTCAATCCCTACGCGCTGGAACTGCTCGAGCGTAAAGGGCATGCAACATCGTTTGCGCGCTCCAAAAGCTGGAGCGAGTTTGAAAGCGCGTCAGCACCGAAGTTGGACTTTGTGTTCACAGCGTGCGGTAGCGCAGCTGGCGAACAATGTCCTGTGTGGCACGGCGCTCCGATGACTGCGCACTGGGGTATTTCTGGTCCGGCAGCTGTTACGGGCAGTGAAGCTCACATCCGTCATGCATTCGATCGGGCATATACGCTTTTAGAGCGGAAAATTCGAAAATTCGTAGCGCTTCCAATTGCGAACCTGAAACCTTCAGATTTGCAAACCGAATTGGACGCAATCGGAAGAATGGATCTGGAAGTCGCGGAAACGACCTAAGATCTGAACCAAAGCCACCACTTAAACCTAACTGAACGGAGTTTTAGCCATGCTTCGACCTCATGTCGAAATCCCTGTGTCATCGCTTGAAAAGCATGTCGAGTTTTACCAGACGCTTTTTGGCAGTGCGCCAAACGTATCAGACAGCGACTTTGCGGAGTTTACTGTAAGCAATCCGCCGATGTCTTTGCGTGTGGTCGAGCGTCCAAACAAGGCGCCAAAACCGGCCGGCAACAACGGTCATTTTGGAATCCAAATGAAATCGTCGCAATCGCTTGAGGCGTT
>JBCBCS010000228.1:0-5168 GCA_038530475.1 Pseudomonadota bacterium
CTCCAGACTTGGGCATCGCCAGTTCCATCCAGAACAAAATGGAGGGTTTCGCCCAACAGCCGCGTTTGTTCGACTTTGCCGGGAACCAGATCATCAATAGCGGAAATGACGTGCCACAAGTCGTAGACTATGGGGTCAACAGCACCGTTTTCGTCTAACATCCCGTTCCTCCATTTTCAATTTGTGCACACAATGTGGGCGGCGCAGGTCAATCGTTGGGCAAGAGGCTTGTTGCTTTAAGAAGCGACCGGGAGTGGTCAAAGATTGTTATACAATTCTTGCATCATTCACAGCAATCTGAAACGGTTTGAAGCAGTAAGACCGCAAGATGTCAAGCAAGGCCGTGAACGGGTCAGCAGTTTCAATCTGGGAGAGACCTGCAGCGCGGGTGAGTGGAGAAATGACAGACAAGGCAAGTGCAATAGTATCGGCTGTGACGCAGGCAATTCTGGACCACAATCTGGTGCCCGGCACCAAATTGGGTGAACGAGAGCTAGCTGAAATCTTCGGATCGAGTCGGGTCATCGTGCGTCAGGCCTTGGTCGAATTGTCTGATGGCGGGCTTGTAAGCCTGCAACGCAATCGTGGTGCGTTTGTCGCCAATCCCAGCCTCGCAGAGGCGCTCGAAATCTATGACGCGCTCACCATCATTGAACAGTCAGTAGCCGAGATATTGATCGAGCGCGGCGCAGCCGCCCGCCTTGGCGAGATGCGGCAATTGAACGAACGCCAGCGCAAGGCGATCGAAGAAGAAAACCGACAACTCTCTCATGACCTTGGGCGGGACTTTCACACTGCTCTCGTCAGGCTGGGACGCAACCGACAGATCGAGGAATTCCATGCGCGCTTGACCCGTCAAGCTGCGCTCCTTTCCAGCCTTTATACAACAGATCCAGAGGCCTGCGGCTTTGTGCATGATCACGACGATATTCTGGATTTGATTGAGCGTGGCGAAGTCGCCGCTGTCAAACGCAAGATCCAGACGCACAACCAGGTTGTCGCGCGCAGCTTCAATTACGACCAGGTCCGCGAGCAGTCCCTTCCCCTTGCTGAGTCCCTGGCACCCTATCTGCCAAGTAACGCGAGATCTGCATAGTGACCTTTCAAAAGTGGAAACGATCATGAACACGCGTATCACTGAGGCTTTCCGTCGGCTTCCGAAGATCGAGATGCACCTTCACCTTGAGGGTGCAATCCTGCCGGGGACGGCAGTTGAGTTGGCGCAAAAGAACGGGGTTGATTTGCCCCCGCACGACAGCCCTGAAGACCTCTATCAGTTCAATGGATTGGATGATTTTCTTGCCGTTTATGGCGCGATTGCCAGCGCAGTTCTGGACGTCGATGATTTCCGCCGGATCACCTATGAAATGCTTGAAAGTGCGGCGAAAAGTGGGGCGCGCCATGTCGAATTTTTCATCAGCCCGCACGCCCATGCAACGGTCCCTTTTGCAAAACAATTCGAAGGTATCCGCGCCGGGATGGCCGAAGCGCAAACTGATTACGCCGTCACATCACTGATAATTCCCGGCATGAATCGTGAGCTTGGCCCAGAGAAAGGCGAAGAGTATCTGGACGAGGTTCTCGCCAACCGCGCGGACGATCTGGTTGGGCTTGGGCTGGACTATTTTGAGGCGCCTTACCCACCGGAACCCTTTGCGGCTGTGTTCGAGCGCGCCCGCCGCGCTGGCCTCAGGACATCCGCTCATGCAGGAGAAGCCGGACCAGCCGCCTTTGTGGCCGGGTCAATCGACAGCTTGAAAGTCGACCGGATTGATCACGGATATAACATCGTCGACGATCCCGCACTTGTCGCGCGCTGTCGGGATTTGGGCATCATGTTCACTTGCTGCCCCTCGACGACGATGAGCACGACAAAATACCGCAACCTTGGGTCGCCCGATCACGCCATACGCCGCATGAAAGAAGCAGGCCTTGTCGTTTCGATAAATTCGGACGACCCGCCAATGTTTTTGACCGATCTCAACACCGAATATGTTCTTGCCCACGAAAAACTGGGCTTCAGCCTTGAGGACATCAAAGCCTCGATCCTCGCGACGATTGACCATGCCTGGGTAGCCGAGTCCACGAAAGCAACATGGCGCGAGGAATGGACACCGCAGATCGACCTGATCCTTTCGGAAATAAACGCCTAACCAAAACTAAAGACTGCCAACAGGAGAAAAACCATGAAACCAAGTCAATTCTTTTCGCGCAGGCAACTGCTCCAGACATCAGCGGCCGCGGTCGGCACGGCAACACTCGCCCCGACCATGACATTCGCAGGGTCAGACCTCTCGGCCCCCCTTGATCCCAAGAATATGACGATCGCTTTTGGGCATGTGGGTCCAAAAACGGATGAAGGCTGGACCTGGACGCACCACCTGGGCCGCCAAGCGGTAGAAGCCGCCTATCCGGATGCGACATATATCGAAGTTGAAAGCGTCCCGTTCTCTGCGCAAGGGTCCCGAACATTTCGCCAGTTTGTTGCACAGGAAGCAGATATGGTCTTCCTGACGACTGACTATGGGGACCTGTCAAACCCGATCATTGACGGAAGCAGCGACGTGGCTTGGATGGAATGCGCCGCCTATGATCCGACCGACAACAAGCGCGCCTACTATGTGCGTCATTGGGACCCCTCCTATCTGATTGGCGTTGCGGCAGGTATGCTCTCGAAAACGGGCAAGCTTGGGTACGTTGGATCCTACCCGACGCCCGCCGTCCAATCATCAATCAATTCGTTCCACCTTGGTGCGCGCTCGGTCAATCCCGATGCGACGACCAGTGTTGTCTACATCAACTCGTGGTTCGATCCGCAGGGGGCCAGTCAGGCGGGACGTGCATTGGTGAATGGCGGGGCAGACTTCCTGTTCGGGATCATGGATGAAGCAGCCTATTTGCAAGTGGCCGAAGAAGCCGGCATCTGGGCGGCCATGTGGAACACTGACATCCGCCAATACGGTCCAAACGCTTATGTCAGTTCGGTGTTGCTTGATTGGACTGATTATTATGTGGACCAGGTCAAAAAGCGGGTCGAAGGCACGTGGAGCGGCAACGGGCTTGACCTTCTGCCGATGGGCGCCGGGGTGGATCGCGATGAATGGGGGCAGAACGTTCCTCAGGACGTGCGCGACCATGTCGATGACATCCGCGCCAAGATGCTGTCGGGCGAGTTCAACCCCTTTGTCGGACCCATGAATGACAACCAGGGCAACGCGCAGATTGCCGACGGTGAAGCATTGTCGGACGATATGCTGTATGCGTGGCCGTTCCTTCTGGAAGGTGTCACCGCCAGTTCATGACCGACGATGAAAGTCGGGAAGGCAATCGCGCCTTCCCGAACATCGCTGTATTCAAGGCACTTCAATGACCAAGCAGCATTCGGCCGTCAAACTGGACGGGATCACCAAGACCTTTCCAGGTGTCATCGCTAACGAAGACGTCTCCATCGATTTCCGAAAGGGCGAGATACACGCACTCCTGGGGGAAAACGGTGCAGGTAAGTCGACGTTGATGAACGTCCTGACCGGAATCTACAAACACGACGGAGGCAGCATCTTCATCGAGGGGCACCCAGTCGAGTTTGCCAATGCGTCGGATGCGATCAATGCGGGCATCGGAATGGTGCACCAGCACTTCAAACTGGTGAAGGCGTTCACTGTGGCTCAAAATCTCCATATGGGTTGGGACAAGACTCCGAAGTGGATTTCGCAGGAGTTTCTCAAGCAGAGCGCAGAAGATTTGGCGCAGGAATTTGGTCTGGATGTCGACCCAGAGGCGTACGTTGACGACTTGTCAGCGGGCGAACAGCAGCGCGTCGAGATCGTGCGTGTTCTTGCCCGCGGCACCCAGGTTCTGATCGTTGACGAACCCACGGCGGTGCTGACTCCGCAAGAGGTTCAGAGCCTGTTCAAGGTGTTGAGGGCGCTCAAGGAGAGCGGGCGCACCATCATCTTTATAAGTCACAAGCTTGACGAGGTCCTCGACATTTCGGACCGGATCACCGTTCTGCGCCGCGGCAAAGTCGTCGCAACACAAAACGTCGCAGACATGACGACCCGCAAATTGGCAAACCTGATGGTCGGCCGCGACGTGGTATTTGAGCGGATGGACCGGCGATCACTCCATGACACGGACAGGCGTGAAATCCTGCGATTGCAAAACGTCACTGCAGTAAACAGCGCAGGTGCGAAAGCGCTCGATTCCGTCGATCTGTCGATCAATTCATTCGAGATTCTTGGCGTAGCCGGGGTTGCCGGAAATGGTCAGCGTGAATTGTCAGAGGTCATAACCGGCATGCACCCGACAACAACAGGGGACATCATGATAGGGGGGGAACCGACAGCCCGGCTTGGCGCGGACGCGATCGCAAAATTAGGCGTTGGCCATATTCCGGAGGATCGCCTGAAAAGCGGCTTTGCCGGTGACCTTCCCGTTTCAGCCAACGCTGTGCTGCGCAGCTATGCGAACGCGCCCTTGTCGTCAGGGCCCTGGTACAAGGATCGCGAGGCCATCCGAGTTGCAGAAGAAATGGTTGCGGAAGCCGATGTTCAAACTCCCGATGTGCATGTTCCGCTCAGAAACCTTTCGGGCGGAAACCAGCAACGCCTCATTGCCAAGCGCGAATGTCGGATTGCGAATCAACTCCTCGTCGCAGTCTACCCGATGCGCGGTCTCGACGTGGGTGCAGTCGAAAGACTGCGTGAGATGATCATGGAGCGTCGAGACGCAGGCGCGGCGATCTTATTGGTTTCGGAGGAACTCGATGAGTTGCTGGAAATGTCAGACCGGATTGCCGTTCTGAACCACGGCCGCATCGTGGGAGTTCTCGATGCCGAGGAGGCAACACTAGAAAAAATTGGCCTCCTTATGGGCGGCGAAACCATCGGATTGCACGCATGAGCTGGCGTCTTGAAAAGCTGAAATCGGCCCCGAAGAGCCGTGCGCTTTTGTTCCGTCTTGGCGCGATCGTATTCGGACTGCTGATTGCCGGGGCCGTTCTGGGCGTTCTTGGTTTCGATCCCCTTGCGATGGCCACTCAGGCCCTTGGGTACACGCTGGGATCGTCCTTTGGTCTTCAGGATCTTGGCTACCATGGCTGCAAGCCCAGTAAGCAGGAGCGGCGTGACCAAGGTGCCAAGATCCTGAAGACCAAAGGACGATCCCAG
>JBCBCS010000229.1:0-5164 GCA_038530475.1 Pseudomonadota bacterium
GATCGACAATCTCAGGCTCTCGCGCGGCGTTGTTGATGACAGTCGTACCCTTGGCGAGCGTCGCCGCCATCATGATGTTTTCAGTGGCCCCCACTGAGGCGAAGGGGAAGTCAATGACAGCCCCCTTCAGCTTCCCGCCGGCGGCCTTGGCATGCAGATAGCCATCCTTGAGGTCGATCTCCGCCCCCATCTTGGCCAGCCCATCGGTGTGAATGTCCATCGGACGCGCGCCAATGGCACAGCCGCCCGGCAAGGACACGACGGCGTGGCCTTCACGGGCCAGAAGCGGGCCAAGCACAAGGTTGGACGCCCGCATCTTGCGCACGATGTCATATTCAGCCCGGGTGTTGATCGTGCCGTGACAAGACATGGTCTGCACCTTGCCCCCTTGCAGGGACGAAATTTCGGCCCCCAGGGATTCCAGCAACAGCGTCATCGTTTTGATGTCGCTCAGACGCGGGGTGTTGGTCAGCGTCAACGGCTCATCGCTCAGCAGCGTGGCCGGCATCAAGGTCAATGCGGCGTTCTTGGCTCCTGCGATCTCAATCTGACCGGAGAGCGGTTTGCCGCCCCGAACAAGGATGGAATCCATGCTTTACTCTTTCTCTGTGGCAGCACCTTCGGCGCGGCCTGACTGCTCGTTCTGGTCGGCCTCGGCTTTCGCCTTGCCGCGCGCCTGCGCTTTTCTGCGGCCCATATTCGCCTTGAGGGCGGCCTTCAAACGGGCCTCCCGGTCGTTCGCCGCTTTGGATGCGCTCTTGCTCATGGGGGCGTGTTACAGGTTACAGCAAAAACCGTCCAGTGAGGGCTTGCACGGATAGTCGTTTGGCGCTACTCCCCGCGCCACGGCGCTGCTGTAGCTCAGTGGTAGAGCGCACCCTTGGTAAGGGTGAGGTCGGGAGTTCAATCCTCCCCAGCAGCACCATCTCATCGATAACCGGTTACCCCTGCCCCCACGTCCGTCACAAGACGCGCGCGAGGAAGGCCTTGGTGCGGGCATGCGTGGGCGCTTCGAACAGGACCTTGGGCGGACCCTGTTCAAGGATTTGCCCTTGATCGAGAAAACAGACCTTGTCTGCAACCTCGCGCGCAAAGCCCATCTCATGGGTTGCCAGCACCAGTGTCATGCCTTGCCCGCGCAAATCGCGCAGCACATCGAGCACTTCACCGACCAGTTCGGGATCGAGCGCTGATGTGATCTCATCGAACAGCATGATCTCAGGCGACATCGCCAGCGCCCGGATGATCGCCACGCGCTGCTGCTGACCGCCCGACAGCTGGTCGGGATAATGGCCCATCCGGTCGCCCAACCCGAAGCGTTCAAAAAGCTCCGTCACTTTGGGCCGCAGGGCGTCCGCACTCAGCCGGTGCACCCGGCGGGGGGCCAGCATCACGTTCTCGGTCGCATTCATATGCGGAAACAGGTTGTAGCTTTGGAACACAATCCCGATTTTCTGGCGCACCGGTTGCGGGTCAAGGCCCGGTTCTGAGATGTCGACCCCATCAAGGTGGATCGTCCCGTCATCAATTGGCTCAAGCAAGTTCATGCAGCGCAACAACGTCGATTTGCCAGAGCCGGACGCGCCGATCAGGCAAACCATTTCGCCTGTGTTGATATCAAGGTCGATGCCGCGACAGACTTCGTTGTCACCAAAGCGCTTACGCACACCGCGCAGCTGAAGCTTGGCTGCTCTGTCCATGCTCAGCTCCGCGCTCGGTTCTGCTTGTTCATCAGGTAGTCAGCATAGCGCGTGGCCGGGATCGTCAGCGCCAGAAAGATCAGCGCGGCCCCGACATAGGGCGTGAAGTTGGCGTAGAGCGATTTGTAGACACCTGCCTGGCGGAAAATCTCAACCGGGCCGATGAAGGACAACAGCGCCACGTCCTTTTGCAGCGCGATAAAGAGGTTCATGTTGGCAGGCACCACATTACGGATGGCCTGCGGCAGCACGACATAGCGCATCGTGTCCCGGTCGCTGAGGCCAAGGGACGCCGCCGCTGAACGTTGCGACTGATGGATGCTGTCGATGCCGGAGCGGATCACCTCAGCCACGTAGGCCGAATAGACCAGCACAAGCGCCAGCGTGCCCCAGATATAAGGTGAATTCCACGGGCGCGGCAGGCCGAGACCGGGGATCCCAAAGCCAATGATGTAGATCACCAGTACGACCGGGAGGCCCCTGAAAATATCGGTGTAGGCCACCCCGAACAAGCGCAGCGGAAAAAGCGCGGGCGCCCGCGTATCCCGGCAGAGCGCAATCGCAAGTCCGGTGAGCGCAATCAGCGGCGCGGACCACGCAAAGATCGCGACATTCAGCAAGAACGCTTCAGCCAGGCCGGGGAATGTCGCTGCAAAGACCCGTCCGTTGAAGAACGACCGCTGCACCCCCTCCCACCCCGGCGCCAACGGCACCAGCAAGATGATGGCCGCGATCACCGTGACGGTTGAGATCAATGCGATGCGGTTTGCGCGTTTGCGCACACCCGCTTCGTAGACTTCGCGGCGGGAGGGCCCAGAGGACGGCGCAGACGTCTGCCCGGCCGCGTCGCCCTTGGATGTGATATCGCTCATGGGTGCTGCGCCCGTTTATTCGACGACCGGCACACCCGTCGCTTCAGACAGCCACTGGGCCTCAATCGCCGCAAGCTCGCCGCTGTCGGAAAGCTCAGCGATGGCCGCGTCAACACATTCCTTGAGCGGATTGCCCTCTTCCATCAGCAGCCCGAACTGGTCCGGGTTCTCGGATTGATCCGCCGGGAACTGACCCAGCAAAGCGCCGCCATCAACGACAACGGCGGACAGGTAAAGCGCTGTCGGCAAATCATAAATTGCCGCATCGATCTGGCCCGCCATGATCGCCGCATTCACATCCGCATTGTCGTTATAAAGCAACGGATCGCTGTCCGGCTGGATCACCTCGTTGAGCATGGGCAGCGCCGTGGTTGTGGCCACTGCCCCCCATTGCAGCCCTTTGAGGCTGTCAATCGTGGCCTCCGCGCCGCCGTCGATGACAGCTTGGGTGGTCAGAACGGCCATCGCAGACGAATAATAGGGCGCGCTGAAATCGACCATCTCATCCCGCTCTGCGGTGATCGAGTATTGCTGCATGTTGAAGTCGAAGTTCTTCGCGCCGGGCTGGATCGCCTCGTCAAAGCTGGTGCGCACCCACGTAACGGCGTCCGCGTCAAACCCCATCTTGTCGGCGATGGCGTAGGCAATAGCGGCCTCAAACCCCTCTCCGCTTTCCGGGGCATCGTTCATCACCCACGGATAGTAGGCCGGATTCCCCGTCGCGATCGTCAGCACCCCGTCGGTCAGCGTCTTGCCGTCAGCGCAGGCTGCGTGGCCGTCCGCCAATGCGGCAGAGGCGGTCAGCGTCAGGGTCAGTGCGGTGGTCACGGTCCATTTCATGGTCTTCTCCCAGGTTGGTCACAGTCTTTGACCCTAGGTTCCTAGCCCGCGCGAGAATTGTCCAGTGTCGCTATCGCGTTCTACCTAAAGGTGACGTTCTGTTCGCTGGCGAACAGAAAATGTTTCGCCGAGCCGAATTGCCATAGCGCCGCACTGACGTACATTCTGTCGCAGTTGTTCCCGATTGCAGTCAAAAGGATATCCCAGATGAAAGCCCTCCTCCTTTCCACCGCGCTGACTTTGGGTGTTGCAGGCGCCGCCCACGCCGAAGCCGTCACCTACACCCTCGATGCCTCGCACAGCCAAATTGTGTTCTCCTACGATCACCTCGGATATTCCCGCACCACTGGCATGTTCTCTGGCTTCAACGGAACGATCAATTTCGATGAGGCAGATCCAGCGGCCTCCTCGGTCGAGGTGACCTTCCCCGCCGAAAGCCTGATCACCGGCTGGCCCGCGCGCGAAGGTCATTTCCTGTCCCCCGACTTCTTCGACGCCGGAACCAACCCGACCGTGACCTTCACCTCCACCGCAATTGAAGTGACCGGCGACAACACCGGCACAATCACGGGCGACCTGACCATTAACGGCATCACGCAGCCGGTGGTGCTTGACGCGACCCTCAATCAGATGGGCACGCACCCGATGGCCGAGAAGCCGTGGATTGGTTTTGACGCGACAACAACGCTGCTCCGCTCCGACTTCGATATGGGTGCGTTCGCCCCGTTCGTTGGTGACGAGGTTGAGATCTACATCTCAATCGAAGCGGAAGCTGCGGCAAGTTAAGGGCATTTCCCTCACTCACTCACGGAATGCTCTTGGGGCGTGTTGGGCCAACCGGCACGCCCCATTTTTATGCCCGGATCAAGGTTGCGACGCAGTGAGCGTGACCGCCACGCCAACGGAGAACCCGACCGAGCTTTCGTCCGGGTAGCTCGTCCCGATCTCAAAATCGCGACGGTCGAGGGTGACGCCGCCTGTCATCTCGGCCGTTCCGTCTGAGATAGACAGCGTGAACGGCATCGAGACAGGAACAGAGACACCGGTGAGGGTGAGCGTCCCATCGGCGATATGCGCCTCTCCGTCGTCGCGCGTCAGCGTTGCTTCGAAAATGGCGGTGGGATGGTTCGTGACATCAAAGAACTCGGACCCTTTGGCCTGATCCGTCACGGAGCCAAGGGTCACGCTGCTCATGTCGATTTCAACAGTGACTTGCCCGTCTCCGGTCTCGGGATCGTAGGTGATTGACGGCGAAAGCGCCTCAAAGTGGCCGGTCACGTCACTGCCAAGTTGCACGACGGTGAAGGCCAGATCGACCTCTTGCACGGTCCAGACCGCGCTTTGTGGGTCGGTGCCTTCGGACAGCGTGGGGGCCGCCGCCGCACTTGCGACACGCTCCGTCCCGCCGGGCAACCCGATGGAGGCCAGCGTCAGACCCAGCACCACGACCCAGACCGCCCCACCCGCAAATGCGGTGACGCCATGCGGGCTCTGCGCCGCCGGATCGCCGGCCTCAGTGCTGGAAACCATCCGCGCCAGCGTCGCGTCCTTATCCACCAGCTTGTGCTTCAACGCGCCAGCGATGTGAGCCGCCAGCGTCACGCCAAGCAACAATCCGGCGGCCCAGTGAATGGCCCCTGCCGTCATGGCCCAGCTTTCAGACTTGGGCACGAAGGGCAGGTTCTGCCCAAAGGGCCACCAGATCGGAGCAAAGCCGTCCTCGGCGGCATGCATCACCCAGCCCGACAGCGG
>JBCBCS010000230.1:0-5150 GCA_038530475.1 Pseudomonadota bacterium
GGAAGACGGCGTAGTAGTTGCGGAAGTACTTCCGCAACTACTACGCCGTCTTCCCGACAGAGCTCGTCCGCGCAGCGCAGATTGACGGCGCTGGCTTCTTCCAGATTTTCTGGCGGATCTTGCTACCGTCTTCTGGCCCGATCGCGGTGGTGTCGATCATCTGGCAGTTCACCAACATCTGGAATGACTTCCTGTTTGGCGCTTCCTTTGCAGGGGCTGACAGCCAGCCCATGACCGTCGCGTTGAACAACCTCGTTCAATCGTCCACCGGGGTGAAGGAATATAACGTCCACTTTGCAGGTGCGATCCTCGCCGCCCTGCCAACCCTCCTCGTTTACATTGTCGCGGGCCGCTACTTCGTGCGCGGTCTGATGGCCGGATCAGTGAAAGGATAATCATCGAGTTGGCCGGGATGCGGCGGCAACCGCTCCCGACCGTGTTGAGATCAACAACCATCGGTTTCGTGAGCCGATCCCAACATGAGAGGAAAATCACAAATGAAGAGAATTGCCAATATAGCCGCCCTAGCGCTTTGCGTCTCCTCGGCCCCAGCCGTCGCGGAAGAGAGCGTTGAGGTGATGCATTTCTGGACATCGGGCGGCGAAGCCGCAGCCCTTGGCGTGATCCGGGACAAGGTGCTGGACGCCGGGATTGCCTGGCAGGATGCCCCAGTTGCCGGTGGCGGGGGAGACCAAGCTAAAACCGCGCTGCAGGCGCGCATTGCAGCGGGTGATCCACCTGCCGCGATGCTGATGCTTGGTCAGAACATTGTTGATTGGGCCAACGAAGGCCTCCTTGGCGATGTGAACAAGGTTGCCGAAGCGGAAGGCTGGGATGATGTGCTCCCTCAGGCGGTTCAGGACTTCAACAAGATCAACGGCGCCTATGTGGCGGCCCCGACAAATGTGCATCGCACGGATATGATATGGGCCTCAAAAGCCGCTTTTGAAAAGATCGGCGCGGATTTCCCTAAGACGTGGGAAGAGTTCAACGCCCTGGCGCCAAAGTTCATCGAAGCGGGCATCGTGCCGATCGCCCATGGCGGGCAGGCGTGGCAAGAGGCCTATATGTTCGAAGCGCTCGTCTTGGGCATAGGCGGCGCGGATTTCTATCGCCAGGCTTTGGTCGATCTGGACCTCGAGGCGCTCCAATCAGACACCATGCAATCGGTCTTCGCGCAGATGGGCGAAATTCGCGGGATGGTTGACGAGGATTTCTCGGGCCGCGATTGGAACCTGGCGACGGCGATGGTCATCAACGGCGAGGCGGCCATGCAGATCATGGGCGATTGGGCCAAGGGAGAGTTCACCAATGCCGGCAAAGTTGCTGGCGAAGACTTCGCCTGTATTCCTGTCCCCAAGGTGGAAGAGGGCGGCTTTGTCTACCTGGTGAATTCGCTCAGCTTCTTTGCCCAGCCGGACGCGGATTCCGCAAACGCGCAAGCGACCCTGGCGAGCGCGATCATGGACCCAGAGGTTCAAGTGGCGTTCAACCAGGCCAAAGGCGCAATCCCAGCACGCTCTGACGCGGATTTCTCGGCGCTTGATGCCTGCGCCCAGGCCACTGCGGCGGACCTCTCGGCAAGCGATGCGGCCGGTACGGCCGTGCCTACCTTCGCGGGCACCCACGCTGCCAAAGCGAGCATTGTGGGGGCGGCAACGGATGTCATTACTGAGTTCTTCAATTCCGACATGACGCCAGAGGAAGCGGCACAGCAACTCGCCGAAGCGGTCGAACTGGCCCTGTGAAATCACGGGGGCGCGTGGCAATCACGCGCCCCACTCAACGAAGTGGAGCGACGGAAATGGGTTTCCTCGATATCGATAACACAACAAAATCCTACGGAGCGGTCGAGGTCCTGCATCAGGTGGACATCTCGGTCGAAGAAGGGGAGTTTCTCGTTCTTGTCGGACCCTCGGGTTGTGGAAAATCCACGCTCCTCAACATGATTGCGGGGTTGGAAGACATCACCAGCGGTGAGATCCGCATCAAAGGCAACGTGATGAACGGGGTCCACCCGTCCAAGCGTAACATCGCCATGGTGTTCCAAAGCTACGCGCTCTACCCCAATATGACCGTTGGCCAAAACATCACCTTCGGGCTTGAGATGCACGGCACTCCCAAGGCTGAGCGCGAAAAAGCGATGAAGGATGTGGCAAGCCTTCTGCAGATCGAGGAGTTGCTCGACCGTAAACCCGGCGCGCTGTCCGGTGGCCAACGTCAGCGGGTCGCCATGGGGCGCGCGCTTGTCCGTGACCCTGATGTTTTCCTCTTTGACGAGCCGCTCTCCAACCTCGATGCAAAGTTGCGCGTCGACATGCGGACCGAGATCAAAAAGCTGCACCAAAAGCTGGGGACGACCATCGTGTACGTGACCCACGACCAGATTGAGGCAATGACCCTCTCGACCCGAATTGCAGTGATGTACGGGGGCTATGTGCAGCAGCTTGGCACCCCACAAGAGATCTATGACAGCCCTTCGAATATTTTTGTGGCCACTTTCATGGGGTCGCCCGCGATGAATGTTGTCCCTGCCAAGGTTGCGATGGAAAACGGCAGGCCTGTCGCTGTCGTCGAACTTGGCGATGGCGCCAAGGCGTCTTTGCCGTTCAGTCAGGAGAATTTGGCCGCGTGGGACGGGCGCGACATTATGCTTGGGATCAGGCCTGAGACAATCACAGATGAAGACGCCGCTGATCGTAAGTCATCGAATATTGCGCGGATGACGAACCGGATCGTCGTGACCGAACCGGCGGGCTCAGATACTTTCGTCACCATGACCCTGGGCGGCAAAGATGTCATCGCGAGGATGCGCTCGGATGCGGATGTCCGCCCAGGCGCGGACTTTCCCTTTTCGGTTAACATGGAAAAGGCGGTCGCCTTTGACCCGGAAACCGAAATGCGGATCGCGCCCTAATGGATGCAGACGTCATCATCATCGGCTCTGGCATGGGGGGTGCTACGCTGGCAGCAGCCTTAGCGCCCTCCGGGCGTCGGATCTTGATCCTCGAGCGAGGAGAGCATTTGCGCCCCTCGCCGCAGGACCGCGATGCTGATGCGATCTTTGGTCATGGGGTGTTTCGACCCAAGGAGGTTTGGATCGACGGGCAAGATCGGCCCTTCAATCCCGGGAACTACTATTGCGTCGGCGGGAACTCAAAGTTCTACGGGGCGGCTTTGATCCGGTACCGGGCGTCTGACTTCGACGCGGTCACACATCCGGGCGGCGCAACGCCTGGCTGGCCGATAAGCTACTCTGATCTGGAGGAGCAGTATCAGGCGGCAGAGGAATTGTACCAGGTGCGCGGCCGTGAAACGGACGATCCGACTGAACCTGACCATTCAGGAGACTACCCTCATCCGCCGGTTCCGGATGAGCCTGACATGGCCGACTTGCGAGAGCGCATAAGACGTGCGGGTCTTCATCCGTCCCACATTCCGCTTGGCGTTGACCTCTCCGCTTGGCTGGCCGCGGGGCAGACAACTTGGGATGCCTACCCAAACACTTGTGGCGCCAAGATGGATGCCGAGACTTGTGGGCTTTCTCACGCGCTTAGTCAGGAGAATGTCTCCCTGCGCACAGGATGCGCGGTTACTTCGCTTGAGACCGATCAAACCGGTCGCGTGACTGCCGCCGTCCTTGACGGCGGGGAGCGCATCACCGCTCCATTGATCGTGTTGGCTGCGGGCGCCGTGCAAACGGCGGCGCTTTTGTTGCGGTCCGCCAATGACAATTGCCCAACAGGTCTGGCGAACCGATCAGATCAGGTCGGGCGCAACTTCATGAACCACAACTGCTCTGCCGTGCTTGCCTTGCATCCTTTGCGCAAGAACCGGAGCATCTATCAAAAGACCCTCATGCTGAACGACTTTTATCAACGCTCCAACGCGCGGCCGCCGCTTGGGAACGTGCAGATGCTCGGGAAGATCACGGGGCCCATTCTTGCGGCGACCACGCCGCTCCCGCGTTTGGTGGCCCATTGGATCGCCGCCCGGAGTTTCGACTTCTATGCGATGTCCGAAGACCTCCCCAACCCCGATAGCCGGGTCACATTGAAAGGCGGGCAGATCAAGCTCGATTGGCAGCGGTCGAACTGGGACGCGCATCTTCAGTTGGTGCAGAAGCTCAAGAGCGTCCTGCGACGCGTGGGGTTCCCGATCGTCCTGAGCAAAGCTTTTGATCGCCGCACCCCGTCACATCAATGCGGCACAGCCCGGATGGGCGATGATCCCACGCAAAGTGTCGTGGATAGCTACTGCCGCAGCCATGATCACCCGAACCTCTTTATTGTCGATGCGTCGGTTTTGCCGACCTCTGCAGCCGTCAATCCGGCGCTGACAGTCGCCGCCTTGGCCCTGCGCGCCGGGCAGCACATCTCCGAGACGGAGTTTGCCGCATGACCGCCCGTGGATATGATTTCATCGTGATTGGTGGAGGCTCTGCCGGGTCTGCTGTCGCGACGCGTCTGTCAGAGGATCCAAGCGCCCGTGTTTTGTTGCTCGAAGCAGGCGGCAGCGATCGCCATCCGTTCTTTCACCTGCCTGCGGGCTTTGCCAAGATGACCAAAGGTATTGGCTCATGGGGCTGGTCGACAACGCCGCAAAAAGCGATGCAAAACAAGGTCTTCAACTACACGCAAGCCAAGGTCATTGGCGGCGGATCCGCGATCAACGCGCAGATCTATACGCGCGGCGCGGCCCAAGACTATGACGGCTGGCGGCAACTGGGCTGCGCGGGGTGGAGCTATGAGGACGTCCTCCCTTACTTCAAAAAGTCCGAAGACAACGACACCTACAATGGTCGGTATCACGGCACCGGAGGCCCCCTGGGCGTGTCCATGCCCTCGGCCCCTTTGCCGATCTGCGATGCCTTCATCGAAGCCGCTGGCCAGGTCGGCATTCCCAAAACTACCGACGTAAACGGGGAAAAGCAGGACGGTGCAGGGTACTACCAATTGACCCAGAAGAACGCGCGGCGATCTTCTGCTGCGATGGCGTTTTTGGGGCAGGCGCGGGGCCGCCAAAACCTAACCGTGCAGATGAAGGCGCAGGTCAAACGCATCGTTGTTGACCACGGCCGCGCCACGGGCGTCGAAATGGCCGATGGGTCCATGATAACCGCGGACCGCGAGGTTATCCTTTCCTCTGGT
>JBCBCS010000231.1:0-5143 GCA_038530475.1 Pseudomonadota bacterium
CCAGCGGGTTCAGCCACGCCAGAAATGGAGCCGGCATGACGCTCTATATCAATGGCCGCTTTCTGACCCAGCCGGTTTCTGGTGTGCAGCGATTTGCGCGAGAGATTGTCTGCGCTCTTGATGATCTGATCGCCAAGGGGCGCGGCTCGTTTGCGACTGCACGCGTGTTGGTGCCGCAGGGCATTGACGCGCCAGCATACCGCACCCTTGATGTCTGCGCCGTCCCAGGAGGCCACGGTCATCTGTGGGAGCAAGGCGCCCTCACCGTCGCGTCACGCGATGGCGTGCTCTTGTCGCTCGGAAATGCCGGGCCGCTTCTTCACCGCAATCACGTTGTCTGTTTTCACGACGCCCATCTGTGGGAGATGCCTGAGGCATTTACGCCCGCCTACCGCTTCCTCCACAGTCAAATGCGCCCGCGTCTCGCGAAAAAAGCAGCGGCGCTTTTGACAGTCAGCGACCACTCCATGCGAACCCTCGCGCCGCGCCTTGGGGTGAGCATGCGGAGCTTCACAATCGTACCGAACAGCGCGGAACACATGATGCGTGGCCCGATCAATGCAGATGTGCCGCGCCGTTACGGTCTTGCGCCCGGCGGCTATCTGCTGAGCGTTGGCAACCAAAGCCCCAACAAGAACATCACTGCATTGACTGCGGCCCATGCGGCTGTCGCCGATCGCGCCCTTCCGCTTGCGCTGGTGGGCGGTGTTGCTCCGGGCGTGGCGCAAGCCGATGCGACCGGCGCAGGCGTGATCCGGCTGGGTCGCGTCCCTGATGCGGACCTGCGGGGGCTATACGAAGGGGCGGCGGCATTCGTCTTTCCGTCGCTCAACGAAGGCTTCGGCATCCCCCCGCTTGAGGCAATGCAGCTCGGCGTTCCGGTGCTGTGCGCGGCGACGGGCGCGATGCCGCAGGTGCTTGGCGACGGCCCGGTCTGGATGGATCCCCGAGATACGCATGATATGGCGCGGGGTTTGGTCGAGATTTCAGCGCTGGGCGGTGAGGCCCGCGCGGCCCGCATCTCTGCGGGGCACACGGTGGCTGCCCGCTATCGTTGGCGGTCCAGCGCCGAGACGGTCTTGGATGTCATATCCGGGGTCACCTCTGCCTCGGTCTTCAACAGCGCGACCGCCTGACCGGGCGATCACCGCCCGGTCGGCTGAACCAACACTTTGACCGTGGCCAGTATCAACGCCAGGTCCCGAAGCCAGCGCACCTGCGCCGCGTAGTCCGCATCCATCCGACACCGTTCTTCATAGCACCCATCGCTGCGGCCATGGATCTGCCACTGACCCGTGATCCCGGGTCGCAAGTTGAGATAGGAGGTCACAGCGCTGCCATAGCGCGGCAGTTCGGCGAGCGTCACGGGACGCGGACCGACAAAGCTCATTTCCCCACGCAACACATTCCAGATCTGGGGCAACTCATCGAGCGAAGAGCGGCGCAGAAACCGGCCCAGTCTTGTCACCCGCGGATCATCCGTCAGCTTGTGGGTCCGCGCCCATTCTTCGGCAGCCGCTGGGCTGGCCCGCAGGTGATCAGTCAGGACCTGATCAGCGTTCCGCCCCATCGTGCGGATCTTCCAGCAATGAAAGCGGCGTCCTTCCTTTCCGATACGCGCATGGCCGTAGAAGCCCGAACCACCATCAACGCAGACAGCGATCACCAGCAAAGCGATAATCGGTATCAGAACAGGCAACAGCAGAAGCGCGAGGATCACGTCGAAGACGCGTTTGCCACCGCGTTCATAGAGCGGGACCGGTTGGCGGTTAAGGACGGGGGTGACCTTTGTTGATCGCAGATCAAAAGGCGTCATGTGTGGCTCCGATTCGCGGTCCCACCCACGTCCTCGGTAAGCACTTGTTAAGCATGTTGATGCTTAACGAGAGGTAAATGAGACGCGAAAATCAGGTGAAAAGCCGCGAAATGGGCGGAACTATTTCTGGGGGGTCAATTGGCGCAGCCAAAAGTGATGGCACCGTCTGCGAGGGTGACCCAGGACAGTCGCCCGGTGGCATAAGCGCCAGTGTCCACATTGATCCGGCCCGCAGCGTGTTGCGGGGCCTCTTCGATCACGTGCCCATGGACGATCCAGAGGCCATCTGTACGGGGCGATTTGACAAAATCCGAGTGTCCCCACCGCAGCACGCGGTCGTGTTGCTGTGCCAAAGGAAGGGCGGGATCCGCTCCGGCATGGGTGACAGCGACATTGCCCGATTGCCACGAACTTGGCAGGCTGCGAAGCCAGACCTCAAGCTCCGGTCCCATCGCCGCCTGCAACCCGTTCCGCGCCGCTTTCAGCGCCTCAGGTCCGCTGGTCTCTGCCACCCCAGTCACACTAAAGCTCGCCAATGTCTGAAGCCCACCATAGCGCAGCCAGTGCGCCCCGTGCCGGGCGGGGTCATCGATGAACTTGAGCATCATCTCTTCATGGTTGCCCATAAGACAAATGAGATCGGGACGGTCGAGGAGGAGGCGCAGCACGCCTGCGCTGTCTTCGCCCCGGTCGACATAATCGCCCACCAGAACAATTTGTCCCGGCGCTATGGCGAGGGCCTTTTCAAGAAGGTCGAGCCGTCCGTGAACGTCACCGATCACGGAGATCTGTTCATCCGGTGCGGGCGACGGCATGAACGCAGCGGGCCGAATGCGAGAGAAAAGGCGTCGGAACATGGAAATGGGGCCCGGTCCATTGCGATGAATTTGTTCAAGGATGCCAGCCCGCCGACACTTTTGCCAGATGTGGGACCGTGTGCGGGACGCTCTCTTCGTGTGATCTGAATTCAGTTGCAATATGCGCGGCGCTGCGCCACACATTTCTCTAAAGTCAATTTACGGTTGAGCCGTTACGCGACACACACAACCGCCACGTCATTCTGAGGGGAATGTATGCGGCCCAAAGCAGCATCCTTGCTGATCGTCCTCAGCGCGGGAGTGACCCTGAACGACGCGGTCGCTGAAACACTGTCGTCCTTTGGCACGCCGGGCCTGATCGATATGCCGACAGCGGAGATACTGGACGATGGTGAAGTCGCAATCACGGTGAACCGGTTCGGCGACACGTCCCGAAACACTTACACCTTTCAGGTTTTGCCGCGTGTCTACGGGACATTCCGGTACTCAATCCTCCGCGATTTTGAGGATCGGCTCGTGCAGCCCGATCGTTTCGACCGCAGCTTCGATCTGCATTACCAGCTTCTCGATGAAACCGCGGCGCGTCCATCGCTGGCCGTCGGATTGAGGGACTTTGGCGGGACAGGGCTTTATTCCAGCGAATACGTTGTCGCGACCAAGCATTTCGGCACGAGGTGGGAGATCACAGGCGGCCTCGGCTGGGGTCGTCTGGCCCAGCGCGGCGCGTTCGACAGCCCGTTTGGCTGGATCGATGACAGGTTCGAAACACGACCGTCTGCCAGTGAAGGCGGTCTTTCCACTACCGGCCAGCTTGATTTTGGTCTTTGGTTTCGTGGCCCGGCGGCTGTCTTTGGCGGTGTCGAATACCAAGCGACAGACCGCCTTGCGGTCCAGCTTGAATATTCGTCCGATGCCTATGACCGCGAAGTTGAGCGGGGGGTGATCGACATCGACAGCCCCATCAATGTCGGCTTGTCCTACGACTATCCGTCAGGCTCTCAGCTTCGCGCTTTCTTTGTTGGTGGCACGACCATGGGTCTGCAATACAGCTACACCTTTGATCCGGCCCAGCGTCGTTCGCCGGGTGGGCTGGAAGAAGCGCCGCTGCCGATTCCGCCGCGAAATGATGCGATCCTTGCCAGTTGGGGTGTCGCTGATCCGGTCACGACGCAGCAAGCAAGCGGCCTGATCGACACCCTGTTGGCGGAAGACGGAATCCAGCTCGATGCCTTTGCGCTCAACGGTGACACGGCCACGGCGCGCATCCGAAACGGGCGGTTTGACATCGAAGCGCAGGCGATTGGTCGAACGGCCCGGGTCATGGCCAATGTGCTGCCAAAAGGTGTTGATACCTTTGTCATCATCAGCCAGCCGCTTGGCCTGCCAAACACAGCCATCACAATCCAGCGCGCCGATTTGGAAGAACTCGACACAGATTTCGACGGCGCATGGCTGACGCAAGTGCGCAGCCGGATCGATGACACAACCGACACCAGCCGCGCGGGCGAGCTGCCGGGCATCTATCCCCGCTTCACCTATTCGATCACGCCTTACACGGCGTTCTCTCTGTTTGACCCTGACCAGCCTGTGCGCGTGGATTTCGGGCCGGAACTGAACGCCACATATGAGGCTGCCCCCGGCATCAGCGTCAACGGCACGTTTCGCTATCCGCTCTACAGCTCCATCGACGATGCGACGCGGACCTCAGATTCCGTGCTGCCTCGGGTCCGCTCAGAAGGGTACCGCTACGCGATCGAGTCCGAATTTGAGGTCAACCGCCTGACAGCCGACTACCTCTGGCGACCAGGGTCGGACCTCTTTGCGCGGGTGTCCGTCGGCTATCTGGAGCCGATGTTCGCCGGCGTATCGAGTGAGCTGCTTTGGTATCCCGTCGACAGCAACCTCGCCCTCGGGGTTGAGTTGAACTATGCCATCCAGCGCGATTTCGACATGCTGTTCGGGCTGCAAGACTATGACGTCATCACAGGTCACGCCTCTGCCTACTACGATTTTGGCAATGGCTTTCTGGGCCAGGTCGATGTGGGCCGCTACCTTGCGGGCGACTGGGGCGCGACCTTCGCGATCGACCGCGAATTCAACAACGGCTTCAAGATCGGCGCCTATTTCACGCTGACGGATGTGCCGTTTGATGATTTCGGCGAAGGATCCTTCGACAAGGGCATCCGGTTTGAAGTGCCGCTGTCCTGGCTGACGGGAGAGCCGTCTCGCGATGTGATTGCCCAGACAATCCAGCCGGTGACACGGGATGGCGGTGCGCGGCTGTTTGTGGCGAACCGGCTTTATGAGGTCACGCGCGATTACCGGGCCGACAATCTGACTGATGGCTGGGGGCGATTTTACAGATGAGAACGCTCCCCTCCCTTTGTTTTGGACTTGCCCTCGCAGCGCTGACCGCGTGCAGCAACGATCCCACCGCAAATAGCCCCTATATGGCCCTTGCAGCAGGCCTGAGCAGTCCC
Source organism: Pseudomonadota bacterium (assembly GCA_038530475.1). Classification (GTDB taxonomy): domain Bacteria; phylum Pseudomonadota; class Alphaproteobacteria; order Rhodobacterales; family Rhodobacteraceae; genus Octadecabacter. The sequence goes on from JBCBCS010000231.1 coordinate 5,115, forward strand.
GAGGACGAGTTCACACCGCGCTTTATCAC
>JBCBCS010000232.1:0-5136 GCA_038530475.1 Pseudomonadota bacterium
GATCCAACCATCCCCGGGAGCACCCTCATGCAGAAATTGGCACCGATTGAGTTGGTCGTGCTGCAAGGGACACCGTTCTGCAATCTCAATTGCAGCTATTGCGACCTAAGCGCCACGAGCCGCAAACGTCGTGTCGAAATGCCTTTGGAGCTGTTGGAGCATACATTTAGGGAAGTCTTTTCTTCCGATCATATTTGTTCTGATCTTTCCATTGTTTGGCATTCAGGAGAGCCGTTGACGCTTTCCCCTAACTATTATCAAGACGCGATTGACATCATCTCACGGTTGCGGGACGAACTTGCCCCTGGCCGCGTGGCGTTGAGTTTTGATTTCCAGACAAACGGGCTTCTGATTTCAGAAGAGTGGGTCCGCTTCTTTGACCGCAATCGGCACCAGCTTCATCTGGGTGTCAGTGTTGATGGACCCGCTGAAATTCACGATGCGTTCCGTCTGAATTGGGGCGGCAAACCGACCTTCTCCAAAGTCGAGCGGGGTATGACACTGCTGAAAGAAGCAGGGATACCTTTCAAGATTATTTCGGTCGTCACCGATGCAACACTGCGTCAGCCTGACCTGTATTTTGACTTCATTTTGGATTGGTATCGTTCCCTGTCCGGATTTCACTTCAACATTCTGGCTGACGGATCGCTCGCGGACCAACCAGGGTTGACCTATGATCGCGCGGATCGGGACCGCTACTATACCTTTTACCGTCATCTGTTGAGCCGCGCCCGGGCGGCTGAGGCACAGTTCCAAGGCTTCTCTGTCCAGAATTTTGGACAAGCATTGTCGCGCATATTGGCGAGGGAGTCGGATCCGGTCAGCCATTCAAGTCTGCCCTTGCGCTCGCTCAATGTGGACGTTGAGGGATACGTCACGACGTTCTATGCGGGGCTGGAGCGTGGAACCTTTGCAGATCTCTACGGGGATGGTGACGGTCTCGCGCTCGGCAACATCCGCACCACCTCTCTGCGTGACATGGTTGCCAGCCCCAAGTTGCAACAAATGATGTTAGATTTCAGCCGCAGCCATGCGGCCTGTCATCAAAACTGCGATTATTATGCACTTTGTTCCGGTGGGTTTGAGCTTGCTCAATACAAGGCACACAATCATTTCGAAGGCGGTGAAACCGCCGAATGCGCAATCATCGTCAAAACGTTGATCGATGCGGTCCTTGACGACGTCGCAGATGTTTCCGACCGACACCGCAAGGCGAGCTGATGCCTGGTCTTGCACTGGCAACCAACGTCGTTTCGGGGTGGCCCAAGAAGCGGATCGAGGCAGCCTTGCAGGCCATCTTTGCCAGTTCCGCATTTGATCTGGACGAAACGACGGTTTACCTGACTGGGCCGTGGCGGGGCTATCTCGAGCTTGACCCAGAGCTACAGGTCACTTGCGCGCGCTACGGTATCGACATCAAAGATGAAGCGCATCGTTTCTTGCGGGCTGACGGCCCGGCAAGTCTGATCCTCTGTGACGGGCTGAGCGGGTGGATCATTGCCTCCAAGATCGCCGAGTTGGACGGAGCCGACCTTATTCTGCTGCACCTTGACGACCATGCCGACATGATGCCGACCCTTTTGTCAAAGTCAGGTGCCAGTCTGGTTGATCCAGAGACATCAGCAATCTTCGACCCCGCAAATAGACAAGATTGGGTCCGGGCGTTGACCCGAGGGACAGTGAGCATCGGCAGCTATCTGACGCCACTCTTTCATTGGCAAAAAATGAATGGTCATCTGCATATCCGACACCTTCGGCCTACGCCCGAACCAGATGCCATACTTGTGAAAATTGTCCCGGTCGTGACGTCTCATTCAATCCTGGATGGCGCTGAGTTCGCCAGCATACAATTTGGCAACAGCCGGCGGGGAGCGAAAGGAAGCTACAAGCAGACATCAGATGTGAAGGACGCCCTTGCCGACCTTCCGGATGGCAAAATGCTGGTTCATATCGACCTGGACTATTTCCTGAATGATCTGAACGGAATGCCGGACCAATCCCCGGCCCGCTTATCGACCGATGAGAAGCGCGCCATTCTGAGCCGAATGGACCAGTTCTTTGATGGTCTCAAGGATACGGCTGAACGCATCCTACATTGGATTATTGCAACCTCTCCCGGGTTTTGCAGCGCCCGTCATTGGTCTTGGTTGCTCGACGCACTGAGCACCCGTCTTTCAAGCTTTATGAACCAGCCGGTAAAGGTGTCGCTTGGCTAATTTCGCTACGTTTCTTTCCGAAAATACCGGAGGTTTCATCACGGGCGGCGTGGTTGCTGTGCTGCAACTCGTCATGGTCTATCTCTTGCTCGACCGATCAGTGAAATCCGCCCAGACGCGCGCTGAGGCCAAAAAATGGGAGAACGCCCGACTGGAACTGGATGCGACGCTGTTGTTGCTGTCGTCGTCTCTGACCACGCCACTGGCTCACTACACTGTGGTGTGTGAACAGCGCGTCGGATTTCGCACAAACTGCGAAAAAGCGTTGCAACATGTCGTCGATAAGAGCCGGTCATTCGACGCCACTCTCGCGATCTATTCGGTCGGCCTCGAAGCCAGCTCTTTTACCCCAACTACACAATTGGCCGACCGGCTGAGAGCGACAGCATTAGACGCGGCGATGGCACTGGCAAATTTCCAGCTGATTCACGATGCTTTCCAGCCAGTTGGTTGGGACAATCCAGTCACGGTGACGGATATCAAGCTGAAATCCAAAAGCATCAATGTCTCCATCCCAACCGATCCGCGTCTGCGGGCACAGAAGGTTTTTGGAATAGCCGTCTTACGAGTGCTCGACGGTGTCAGCGAGATTGCCTCTGACTTGTCCGAACTTGCGCAACGAGAGCGCAGCCCTGCCGACCTCAACAGATCCGCCGTGTTCGAGCGACTGTACAAGGAGACCGAGGGCGAAACGACGGCCTTTAAAGAGCTGGCGAGACTGCGTGCCGATCTGAAGAAGGTCAGAGAGGTTGTTCTGCTCGGCGACGCCAACGGCATAACGCTTACCCATGCTCCGGAGATTGGCTGACATGCTGAAATCCAATCACAGTCCCTACGACAGACTGACCCAATTGTGCGAGCTTGTCGTCCAAGCCACACCTGAGCGTATCGCTGCGGATCTTCCTGCTCTTTATTCGGACGCCAATATGGGCGCCGAAACGCTTGCGCGTCGCATTGGTGCATTCCTCGATTGGCGCAAACGAGGTGGTTTTGAGATTGTGTCGATCACAGATGAAACCGATTTGCAGATCGATGCCGAAATCCGTTTTCCCGTTACACAAGACCATTGGCGGCTACGGTTGATCCTCGATGGGACGGCAAGTGCGAAAATTGATGAGCTATTGATGGGTCGCGCACCTCTGCCAAAGCTACAAGACGACCTACCAGATGACAGAATTGCGGAGCATTTTATCTCATATATTGAAGACCTTGGCGCTCACAGCTTGTTCTCTGGGGCTGTCCTTATTGGGCGACACGGCAAGGTGCTTGGATCAACCGCCGTAGGCTTTGCCAGCCATGAATACCAGCGCGTGAACACCATCGACACGCGTTTCAATGTGGCATCCCTGACCAAATCATGGACGGCGACTGTGATTATCCGTCTGATCGAGGACGGTAAGCTAAATCTTAGCACACCCATCAGCGACATCGTCGAATGGAGTGACCGCCCACTCGACCGCCGGATCGAGGTTCGTCACCTGTTGTCGCACACATCCGGATTGGGCGACTATTTCGGCAAAGCTTTTGATCAAATATCAAAGGACAAACTGCGCGGGATCGACAATTTCCTCGCCCTTGCCGACACCTTTGAACCCAAATTCACGCCTGGAACCGAATGGTCTTATTCCAACATCGGGATGATGTTCCTCGGAAAGGTGATCGAAGCCATCACTGACAAGAGCTATTACGACGCCGTTCGCGACTTGGTTTTCCGTCCCGCAGGCATGTCCACGACGTTCTTTCCTCATCTCGACGAAGTCCAGCAGAACTGTGCATCCGGCTATGGCTACCGCTGGACCGATGAGGGGCCGATCCTGATGAATGCGACACACGCATGGGCTGTGCGCGGCGCGCCCGACGGCTGCGCATTTGCGAGCTTGGCAGACATCTGGGCGTTTTCAGAGGCGTTCCGCACTGGCAAACTGGTCTCTTCTGAGTGGGTTGCCGAGATGACAACGGCAAAGCCGGATCTTGGCTCTCCTGATTACGGCTACGGATTTGCCACGCTCCCCGATGACGTCGTTTATGGCCACAGCGGCGGGCTGATCGGGGCCAGTGCAAATGTCGATATGACACGGGACCCGGACGGTTGGACGGTCATTGTGCTGGCCAATGATCTGAGCATGCGAACACCCGTCATCAAGGCCCGCCAGCTTATCGGTGTAAAAGTTCAGGAACGGGATGACGCCCAGACCAATATGCCCCGCGCCGGGCTGACGGCGCGCTGAGCATGGAGAAGGAGTTTGCCCAACTGAAGGACCTGGCCGAGACCTCAGGTGTATCTGGCCGCGAGAGCCGTATTCGCGAAACGATCAAAACCTACGCGCAACAGACTGATTTCTTTGATGAAATTGAAACAGACGTCTTGGGAAATCTCATCTGTACGCGCCGCTCGGTCAGCCAAGCAAAGGCGCGGCGCATTCTTGCGGTCGCTCACATGGACCAGGCCGGGTTTCTCGTAAGCCATATCAACGCGGAGGGGGCGGTCCGCCTTCATCCCGTTGGAACTTACGACCTGCGCGGACTTTTGGCCCAACCGGTTCTGGTTGAGAACAAGTCCGGTGAATTGCTTCCGGGGACCCTGGCAACCGCCACAGAGCCTATTCACACCGATCCCCAGCAAGTCGCGCCAGCGACCCTTGATGCATTCTATGTTGAACTCGGACTGAGGCCAGATGACATCCGCGAAAAGGTTTCGCTCGGTGACATGGTCGTCTTTGACGCGCCGTTTCGTCAGGTTGGAAACCATATTGTCGGGGCCGGTCTCGATGATCGGATTGGCTGCTGGGCCCTCCTTCAGGCCGTGAAAGATATCTCGAACGAGACGGACGAGCTTGTATTTGCGTTTTCTGTGCAAGAGGAACTCGGCTCCCGAGGTGCGACAATCCTAGGGTCGAGCGTCGCCCCCGATATCGCAATT
>JBCBCS010000233.1:0-5094 GCA_038530475.1 Pseudomonadota bacterium
CTTCCGCCCGGAACCCTGTGGTTGACAGATTGGCGATATTGTTCGCCACGACCTGCATCTCTCGCATCAATCCGCTTTGCCGTGTCAGGGCCGTGTAAGTTCCATTCTCCATGGTCTATCCTCCGGCCACGATTGGGATCAGCGTGTCCTGAAAAAAGCCGACCAGCGTTTCCGTCATAAAGCCCATGGTCAGCCAGAATACGGCGACGATCGCGGCCAACTTCGGCACAAAGGTGAGGGTCATCTCCTGAATGGATGTGAGCGCCTGAAATAGCCCAACCGTCAGACCTGCGACCAAGGCAATTGTCAGAATCGGCAGCGAGATGAGCGTCGCGACCCAAAGGCCTGCCCGCAACGTGTCGTAGAACTGAGCATCGGTCATCATCGCTGCGCTCCTTCAGACCGGCATCCGAAGGATTTCCTGGTAGGCCTCAACCACTTTGTCCCGAACGGTGACAGCTGTTTCGACGGCAAGTTCAGTTTGGGCGAGCGCCTGAACCAAAGCGTGTGGATCCGCATTCCCTGCCATGGCGGCCATCGCAGTGCTTTCGCTGTTTTGAAGGATTTGAGCAAAGCCGCCAGCGGCCTGAAGGAACGCGCTTCCGGATCCCCGGGTGGGGTCAGGCGCTGTGGCCGGACGGTTTGCGGCGTAGGCGCGCGCGACCTGTGATTGAATATCCATTCTGGACTCCCTTATCGTTTCAGGATGTCGGACAGGGCCGACGACATTTGGCGAATTTGATCGAAGAGTTTGAGGTTGGCCTCGTAGCTGCGTTGCGCTTCACGGGCATCGGCAATTTCGACCAGCAAATTGACGTTGGATCCGTCGTAATTTCCCTCTGCATCCGCGAGGGGATGGGTGGGATCGTGGATCGTCTCAAGCGCGCTGCGATCCAGACGCAACGGCCCGGTCTCAACCGCACCCGTGGGTTGGCCGGCCTCCATGACTGATTGAAACGACACTGTTTTTCGGTGGTATCCGGGCGTGTCGGTATTCGCGATATTCTCTGACACAAAGCGGAGGCGCTCAGCCTGTGCCCGCATGCCACTGGCAGTGATGTTCATCGCATCTGAAAAATCAGCCATGGTTTACCTCCGTCCCAGTGATGTGCGGAGCAGATCGAGCGAATGCTTGTAAATCGTCAGGGCGCGATCGTGTTCGCGTTGGATTTCGACCGCGCGCACCATTTCAAGCTCGATTGAGACGGAGTTGCCATTTGGGGCGGGCTCAGCGTCCGACGTCGTGACCTGCATGCCATTGACCACGTCGCTACGGGTCAAATGTCCCATGCGTGTCGTGCGTTGTGTGGCGCCAGATGCAGCGTCAAAACTTTCGGAAAATGGCGCGATTTGCTGCGCGCGAAATCCGGGCGTGTCCGCATTGGCCATGTTGACGGCCGTGATGGCCTGTCTCGCGCCGGCGTGCTGCGCCATTGAAATGGATCGCTGCAGGATTTGCAGGTTCTCATACATCGGGGCTTCTCCCTCGAACGGTGTGAACCTTGCTTTAAGGGTGATTCCCTAAAGATTGGTTGTCATCAGAATGGTGAGGACAGAATGTCGGATGAAATTTTTGAGCGGATGCGATCGGTGGTGCGTGCCACCCAAAAGATGCGTCCGGTCGGCGCTGTGGCAGCCGTTCGGGGATCACATATTGAAATCAAGGGATTGGATAAGTTGGCCCGTCCGGGCGATCGGTTTCGTCTGATCGGACATCCAGCCCGGGGGGAGGTCATTGCCCTCGCCGTCGACGGGGCGTGTGGAATGCTTGACGAGGTCGCTGATGGGATCGGGCTCGGGGACAAAGTGATCCTTGAGAAGGCACCAAGACTTGCGCCGCATGACGATTGGATCGGTCGTGTGATCGATCCCGATGGGGCTCCTTTGGACGGTCGACCTTTGTTGCCAGGTATGACAGCGGTTGGTCTATCAGCTGCGCCACCCCCACCGGCGAAACGCAGATCTCTCGGCCACCGGTTGCCAACGGGAATGTCTGTCTTCGATACGCTCTTACCGATTGTCCAAGGACAGCGGATTGGACTTTTTTCCGGATCGGGCGTTGGAAAGTCGACATTGCTTGCCAACCTCGCGACCGGTGTGCAGGCCGACGTGATCGTCATCGCACTTGTGGGCGAGCGTGGTCGGGAGGTGCGCGAATTTGTCGAAAAGACCTTGGGCGCCGATGGCATGAAGCGCAGCATAGTGGTCGCGGCCACGTCTGATCGTCCGGCGCAGGTTCGCCGTCGTTGCCCGTTGGCCGCGACGGCAATCGCTGAATTCTTCCGCGATCAAGGGAAAGATGTTCTGTTGCTCGTGGACTCGGTCACCCGGTTGGCCGAAGCCCACCGGGAAGTTGCCGTTACTGGTGGAGAGGCTGCAAGTCTGCGGGGCTTTCCGCCATCGACCGCCAGTATGATCGCCGGGTTGTGTGAACGGGCAGGTCCAGGCGTTGAGAGAGCCGGCGCAATCACAGCGATCTATACCGTGCTTGTGGCCGGGTCTGATATGGAGGAACCGGTCGCAGATATGTTGAGGGGAGTGCTTGATGGACACGTCGTTCTGGATCGAGAGATTGCCGAAAGAGGCAGGTTCCCTGCGATCGACGTGCCTCGATCCGTATCACGTTCACTTCCTGATGCTGCGACCGAGGCCGAAAACCGCTTGATACAAGAAGCGCGCCGTCATTTAGCGCAGCACGCACGATCGGAGCTGATGATCCAATCTGGGCTCTACGTGTCCGGTTCTGATCCCAGGGTCGATGCCGCGGTAGCTTGTTTTGAGGGACTGGATGAGTTTATCGCCAGTCCCAGCCCGAATGGGATTGTTGGCGCGTTTCATCAGCTTGGCCGCGTGCTTCAAGCCGCTTCACATGTGGCGCCGTGATCTTTGGGGCGCGCAGAGCTGTGCTCTCAATATGTTGAGGCCTTTGGCCGACGTGGGACGCACCGCTCTATTGAATATGTTTAGGCTCACGTCTTCTCGGACTGGGCATCTCAGGATGCTCTAAAAAGCTGGACTGCAAACATCGGATCAAGCGCCGGCTGTAATCTGTTGGAGTAAATTCAATGCAACCGAAGCCGAAGATGAGGCGGAAGAAGCGTTGGCTTCAGATCGAAGAAGAAAGAGGCGGATCAGCTTCTCTTGGTTCTCTTCGTTTGCAAGTTCGGCCATGTCAGATGTCCCGAATACCGACTGGGACCGCTCTTTGAACTGCTCGAGCTGCTGGTCGAGATCGAGTGCTGCAAAAGAAGAAGGGAAACCAAGTGCCGTATCAAAGACTCGGCGGAGCGGGGCATTGCCCATCATGCCAAACCATTGTCCATCATTTGAGCGAGCACCATCAACCACATCGGCGATCGCCGTCGGTAGGTTCAAAGCGAGGCGCATATCGTTATTCTGCTCACCGACTGCACGTTCGAATTGACGGGCTTCATACCGATCGATGATGTCGTCAACAAAGAAGTTCAGCACAGTGTTGGGTGGGCTCACATCGCCAAACCCAAAGGCGCGGCTAAAATCTGCGTATCGCGTGTCAGACAAGCGGTTGGCAAGGGCATCTGGACTGATGGTGCCATCTTCCAGAATCTTCTGGATAAAGAACTTATTGCCGATGTCGTCATCCAATCCGAACGCGCCGAGCGCGACCGAGAGGAGTTCACGATCTGCGACAAGGTCTTTTGCCGTCAGCACCGATCCAATTCGTTCCCGGAACACCTCAGTGGCCCGCTTGACAGGCTGGCTCTCATTGAAAGCGGCGCGCTGGGTGTCAGCGGTGCGATCGATGAACAGCCACCCGGCGTACCCGCCAAACGGAACGAGCGGTTGAAACGTCATGACATGCGGGGACGTGCTGCAAGCAGTCGGTCTTCGCGCGGCAGCAGGGACCGCAACCGCTTTAAGCCGCGATAGAATTCATCAGCTTTGAATGCGTCCGTAGCGTCGTTCAGAATACAGCAACTGTCCTCATCTGTGAGCGCTCTGCTAAGCTGTTCGACCCCGCGCATCAGTTGAATCTTCCCTTCTTCCGGATCTGCGTCACCTGAAAGGACCAGTTGGGCAATGTAGCAGACCCGACGAACCGGCGTGGTGACCTCATCTGGGCGGATCGCATCTCTGAGGCGGAGGATATTTGCGTTTGGTGTCAGGATTGAAAGCCGCGACCTCCGGTCGCCATTCTCAATCACAGCACCATTAACCAGGACGCGTTCTTTAGGGCCGAGTTTGAGGACAAGACCTGACATCAGATCGACTCCTGCATCGTCAAACCGCGCATGACTGCTGTATTTATGTCAATGAGGGGCTGGATATCCGCCGAACCCGTGAGAACTTTTCTGGAATGGGCTGTAGTGAATTCTGCAAGGTAAAACAGCCTGGCGCGCAGTTCCTTCGGAAGGTTGTTTTCGTCTTCGGCGACTTGCGATGCCAGATGCAGCCAGACGGCGCGGTTGGCATGGATGGCTTCGACGAAAGCCGGGAAGTCGGTATGGCGTCGCTTGGATGCTTGGGAAAGCCGAGCTGTGGTCTCGCTGAAGAGCTGGTGTTCGACCGAGCGGCCTGAACGTAGCGGCGAGGCGCTTGGGGCGTAAGCCTGTCGGGCTTGTTCGATAATGTTCACGGCAGGTCCTTTCGGGACAAATAATCAACGTGGGGCTTTGCCACGGAGTAATGGATCCGAGGCACCTTAGCGGTGCCTCGGACTGATGTTTTACCGGAACAGCGACAAGATCGACTGCGGTGCCTGATTGGCGATAGACAGGGACTGGATGCCCAGCTGCTGCTGAACCTGAAGCGCCTGCAGGCGTGCAGAGGCTTCTTCCATGTTGGCGTCCACCATCGCGCCGATGCCGGACTTCAGGCTGTCCGACAGCTTGCTGATGAAATCAGCCTGGGTTTCGATCCGCCCTTGGGCCGAACCGAAAGCTGCAGCCGCATCAATGGACTGACTGATCAGACCATCAATCGCCGTCAGGGCCGAGGTCGCACCAGAACTCGAGGTGACATCGATATTCTGCAATGCACCAAGACCCCCGGTGCTGGTATCAGCACCTGGCGTGCCACCGGTTTGAACCCGCGCGAAGACATTGATTGAATTGT
>JBCBCS010000234.1:0-5074 GCA_038530475.1 Pseudomonadota bacterium
GTGCGGTCCGTTTAGATTCGGTAAGCGCCAGAGCAGACTGGTGTTAATTTGCGTCTTCAGTTTCGAGCAATGACTGGATCACCTCACGCGCACGAGCGCTTTCGGACACAGCGCCAGACAGACGCCCAAGCATCCCGTCGGGTTCACCACTGTCCTCAACCAGAGCATCGATGACACGGGTAACAGCTGAAAAGGGGCCATTGTCTGCTTCTGCCAACCTGTCCCAATCCTCTGCGAGCCAAGCGTTACGATTACTTTCATCATCGTTTCCGAGATTTGCGAACAATTCTGACGCCGAGGAGAAGTCATCAGACAGTTGCCTCGCTTCGGCGCGCAGCTCGTCCGCCCGTTGGCCTTCAACCGAGAAAAGCAACGCTTCAGCCTCGGATGCCCGCCCAAGATCCAGCGCAATGCGCGCGCGCAGTTCTTTCACGCGCGCGGAGTTGGGAAGTGCCTCCTGTTGTGCGAGAACCGCTTCAGCAACATTCGGAAACCCAAGGTCCGTGAGGCGTTGCGCAGCGGACAGACTGATCGCAGGAATTGAAATTGGGCGTTGCTGTTCAGCATGGTCGAAAACACGTTCGAGGAAAACAACATCAGGCGCATTGCTGGTCACAATGCCGATCAATGGCGTGTGCAAATCCGTCTCTGCGGATCGATCAGCGCCTGAGCCAATGCGATCCAACGCGTCGAACGCTTTGTCGAATTGCCCGGACTTGGCGAGCGCCAGAACGTGTGCACGTTTCAGTTCCGCCCCAAGCGGGTCCTCACGCATTTCAATCGCATAGGCTTCGACAAGAGTGGCGACATCTTCGTCGATCAGTGTGCCTGCCGCCAAATGCGAGTCGACGAACTGAATTAACGCTTCTGCGGATTGCTGTTCGTTTGATGCGACCACGTCGGCCAGTGTTTCTTCAGCCGCGGCGCGATCACCTTCGGCCATTTGCAGCTCAGCGCGCGCGAGTTCCGCGCCGGCGGTAAGAGGTTCGGGGGAGCGTTCAAGGCTGCGAAGGGCAGTTGCCGCAGCGTCCTCATCTCCGAATTGCAGAAGTTTCCGACTGAGCTTTGGTGCCAAGAATCGGCGTAAATGCATGGGCAATCCGGTGATCGCAAGCAGTGCGGCATTGATGTCGAGTGTAGCCGACGGGTCTAATTTTTCGCGCGCCAGAATAGCCCACAAGGCGACTGCGCTCGAACAATCGGCAAAGCGCGCAAGGTATGTTTCTCCTTTCAGTTCCCCGAATTCCATGATCAATGCAATTTCCACGAGTTCCGGGTATTCGGATCGCACGACTTCGGAGATCGAAAGGACTTGGCGCGCTTCGGCGCCGAAGCCAAAGTGGAGATAGAGCCGAGCAAGCTCGACAGCAATGTTTGGCTGCAAGCGATCGGTTTCCGAAAATAGTTGCGCGCGCAGTTCAGAGATGAATTGCATCGGCGGCAGATCCGTTCCCCAGGAGCCGACATCTACGCGACTCTCGTCTGGACATTGCAAGCCCATCGCCGTTGATTCCAGATCGCGTATCAATGATTGACCGGGCAAATCGGAACTGCTCGTCACGCGCAAGTTTGCCGCGCCAGACCCTGTATCAGGGTTCTCCGCTGACGGACCATCGGCAGATGAATCGAAAATTGAAACATCGATCTGCGGCCGTGGCGAATTGAGCGGGAGATCGGTGGTGTTTCGGCTTGGGTCCAATATGCCCCTTGTTGCAGCGATTGCTACTCGCTGGGCCAATTGTTGTTGGGCCGCAGCGAGTTGGGACGGAGACACACCGCCAGTTTTATCATCGGGCTCGGGCAGGGCATCTGCCAACGTGCGCTGGCTTGGCGAAACGATGGGTGTGATAGGCTCTGGGTCATCGGTCGCCAGATCAACGGCATTTGACAATTCTGATTTCGTCGCAGTTGGCGGCGCGGGCGCTTGGGCGCGCGAACCGGGTAGCTGTAGCGCAGTCCCGGGTGTTGGCCAGTCAAGCACGGGGATGCGGGACACCGAAGTGGTTTGAGTGCTTTCCGAGACATCAATGACGACAAAGCCACCATCAACTTCGAACGCCTCTGCCTCGCACGGGCAGCCAAAAACAACGTCAAACCCGTTGCCGGTGTTTGTTACGGCCGCAATGAACGACCTGTCGATCAGATTGAAGACACCGCTTAGGTCAAAGTCACCTGAATAGCCTTCCATTCGCAATGCTGCGCCGCCTTCCACGGGTTGCAGGTCCCACGATGCGCCGTTCGGTACGCGCACGACAAGGCGCGCAAATCCGTCATGTGCACCAGATCGCACTGGAATACCTTGCCCGACAGCGATCGTCGCGGACAGACACAATAAAATGACGGATATGACCCGAATGAAATGCATCACGCAGCGGATTGCTTGACCGACTTGATCGCCTCTTCCAGGTCCGAAAAACTGGGGCGGAAATGCGATGGGGTGTTCTGGCGGCCCACTTCAATGCAGATGTTGGTTGAGTGATTGTGCAGGTTGGCCACAAGCACTTCGCGTATCAACAGATAGAAATGTCCGTCTTCTTCAACCACTGCTTTCACCTTGGATGCAAAGGGGCCGACCAGTGCGTACGCCATAAACACCCCGAGAAAAGTGCCAACAAGTGCGCCGCCGATCAGCTTTCCCAGCACTTCTGGCGGTTGGTCGATCGAAGCCATTGTTTTGATAACGCCCAAAACGGCGGCAACGATTCCCAGCGCCGGCAGGCCATCGGCGACGGTCTGTAATGCGTGGCTGGAATGCAGGGCGTGGTGCATGTTCGCCTCGATCCGTTTCTCGAGGACCTCTTCGACCTGGTGTGGATCGTCGTAGTTCATCGACGCCGACCGCATGGTATCACAGATCAAGGCTGTGGCTTCGCCGTCGGCAACGATTTTCGGGTATTTCGAAAAGATCGAAGACGCTTCCGGCGCTTCGATATGCTCTTCGATTGCAACCGGGTTTTGCCGGGCAAGCCGGATCAGTTCGAATAACAGGCACAGCAGGTCTTTGTAGTCGTCCTGGATCCACTTTGGACCCTTGAACACTTTGCCCACGTCTTTGAGCGTGTGCTTGACCTCTGAAATCGAGTTGCTGATCAGAAATGCCCCGACGGCAGCGCCGCCGATCATCGTCATCTCGAACGGCAGGGCGCCAATAATGATGCCAAACTTGCCGCCGGCCAGGAAATAGCCGCCGAAAACCATGACGAACACAACTACGATCCCAACGATGCCGAGCATTTGTCACACCTGCCATTCCGTTCCGAGGGCACCCTGCCAGCGACCGGTTAAAATATTATCAGTCTGGTTCAGTTTTTCGGCGCGTTCGCGTTCCGACCGGCAAGAATTGCGCTGATGGAATACGCGGCTTGAGGCTCAAGCCCGGCCATGATTTTGGCCGCCGCGTCGGGACGCATGCGCGCCAGGAACCCGGCGGCGAATTCAGGCTCCATGGCCTGGAACAAGGCAGACGCATCCTTGGGCTTCATGTTCTCGTAGACGGCCGTAAGCCTGGCCAGATCTTCCTCTGCCGCCGTGTCGGCAAGGGCGAGCGTGGCACTCAATCGCTGTTCCGCTTCTTCGAGCGCGACGATGCGCCTCTCGACCTCGGTTTTGGCGACCTCAAGCGACTTGGCGCGCACATCAAGCGCGGCTTCGCGTTCTGCCACAGCGGCTTCGCGCTGACGTAATGCTTCGAGCAGGCTCGCCACTTCGGCGCGGGCGGGGGCGGCGGTGCTGGTCTCGACCGCGGTTGTCGAGGGCGCCAAGAATTGGTTTGCCAAGTCGCCTTCTGCAAAAGCTGCGCCAGCATTCGTGAAGATGCGCAAACCGGCAGAGCTGATCAAAAGACCGGCGATCAACAGGATTGACCCCTTTGACGCGACCGGTCGTTTTCTTGCGGATTTGGCCATCAGTTTCCTCCAGATGCCCGGCGCATGAACATGGGCTCGGGTGAATCTTCGGCTTCTGGCGGGGCCGTGATCGGCGTTTCCTCTGCTTTTGGATTCGGCAGATCGTGCAAAGAGGCCATCTGCAACTCCAACTTGCGCGACATCTCTTCTGCGCGCATCGTGAGATCGCTCAGGGTCTCTGCTGAACTGGCCGCCGTCTTCTGGGCGGATTCAAGCGTTTTCGACAGGTCGTCGACTTGGCTGGATAGCACCGCGACGGCACCGCCGACACCTTGTTCGAGGCTGTTGAAGCGCTTGAGGCGACGCCCGAGGACAAAGCAGTAGAATCCGGCAGCGAGCGCCCCAGCCGCGAGCAAGATGTCAGCGATCAAATCCATGAGGCTCCCTCAATTTACCACGAATTCCATGATGAGCAGGTCATTCACCCGGTTCGCCCCGACCACGATCTGTACGCGCCGCAGCATCTGGGCTCGCAATCGTGTGAGCGCAGACGCCGCCTCGATATCGCTGGGCTCGAGCGCCCTGAGATAGCCGTTCAGCACGTCGATCACCCTGGGCAACAGGGTCTGTACGTCTTCGCTGTGCCGTGTCGGCACCTCAAGCTGGGCGCGAAACTGCAGGTGCTGTTTGTCGGCGCCGCCGCCGAGGCTGACGATGATCGGGTCCACAGCTATGAAAGCAACGTCTGGCAGAGGACCTGCTTCTTCAACCTCTTCCTCGACCATCTCAGGCGATTCGGGCGCAAACAGAATGCCGGTAAAGGTCGCAAAAAACCCTCCGCCAGCGCCGACAAGTGCAGCGACTAGGCCAAGAATTAATGGCAATTTCGAGGACTTTACCTCTTCTTCTTCCGGTTCTGCGGATGCGTCTGTCATTGCTGTCTCGCCAGTTTCGCTTGATCCGCGTTCTGGCACAGATGAACTAACCGATTGTTAAGTCTGATGGTTCATTGCTGATGCCAGAGCCGCGCAGAACGTGCGGTGTACGGAGGCCAAAGTGCAGCAGCTACTGAATGCATGGATGAACATGGATTTTCGGCGGCAGATCGCCGTTGTGGTGGCGACATTCGTGATGTTTCTGGCGATCATCACCATGTCGCGTATCGCATCCGCACCGTCGATGACGCTTCTTTATGCGGGTCTGGAAAGTGGTGCCAAATCCCGACAAAC
>JBCBCS010000235.1:0-4987 GCA_038530475.1 Pseudomonadota bacterium
CGGGCAGAGCGCCCGCGCCCCGCTTCTACATTGGCCTCAAGTTCTGCCAGTTTGCCGTCCTGTCGTTCTTTCAGCAGTTTCACGCGCTCTTCGAGCTGGGCATTGGCGGTGCGTTCTTCATCCAGCCTGGCGGTGAGTTGGGCCACCTGAGCGGCGAGGTCTTCGCTCGGCGCGCCGTCTGCTGCAACCGGTGCAGGCTCTAGCGCCGCAAGTCGTTCGGCCCCCGCACTGATCCGGTCGAGTGCCGCTGTGATGCGTCCCTCCAGAGATTCAATATCACTCATACGCCTGTCCTTTCCGCCCGTTCGGAGCGCCAGTTCGGCGCATTCCGGGCTTGTCCTGCTCTGAGAGACAACGAATCGTCCCCGCTTTCTTTATGCTATGCCATGGTCCGATTGTGGGCAAACGTGGAAAACCACTTAGGATCAATGGGCTGCGCCTCAGACTTCAACCAAAACGCTACTGTCTTGATCTTGTCCCGCGCCTTGATACACCCGTCCCCAAGCCACCAGACACAAAGGACGCCCCCGTTTTGGACATCCAAGCCCTTCGCTCCGCCCACCCCGACCACTGGATGCGCGCTGCCGCGATCCGCACATTGACGCTTGATGCGGTGGCCGCAGCCAATTCCGGCCATAGCGGTATGCCGATGGGCATGGCCGATGTGGCGACTGTTCTGTTTGAAAAGCACCTGCGGTTTGATCCCAAGGCCCCCCATTGGCCCGACCGCGACCGCTTCATCCTGTCGGCGGGCCACGGCTCGATGCTGATCTATTCCCTGCTCTACCTTACGGGCTACGAACAGGCGACGCTTCAGGAGCTCAAGGATTTCCGCCAATGGGGCAGCCGCACCGCCGGGCACCCGGAATATGGCCACCTGGAAGGTGTTGAAACAACCACCGGCCCGCTGGGCCAAGGGATCGCCAATTCCGTCGGTTTCGCACTGGCCGAAGAAATCCTGCGCGCCCGCTACGGCAAAAAAGTCATCAATCACCACACCTATGTGATTGCCGGGGACGGCTGCCTCATGGAGGGCGTCAGCCAAGAGGCGATTGGCCTTGCCGGTATGCAAAAGCTCGGCCACCTCGTTGTCTTCTTCGACAACAACAACATCACCATCGACGGCACCGTCGATATGGCTGATATCACCGACCAATCCGCGCGCTTCAAAGCCTCTGGCTGGCATGTGCAGGAGATCGACGGCCACAACCCGGATGAAATCGACGCCGCGATCAAAGCCGCCAAGGCTGATCCGCGCCCGTCGATGATCAATTGCAAAACGCATATCGCTTTGGGCCACGCCGCACAGGACACGTCCAAGGGCCACGGTGCGTTAACGGATGCTGAGCAGCTTCAAGCCGCGAAAGAGGCCTATGGATGGCCTTATGGGCCTTTCGAAATCCCGGACGAGATCAAGGCTGAGTGGGAAGCCTTCGGCGAACGCGGTGCCGCCGCCCGGGCCGAATGGGAGGCCGGGTTCGCCAAGCTGAGCAAGTCTAAGCAAGACGAGTTCAACCGCGCCTTTGCGCTGGATGCGCCCAAAAAGCTGTCCGCCACCATCAAGGCATTCAAAAAGCAAGCCTCTGAATCCGCAAAGAAAGTGGCCACCCGCGCCTCGTCTGAAAGCGTGCTGGAGGTCGTGAACCCGATCATGCAGGAAACTGTGGGCGGCTCAGCTGATCTGACAGGCTCCAACAACACCAAGACCGCCGATCTTGGCGTCCACACGCCAGACAACCGCGCCGGACGCTACATCCATTACGGTATCCGTGAACACGGGATGGCGGCGGCGATGAACGGGATGGTGCTGCATGGGGGCATCCGGCCCTATGGCGGCACATTCATGTGCTTCACCGATTACGCCCGCGGCGCGATGCGCCTGAGCTCTCTGATGCAGGTGCCGGTGACGTATGTCATGACGCACGACTCAATTGGGCTTGGCGAAGACGGCCCGACCCACCAGCCGGTCGAACATCTGGCGATGCTGCGGGCCACGCCCAACGTCAACGTCTTCCGTCCCGCCGATACGGTTGAGACGGCGGAGGCGTGGGAAATGGCGCTCACGTCCAAGACCACGCCAACTGTGCTGGCGCTGAGCCGTCAGGGCTTGCCGTGCGTGCGCACTGAGCACAAGACCAAGAACCTGTCTGCCCAAGGCGCCTACGTTCTGAAGGATGCCGAGGCAGGAAAGCGTCAGGCGATCCTGATGGCCACAGGCTCTGAGGTCAGCGTAGCGCTCGCCGCCCGCGACATTCTTGAGGCCGAGGGCATCGGCACGCGCGTCGTCTCCATGCCCTGCTGGGAGCTGTTTGAGGAGCAGGACGAACGCTACCGCAAGCGCGTCCTGCCCGGCGGTCCGGTCCGCGTCGCGATTGAGGCGGGCATCCGCTTTGGTTGGGACCGTTGGCTCTTTGGCGAGCGCGGCAAGCGTGAGAAGTCGGGCTTTGTCGGCATGCACGGCTTCGGTGCGTCGGCCCCGGCAAATGAATTGTTCGAACAATTCGGCATCACGCCAGAGGCCACAGCGCAGAAGGTTCGTGACCTGCTCGGCTAAGGTGCCGCTCTGACAACAACGCGCCCCGGTTCGGAGTTTGCTCCGGGTCGGGGCGCTGCCGTTTCCGACGCGGCATCCCCTGCCCCAGCCCGTTTCCGACGCAGCGCGAGACTTGCCGCCAGCGGATATCGTCAGCCTGCCCCTGCATCCGACTTGTGGTGCCATGCCAAGCTGCTAGGCTTTCCCCCTGACCGGGCGCCGGATCGTCCAGCTGCCGAAAGAGGACACTTAACATGTTGCGCGTACCGTCGTTGCTGGCCGCCTTGGCCTTGTCCGTTTCCGCCTGTGCTCCAGCGCCAACCGGCCAGATCTTCGTTCAGCCCGCGCCAAATGATGCGCTCCTTCAACCGATGGGTCAGCCATCTGGCGCTGTCGCTCAACCGACGCCCACCGCCGTTCAAAGCAATGTCCGCATCCCGCCGAACGCTGCACGCGGCGGCATTTCTGTCGCCCCACCGAACGCACCGTCGGGGCCCGTGCCCGATCAGTTCGCCATCAACTTCCTCAACTCGATCCAAGCCCGCTCCATCGCAGAAGAACGGGAATATTGCGGCTATTTCTTCCTCAACGCCCAAGGCCAGATCGAAGCCACTCGCCCCGTCCCTGGGACCTTCGCCTCCTGCGCGATGCCTGCCCCACGGCCCGGTGAAGGCATCTTTGCCAGCTACCACACCCATGGCGCATATGGCTCCGATTATGACAACGAAGTGCCCTCAACGCTTGATCTTCAGTCGGATTTTCAATTCGGGATCGACGGCTATGTCAGCACGCCGGGGGGCCGCGTTTGGCTGGTGGATTTTCAGACCCGCAGCACCCGGCAACTCTGTGGCTTGCGCTGCGTGACCTCGGATCCCGGCTTTGTCCCCCAGGGGGAGGCTGGCATTCGCGCCTCCTTCACCTTGGGCGATCTGCAACGCCGCATGGCGAGCTTCTGATCTAATGCGCCGGTGATTTCCCACCGAACAGCGGCATCAAGACTTTGGTTACCACCGGGATCAGCGCCAGTCCGACAATCAGCCCGAAGATGCCATCGAGGCCTGCGGTGATCGCCCAAGCGACAAAGCCGGTAAACCCTGACGCGAGCGCCTTGATCGGATCATAGGGCCAATCCAGCCCAAGGTGATGCAGTTCGTTCACAAGGATCGATCCACCGACCCACAACATGGCCAGCGTACCGACGAAAGACAGCATCAGAAGGAATCCGGGCATACCTTTGACCAGCCCCCGCCCCAGCGATCGCGTCAGACCGGTCCGCCCGTTCTGCGCAAACCACAGACCCGTGTCGTCCATTTTCACGATCAGCGCGACCGAGCCATAGACCACCGCCGTGACGATTACGGCAATCACCGCCAGTGTGGCACCCTGCAGGAAGATGCCCGCATCCGGAAAGTTGCCCGTAATCTCGTTCAGCGTGATCGTCATGATCTCGGCGGACAGGATGAAATCGGTTTTGATCGCACCGCGCACCCGGGATTCCTCCAAATGTGCCGGATCGTCGATCTCTTCCTTATGCACATGGTTGTCCTTGTGCGGCGCGAGGACATGCCAGACCTTCTCGGCCCCCTCAAAGCACAGGTAAAGCCCGCCCAACATCAGCAAGAAGACGAGCACGATCGGCGCGAAGGCCTGCAGGATCATGGCCACCGGCAGCAGGATCACCAGTTTGTTAAAGAACGACGCGCGGGCGATTTTCCAGATGATCGGAAGCTCTCGCTTCGGGCTGAGGCCGGTGACGTATTTCGGCGTCACGGCGGCATCGTCGATCACAACGCCTGCGGCCTTGGTGCCTGCCTTGGCGGCCATGCCCGCCACATCATCCACCGATGCCGCCGCCACCTTGGTCAGCGCCACCACATCATCCAACAGGGCAATCAAACCGCTCATACCGCACCTCGTGATTCTCTTTCGGGCCAAAATGTAGCGTCCGGACACCTATGGCCAGCCCTATGGATTGGCGCGGAAGGGCCGCTGTTCGCGCAAACGGTTAGCGCAAACCTGCGGCTTCGCGGCACCTTTATCGCTAACAGTCTGAAACACTTGGCATTATCCAGTTGGTCTACAATGGTATACCACGTATACGAAAGACAAGCTCACGTGGTGGAAGGAAAGCGCAATGACCGTCACAATCGGCATCAACGGATTTGGTCGGATCGGCCGCTGTACCCTCGCCCACATCGCTGAGGCGACCCGCAACGACGTCCAGGTGGTCAAGATCAACGCCACCGGCCCGGTTGAAACCAACGCCCACCTTTTGCGCTACGATTCCGTCCACGGCCGCTTTCCCGGTGAAATCCGGGTTGAGGATGGAAAGCTCGACCTGGGACGCGGCCCGATCGATGTCATGTCCACCTATGACCCGACCGAGCTTGATTGGAAGGGCTGCGATGTGGTCCTCGAATGCACTGGCCAGTTCAACGATGGTCGGAAATCGAG
>JBCBCS010000236.1:0-242 GCA_038530475.1 Pseudomonadota bacterium
ATCGGCGATCAAGGCTGTCGTTGGAAGCAAATATGCCAGCAACGCTCCCATGACCAAAGGTCCGCAAATTTCCGCTACGGCTTCGGTGGATGCCAACCTCGAATTCGCGCCAACTAGCTGATCTTTATTTACAATATCCGGAACAAGAGATCGCTCTGAAATCTCAGAGAAAGCATAGCACGCGCCATAAGCAGCCACGAGAAAACAGAATGGCCACCATGTCAAAAGGTCGAACATGTGCA
>JBCBCS010000236.1:252-4936 GCA_038530475.1 Pseudomonadota bacterium
ATGTTTGCAGCGTCTGCTCCGAGCGTTGTGATCGCTGCTATCGGGATAATCTGCCTGGTAATTCTTGAACCCAGGTATACGGATATTTGCGCGACCCAGAATCGTATGAAGTTTTGATTCATGATCTCAATATATTACGCTACGCATTTCAGCTTTTTCTTCCACGCAAATATCATGAATATTTCCTCCCACTGCCTCTATTTATGCACTTCAACACACCCGGTACAATTCATAAATTCTATCTAGGCGGGTATTTGCCAATAGCGAGCATCGATGCGAACGCGAATTTAATTCACCACACAAGAATTCGTTAACTTGAACACACCCGGAAATTAGGCCGATAATTTCAGGCCCAGGTCCTGCATAAACCTGTCGCATTGTCCAAGTTGGACCTTTGAGACATATTCGTCAGGTTGATGTGCTTGACCAATTGATCCAGGACCGCAAATCACCGTGGAAAACCCAGCTTCTTGAAACAGGCCCGCTTCGCTACCGATGCCAGCCATATGGCTTCGACATCCACCGGTCAGATCTTGCACGAGCGCCTCAGCAGCCCCCGGGTCTTCAACAGCAAGGCCAGCAACCCGTGCCATCACCTGAACCGAGATGGACGTGTCCGAGTGTATCTCGCGCATCTTGGCCTCGGTCTCTTGGACAAAGGTTATGTAGCGATCATACCACTGTGCCATATCCTCATTGGGAAGCACGCGAATATCGGTGGGGAAGCTGCAATATCCAGCCGTGATATTGCCCGAGGTGCCGCCTTTGATGCGGCCAACATGAAGCGTCGTATACGGCGGATCAAAGTCCGGTTCGGCGCTCATAGATGCAGCCTGTTCCGCATTTGCGATCATTTGGTCTTCCAGCCACGTGACAAGTCGCGCGGCGACCATCACCGCTGATACGCCCTTGTGGCAGATCGACGAATGGACTTCATGCCCCTTTACACGGGTCAAGAGTGACCACGTACCCTTGTGCGCGTGGACAACCTCCATACTCGAGGGCTCACCGACGATGACAGCTTCCGGCCGGATATTTGTTTTTCGCATATGGTCGATCAACGGAGCGACGCCCAGGCAACCGATTTCTTCGTCATAGCTCAGCGCCATGTGAATGGGCCGTTGCAGGTCGTCAGAGTTCAGGGTCACCATTCTGGCCAAGACAGATGCGCAGAAGCCCTTCATGTCACAGGTGCCACGGCCATACAGACGATCGTTGTCAGCGCGCAGATGCCACGGGTCCGAACTCCAATCCTGACCATCCGTTGGCACGACGTCGGAATGACCCGACAGCACGACGCCGCCGGGAACATCCGGCCCAACTGAGGCGAACAACGCAGCTTTGTCGCCTGCCGCATTGGGCAGCACAGTCACCCGCACGTCGCTATTGGTTAGGTAGTCCTTGATACAGTGGATCATCTCAAGATTACTGCTTTTGGACACCGTCGGGAATGCGATCAGTCGGTCGAGCAATTCAAGTGTGGGTTGGAGCGGAGTCATCTGCCGAGGTTTCCCAACAACTCAACATCCACAACCATCGTCGCGCACGGGATCAAGCGAACCTGCCATCGAAGAACCAATGGAAATCCGGCCTTTTGTCTCGGCCGCTGACCGCACCGCTGTGCGATTGCAATCGAAAAGCGTGGCGTCCTTCAGATCGGGTCGGTCGTAGGCTCGAATGATTTCAAAACAACCGGCGTAAGGGGCGCGTTGCAGGATGCCGGCGGTTTTGGCGCATACTGCAATACGCACTCCGCGCGGATAAACATGGCCGTCGTCATCTTGCACCTCGGACCATGGACCAAGATAGACCGCCGCGTCACCCTGTTCGAGACACACTCCACTGGTCCCGACAAAGGCACTTACAGCAAAGATGCGGATCTCAGCCCCTTCAAGAATGAAGACCGGACGCTCAAGAAGCGGTTTGAGCGCGACCCCGTGAAAGCCTGCCACACCCAGTAGATGGCACAGCTCATCTGCAAGTGGAAAGGATGTGCAAAAGTGACCCTGACAATCGGCATACGCCCCATCCAAAGGTTCGTCAGCAGCCAGCACGAGCATGTCTAACCGCCCCGTGTTCACCAGAACGCGAGACAGCTCAGACAGCGCGTTCTTCCGTTCCTCGCCTTCCAAAGTGTTCAAAAGAAAGGGCGCGATAACGGCATCTACGCTGGCGTCAGGCATCCACGGAGTGTCCACATCCGCTTCGGACAAAACCTTTTGCAACTCAAACAGTGTCCCAGCCGCCTTAGCCTTTGTGAGCACTAAGTCGTCGCGACTACGCAAATCACTGGGGCTTCGGTGCGAAACAGCCCATTTTTGAGGATAAGTGAGCCCATTTGGTTTGGTGCGCTGCATAAGGATAACGCTGGTTTCACTGTCACCGGTCGTGCGCGCTTGCAATGCGGGCTCGGCCGCATCAATCAGCACGCAGTGACCGTCTTGTGGAACCGTGTGCACATACCAGTCGGAAACGGCCCGGTCAAAGCCTGTCGCGTGCCAGTCTAATTTCTCGCCTACACCTGGCGCCTGCGCCGCGATTTTGGCGGCTTGGTCCATAATTTCGACAAGCTTGTTCATAGTGTTCCCCGATTTGAAAAATACGTGGCGACCAGACTTGTCAGCATTTCAAGCAACAACGCTTGAACTGCCCCTCAACGGCCGGCGTAACCGAGGCTTGAAACAACTGATCGACACGTTCGTCGGGGTGAAACCAATCGAAATGGAACTCATGCTCTTCAAGCCGGAGCGCTTTGATCGTATCGTTTTTCAAAAGCGGCGAGCCCTTATACAGATGCAGCCGCGTTTCGAACTGCACTGGATCGACCGAGTTCTCCATATTGGTTTCCACCAGGAAGTCATGGAACCTCGGAAAATCTTCAAGCGTTACCCAAGGGTTGAACATGATGAACGTAGGGTTCAGCGTGATGCCCGAGTCTTGGACCAGACGAACGGACTCCTTTAAGTCTTCCACGTCGACTTCTTTGCAGACCTGCTGCAAAACTTCATTTTTTGGGAATTCCAAAGCGGAGGTAATGACCCGCACACCATGTTCTCGCAACTCGCCCAAGCGATCACGATTTTCAAGGATATGGTCCACACGGGTGGTGAAATCGAAGGTCAGCTTGGGGTGACGAGCATGAATGCGCGCAAGTGCGTCGAAGCTTCTGCGCGTGGCGTTGAAGAATTCAGCATCGATAAAGGTCATGTGTTCCATGCCCTGATCGACCATTGCATCGATATCTTCGATGACCTGATCAATATCGCCGAGAAGAACTTTGCCGTCATAGGCCGAGAATACTGAGCAGTAAGTGCACTTGTGGTGGCAACCCCGGGTCAGTTCGATCCCGCCGACAATCTTTTCTTCACCCATGAGCGTCGCAAGATGCGGCTGCGGGTATTTGGTCAGGTTGGGCGCGACATGCCGCATCGGCTTGGCCATTGTGCCGCGCAACTTCAGCATCTGAACCGTTTTTTCCGGCGTCACTCGACCGTGACTGTAGACATTCACTGACGGCTCTTTGCCCCCAGCCTTCTGGTCCATCAGCGAAACCAGCGGAACTTCCCATTCACCACTGACGACGTGATCGGCATACCGACCACTGAGGTAGGGCGCATTGATCGTGGCGTATTGCCCGAACATGACCTTTTCTGCCTTGCAGCCCGCCTCGTCGAGTTCCTTTGAAAGCTGAATCGCTGAATTGAGACTGTCAAACAGCGGAACTGGCAGAATAATCGTGTCGTATTCCTTCAGCTTTTCAATGTCATAGCCTTCTACATAGGCATCCAGGAAATCAGTGTCGTGACCAGCGTTGCGCAAGGCTGCAAGCCCGGACAACGCGTTGATTGGCTGATAACCCCCTTCAAAGATCGAGACTACGATCGATGATCCCATTACATTCTCTCCTTTGTCTGTCTTGTGAAATCAGTGCGATTGACGGCACATCGCCATCAAGTCAGCATCCGCTTTCGTCCGCTGTCGCTTCGTTCAGGAAGTGCAGGTGATTTGCGAAAGTCGCATGACGCAGTTGTTGTGCGGTATCGGCAGGCAAGGTCACCGCTTCTCCGCGTGGCAGCGATGTGCCGCTGTCGTCAGTGACCGATGACCAAGGGCCTTTGTACATGACCTGCAAACCTTCGGTCGCATCAGACTGAACAGGCTTGGTCGCCGTAACAGTGACAGAATGAAAGGTTACGTCGCCGATGGTTTTTTCTGGCACATTCTTACGCTCTTCGACGTTTAAGCCGATGAACCCGACGTCTTGCAAAGCCTTGTAGAAGGCCTGTTCCTGATAGACCCCAGAGTAACATCCCACCCAAAGCTCTGGGTCACTTTTCAGTTCTTCGGGCACATCCACGTTCGAGACATTGTCCGACAAAGCAATCCGACCACCTGGCCGCAGGACGCGAAAGATCTCTTCCAGGACTGCGTTCTTACTGTCTGTGTCGACCAGATTGATTACGCAATTTGATACAACCAGATCCACCGAGCTATCGGCGATCATAGGGTCGCTTTTGCGTTTGTCCTTCAGGCGCTGCTGAAGCGCAGCATAATCCTCAAGCGTGTCGATCGTGCGGCCAGACACGATGCTGTCGACGGCCTCAAGGTCACTTGGTTCGATTGACGATTTGGCAAGTGACCTTGAGGCCGTCGACAGCATCGTGTCTGGCCGCACGATCGACAC
>JBCBCS010000237.1:0-4870 GCA_038530475.1 Pseudomonadota bacterium
CTCGGCGCAGCATCCTTCCTTTTCTTCAACCCGTTTTTCAGGGCGTCGCCCTCGGAGACCTCGGGCCGGGCTCTCGCCGGCTGCGCCGGCCCAAGCCTGCGCTTTGCTTGTCTTGGCCCTTCGGGGAACGATCCCTGACGCGGCCGCGCAAAAGGTAAGGAGAGATCAGGCGAGCAAAGCTCGCCATATCTGATCCGATGTCCAGGTTCCCAGGGCTTGCGCTGGACGGGCATGACAGCTTGTCAGCGAAAGCCTGGGGGCTGCGGGTTTGGGTGAGGCAGGCGAGAGTGGTCTTAAGCGACGGCAGTGGGGGAGCGCGGGCGGCGCAAATCTCGTTGGCCATGGTCAGCTTAAGGATCGCACCGTCCCGTCAAGAGCGCTGGCGCCGCTCTGGACTGGCCGCCTTATGACGATCCTCGCCATTCCATGTATGCCTTCCGAGAGGAGGGCAAAATATTTACAAGCCCATATCTAACACACATTCATATGGTACACTCAAACTTACAATTATCAGATAATAATCAGACGCTTATGGCAGATGAATTTGTGAAAACGGCGCCAGACTATATCGCCTATCAGGTCGACGAGATCGAAGGGGAGGGAAGTGGACATTTCCACGAAGTTGGCACGGCCCGTTACCACCGCGATGGCAAAGGGCTCACGGTGAGGCTGAAGTCGCTGCCCGTAGATGGCCAGGTCGTGCTTCGGGCCTTTGAGTCAAAGGACACAAGCCAAACGAACGCGGACAGCGATCGCGAAGCATAGTCCCTTCCAGTGGAGGCCAGCGCAAAAGTGGGAGCTGGAGCTTCCGCTTTTTGTGATCATTCGTTTGGTGCGCTGGGGCGCGGAGGACTTTCGGCGGCGAGCTGGAGCGCGGATGCCTTCTCGATCGGGGCTGGAGAGGGCTCGAACGGGCGCACTTTGAGACATTAGAGATCGAGGTCGGCTCAGACGTGATCTGGCCCATTACTGACGACCACTCACGTCTGGATACCGGTTGGACATCTCCCTATCACAGCGCTGAATTGTCCGATGCTTCCGAGCATTCTTCTCGGCGTCGATACCGGAGTGTAAGCTCAGTTGAAGCCAGCATCTGCTGATTCATTTCCACTTAGATTGGCCACGTGTAATGTAGCCGAGGCGCAGTTGCTCTTCGCTGGCATGAGAGTTTGTATGAGAAATATCCTACATCTAAGCGACCTTCACTACACCTACCGGAGGGGCCGAACTCGTGATCACGCGAGGTCGGCTGCCCAGGCAATACTGAACCTTGTTTTGGAATTGTCCGAGCGAGGAACGCTTGTCAAACCGCTGTTGTGTCTGACTGGCGATATCGTCAACAGCGGTGAGCCGAGAGCTACTGGAGAATCCGATTTCAAGGCTGTGAAGGTTGATTTTCTTGATCCATTGCTAGACGCCTTGTCGATCGAGCCGAGCGATGTGTTCGTTGTTCCAGGAAATCATGAAATTGACCGGACAGCCATCGACGAAAAAGAGCGAATTGACTTTACGAGGTATGAGAACGATCGTCTTTGCGAAGACGATCTCCACTCCGAGTTACGCCGCAAACTTGATAATTTTTTTCAGTTCGCCGAGGACGCTGGTTACAACTCGGTCACTCGAGAAGAGCCAAGGATCAAATCTTTCAGTCTACCCGACCTGAAGCTGGTCTGCCTCAACGGATTGGTGGGGTCGTTTAGCGATAGAACAGAAAAAGGTGATCTTTTTGTTGCACCAACTGAGTTGCGTGGGTGCCTTTCCAGAATTGAAAAGAACGCGGTCGTCCTAACTCACCACCCCCTGTCATGGTATAGGGATAGTAATGGGCGCGATCTCACGCATCTGCTTCGATCTCGGAGCGCCCGACTGCTCACGGGGCACATTCACGACCAAGCAATTGAACACTCCGAAGACAAAACGGGTTCGTTGGTGCACATCCTAGCTGGTGCATCGGCAGATCATTCAGGAAGTTCGCTTGGCGTTGTTTGGCTCAAAGGAGACTCAAATGCCGCAGCGGTTAGGCAATTCAGGTTCGATGACCGAACTGGAAAGTTCCCAATCACGCCTATCGAAAGCACTGCATGCGCACCGCCTCAATCGACTGCTTACTTTAAGAGGACGGAAGCGTTCTTTGATGTTCAGAGCTTGAGTGAGCACCGCTCCGAGGCTGCGTCGTATTATTCCAACGAATTGGGTGTTCAGACAGCATCGGACGGAAGTAGCTTCGTTGCTCCTGATCTAGTGCGATACAGGTCCGACAGCCACTCGGTTGAGCGGATTGGTTTAGATGACTTTTTCGCCGACCGAAGAAACCGCATCATTAGTGGCGAAGAGCTCAGCGGGAAGACTTCATTTCTACTATATTGTTGTACTCGACACAACGGCGATCACGATGACGTTAATGGTCTTAGCATCGTGGTAGACTTCCGCTTAGCGCGTGAGGGTAAGTCTTTTTCTGACGTCGTTTCATCTGAGCTGTCTCGTTTCGGGCTCAGCAAGGCGGATGCAGAAAGGCTTTTACTGCTTGGGCTTGTGCGGTTGTGGGTCGACAACTTTAGTGCGGAAACAAGTCAGGCGCTCGAGCAATTCATCGCTTTTTCAAATGAATATCCAAAATGCCAATGGAGCATGGCGGTGCGGGGGGCACAGCGATACATGCCAGCAAATGCTCCTGCTCGACTCCCGGACGGAGAGGTCGATTACTACGAGTTCTCAGCGATCAGGTTAAACACTGCGCTTCAAATCGTAGAAAGTCATGACAACGCGCCGCCCAGTGAAGAGCGACGCGCAGTCGTAGAACGCGTCTTTCGATCAATCAACAATCTTCAGGCACCCAGATCTATCTTCTATGTCCATAGCTTGGTCGATTTGTTTCTGAAGGACGGGTCTGTAGAGCCACTTAATCGATACCTTCTGATTGAAAATTTGCTCTCTGAGAGAATACGGGCAGCTCATCGAAATCATATACCCGGCCAGCCGACTGATATTGTTATGCTTGAGGCCATAATTGCGACCGTTGCGTTTGAGTTGCTTAGAAATGAGTCGTCCTTCATATCCCACGGCAATCTATTGTCGCTGATTGACGAATTTCTCAAACGTAAAGGGGTCCTCAGAAAGCAACTCCCTCCGGAAAAAGTTGTTCGGATACTAGAAGACAGTTTTGTATTGCGCGAACATGATGGTCAGTATGGCTTCTTAATGCTCAGCATTGAGGATTATTTTCTCGCGAAGCACATGACGCATGACCAAGAGTTTAGAGACAGCGTCATGTCTCGCGAAGGCCTTCTCAAGCTTCCTAGTGTAGCTGAGGTTTACATCGCCCAAAACCCTAGCGACAAGCAGCGGATTAACGCTGTTTTTGAGGTAATTGAAGCGTTCAATGGCGAAGTGGCCACAGTACTGAGCGAGTTTGCTGACCATGCCCGTGAAGCCCTCACCATTGCTGCACCTGGTACTTCGTCCAGGGTCGAAGAACAGCTGATAGATTTACTTGGCGAGGCGGAGAGCCCAACCGATGAGCCCATCTTGATCACTCCCGAGCCCTCACATCTAGGAAAGACGCGGCGTTTGAAATTTTCTGCTGAGGAGCGTGGTGTCGTATTTCTTCAGCTTGGGGCGTCGATCCTCGGTGTGACCAGGACGCTAGATCAAGATGATAGAAAAAAGATCTTTGAGAAACTTCGGCCAGTTATTCTTACGTCGCTCATAACCTCCCCAATACTCGCGGAACACTTGGCTGAGGGAGGAGTCATCAACTACCGCGGGATCAACATTCGAGCAGAATACAAGGGCGATTTAGCGGTTCCCGAAAATCGATACTATCTCATCTTGCGAGCGCTTATAACCAATGTTCTAAAACGCTTCTCAATCTGGGCGGGTAGTGGCAGTTTCTATCGTGCAGCCGAACAGTTACGAGCTGAGGAGACAGATCCTCTTATTCGAGCAGCTCTTTTCGCTCAGAACATCGAAGCTGACCTATCAGAAGCGCTGAATTCAATCGGAGATGTCGATGAGACTATCGACATCCATATTCTGAAAGACTGCCTAATTAGTCAGTATATTGAGGCATTGACGCTGATCCCGCTCGATCGACGAGATCAAGAACGTGCGGTGAATCAGCTAGTGGATGTCATTGCAGACCTAAGACCACCGCAAGGTTCTCAGGAAAAGAGATTTATGGACAGGTATAAAAATGACCAAAGACAGAAAATCTATTCTCAGATCGGTTTCAATCAACACATTGGCAGACTGATGAAAAAAAGATCGTAGCAAAAAATCGTCTCGCTTACTCAGCATGAATGTTTCGACACCCCCAGCGCCAAACGATTAACTAACTTGCCGTCAGGAGGTGGGAATGTGCTAGCCGCAACGATTCCAACAGCGGCCCCAGCAATGATTAACAACCGCTCAACACTCGATACTTGCTCTTTCGCTTCGCCCCTGTCTGGTGGTTAGTAGGGACAGTAGTGAGAGGCACCGCGTTCGGCTATTGTCTGCAATCGGGATACTCCTACCGAATTGACAATTGGTCCTAAAAGCACCGCATTTAGCAGCTGAATTCCTGTGATGAAATTGCAGCACCTTGCCGTTCGCGTTTTGCGGGAAAATTGGCCTAGGCTTCTGCTCCCATTTGGTCTTTTATCAGCCTGGGTGTTGGAGAAAGTGCAATGGCAGATGGGGAAGCTGCCCCACATTCGGGTGGGCGCATTAATGAATTGGAACGGTCCTTCTTTAAGGTCGGCACGGAATGGCTATTTGGCACACGAAGAGGTTGGCTCACAGTCTGGGCTGTGATTGCGTTTCTGAGCCTGACTGGGTTTGTGTTTTGGGACGTTTTTTCGGGCGCGAACGTATTAAACGGATCAGTCGA
>JBCBCS010000238.1:0-4843 GCA_038530475.1 Pseudomonadota bacterium
ATGGAACGGCATCCATCGCTTGCGGCATGATTGCGGCAAACCTGTCATCCACGGCTGGGTGTCCAACGGTCGCGGCATCATGCACTCGGTTGACTTATCAATTGACGGAATCGCTCTACCGACTGGCATTCACAACATCGCCTATGGCTTTCGATTGACGGAAGGCGTCCTGCCGGGCCCGTCGCGCATCCGCGTCGTCGTGTCCTTCCCTGAAGCGGTCGGCGGTGCACCCACGGTTTTGTCACCGTGGGTTCCTTTCGAAATTATCGACTAACCGACACTCCCAAAATCTAACCCGTGCCTCTCCTGCGTCATCTGTGGCGGCGGGGTGGCACCCTTTTGCATTGGAGAATGCCATGTTGACTGCCGATCAACTGCGCCGTCTGGCGCGCGCAAATACGATGCCGAAACATGCCGAAGCGATGGCTGTTGCTGCCCTTAAATGGATGCCCAAGCATGGCATCACCACCCCGCTTGATGTCGCGGCATTTTGGGCGAACGTCGCGGCGGAAACAGGCGGGTTTCGTATCCTTGAGGAAAACCTAAATTACAGCGCCAAGGGCCTGATTAAATCATGGCCTACTAGGTTCAAGACTTTGGCTTATGCCAGACAGTTTGAGCGGCAACCCCGCAAAATTGCCAACAAGGTCTACAGGCGAGAGTATTTTAATAATCTGGTGACGCCGGATGATGGCTGGAACTATCGAGGTTCCGGTGCGCTGCAAACGACGGGCCGATCAAACTTTGAAGCGGTCAAACGGCGTACCGGCGTGGACGTGGTGTCGAACCCCGATCTTCTGCGAACCGATGTTGATCTTGGCATTCGGGCGGCCTGCATCTTCTGGCAGGAAATGAAGGTTTCTGCCCCGGCGAACCGCGGGGACATCACGCGGGTCCGCAAGATCGTCAACGGCGGTGCCCACGGGCTCGACCGGGTAAAGCGCTATTTCTCGAAAGCGCGAAGCATCATCAAGCGAGAAGGGATGGGTCCTGCATCGGCAGCGCCTGTCGCGCGGCCGCCTAAGACCAAGAAAGTTCCGCTTGGTTATCCGCAACAGTCCGCCGGCGTCACATCGGCCATTATCGAAAAGTACAGGCACCTTTTGCCTGATCACGCCGCAGACCATGCGTTTGTCGGCGTGGCCGTGCGCGGCTATTTTCGCGACAGCAAAGGCAAGCCCGGTCGCAACGATCGCGGGATCTACGATGACGCGCTGTTCCTGCTGGGGCCTGCTGGATACGACGCCTATCCCTTCAATGTTGACCCGTCGCGCCACCGCAAGGGCATAGCCTCCATCCGTGTCGACCAGGCCGTTTGCTACAAGCCGGGACCTCACGGATACAGGCGAAAAGGCGGGCCTTATCCGGCATTCCGGCAGCACGAAAAGTGCTGGGTGCATCGCGACAACGGCCGCGACCAATTCGGGATGTTCCACGTCAACCTGCATCGTGGGGGCTGGAATGGAACCAGCTCTCTGGGCTGCATGACGGTCGAGCGCGGGATCTGGGTGACGGTTCGGGACAAGATCAAATCTCACCTTAGGGCAGCTAAACAAGAGACGTTCTACGTCATCGTGCTGGAATATCAGGGTGGTGAACCGCCCGTGAGCGTTGCGCCGGCCAAGCCCTCCACCCGACCGCCCACCGTGCCGAAAAAACCCATGGATCAAAACAATGCCGCGCCCGGCTTGATCGGCGCAGGCCTTGTGGCGGCTGTCGGCGGCCTTGTGTGGTGGTGGGACCGCGTCACCGCAGAAGTTTCAACTTTCTTTACATGGATTGGATTTTGATATGACAACGATCATCACATTGGCTTTGCTGGTTATCCTCGTTGCGGTTTTGATCTGGAACCTGCACCCGCCCACGCGCGAGAAAATGCGAGGCCTGTCCACTGTTGCGGAGGCGGTCATCATGACCGTCATGGGCGCTCTGACGCAGCTCACCGGCTATTACGGTCAGTTTGTGGAGGCGCTGGAGGGCACCCCCTGGCGCGATTACGTGCCGGACAATATTGCGAGTTTCGTGGGCTACGCGATCTTGATTTGGGCTGTGTTCAAGCGGCTACAAACCACATCCCCAGTTGGTAAAAAGCTATGATCCGGTCTGTTGTAAAGCTGCTGCTGGGTCCGCTGATTGGGCTTGGTGAGAAATACCTCGACAATCAGAAGGACAAAGAACGGCTGGCGCACGGCACCACGCAGGCCGCGCTGAAAGCAGACGCGGCCGTGCGGCAGGTCAAGTTTTCGCATGTGTTGGGCCGATTGCCCTTGTTTGTCGCTGAGATGAGCGTTGCAGCCTACGTTGCTGCAGTGATGATCGATACCACATGGCCGTCTGACTTAATCAATCCGCTTGAGCTGCCAGAATGGTTCAAGCCGCACTTTTCAACTGTGCTGATCAGCGTGTGCGGCCTGGCAGCGGTTAACCGAGTGGTGGGTCGGTTTCGGTAGGGCCTGCCGGCACACAAGACTTTACGACTGTGCGGCGGGGCTGCTTTCGCAACCGCCGGGGCCATCCAGCAAGACAAACCCCGGCCGCCACCAAGTACCTCAATGGCACCGCCGCGAGCGGTAGCGAAA
The DNA here is from genome assembly GCA_038530475.1 of Pseudomonadota bacterium. Lineage (GTDB taxonomy): Bacteria > Pseudomonadota > Alphaproteobacteria > Rhodobacterales > Rhodobacteraceae > Octadecabacter. Next base: position 2,580 of record JBCBCS010000238.1, read on the forward strand.
CGGTTTGAGGTAAATTTCAAATGAAGGATTTGTTGGGTGATACCCATTGCGAGCCCGTTCAACCCGCTGCTGCGTGGTTAGGTGGCAAGCGAAAACTGTCCAAAACGATCTGCAAGCGCATAGCGGCGCTCAAACACACAACTTATGTCGAGCCATTTGTCGGCTTGGGCGGTGTGTTCTTGCGCCGGCCGTTCTTAGCGCAATGCGAGATCATCAACGACATCAACGGTGAGCTGGTCAATTTGTTCCGCATACTGCAGCGGCACTATCCGCAGTTTATGGACTGCCTGAAGTTTCAGATTGCCTCGCGAAGAGACTTTGATCGCTTGCTCAAGACGGACCCTGCGACCTTAACCGACCTTGAGCGCGCGGGTCGTTTTTTGTACTTGCAGCGACTCGCCTTTGGCGGGAAGGCGGTGTTCCAGTCGTTCGGAGTTTCAACGGGCACGACCGGGCGGTTCAACGTCACAAAACTGGAGCCGTTGCTCGCCGACATTCATGAACGCTTGTGCGGTGTAACGGTTGAGAACCTGCCTTGGCACGATGTCATCGAAAAGTATGACAGCCCCGAAACTCTGTTTTACTTGGACCCGCCCTATTTCGGCGGTGAGACTGACTATGGGCAGCACGTTTTTTCCCGCTCGGATTTCGGAAAGATTGCTAAAAAGCTGGGTGCGATCGAGGGGCGATTTCTCCTATCGATCAATGACACACCAGAGATACGTGCCTGCTTCGGGCACTTTCACCTTCAGGAATTGGAGATCATTTATGATATCGCAAAAGACAAAGGCACGCCTGCAAAGGAGCTGATTGTGTCCAATTAGCATTCTACGCACATCGTGCTCAGAGCGGCCTCACTTTCGGGTGGGGCTTTTTTGTGTTCGGGGCGGTCTAGGCTCGCGTCCGCGATCGACAGCCAATTGATGATAAATTCATCAGCCCGAGTATGTGCCAAACACGGTGCCACCAACGAGGATCTACTGCGCATTGGAGCTGTCAATGGAAGACGGCTGCGGCGGGCAGGGGCTCAGGTGCGCAGTTTGCAAAAGTCAGATGACTTGGGAATTCTGTTTGTCAAAACAACCTAGTTGGAATACAGCTATGGGACTATACAATTGTTCCGGCAGGGAGAGACCGATGAATTTTCTATCAAAAATTATGACAGCTTGCGCATTGATCACTTGTCTATCTTACACTTCGGCATGGGCAGATGTTCCCAGAATCTTGACTTGGAACGTCAACGGTGGACAGCAAGACAAAGACATATTGGCTCAAAATGTAAACGATATGAAGTTGGACGTTGGATCATTTGACGTTTTGGTTGTGCAGGAAGTTATCTCCTCTCAACAGGTTGCGGCGATTGCTGAAAAGATCGGTTTCGATCACTGGGTGATCAGTGATTTTTCCCCTCCTGTGGAGGTCACCGGCAAGTGGTTTAAATCACTTGAGGTCGCGATCATCAGCAAAACACCATTCGAGAGCGTCGCAGAGTGGGATACCACCGGCAAATTGCCAAATGGAGATCCCTATGATCCCAGAACGTCTGACACGTCAGTACCAACGGAGTCGTTGGCACTGGGCTTGACGATGAAAAGTGAAGAGCGCCCGTCACGAGGTTTTCTACGAGCCGATTTCGCTGATGGGCTATCGGTCTATGCCGTTCACTGGAAATCGTCCGGAGGTGCTTCAGGGGATGAAGATCTGCCGAACGCAGCCAAACGGGAAAATAACGCACGTGGCGTCGCGAAAGATGCGAGCGATCAGCTGGGGCGGGGGCGGAGTGTCGTCATTGCCGGTGACTATAACATCCAGCCCATTGGCAAACACATCCGTGTTGGCTCTGATGTGAGCGAGGACTGCACACCAAGTCTTGGTAACTGCGGGGCAGGGGGGCTGGATGGGTATGACGACAGTGTCAAGATTGTATCTGACATCGACAGCAGCTTCCGCCTGCTTTCCGAAGAATTGCCACCAACCTATCTGCGAGGCAATTTTGGGCCCGGTGCCATTGATCACATTGCCGTAGCTGGTCCCTTGGCTGCCTCTTATTCGCTCGCCACCACTGCGTCAGTATCGCAGGACAGCTATTTTGGCTCAGATCATAGCCCAGTCTTCGCAGGTGTTGCATCGCCGGGCGGGTCAGATGTTATGAGAAGCACTGGTCTGGCAACTTCTGCCGCCTCGGCCAGGAATGCCAAGATACAGCGTCTGATGAAGGAAGTTCGTGACCGCCTCGATGCAATTGACGCGCTCATGGTGAGTAA
>JBCBCS010000239.1:0-4829 GCA_038530475.1 Pseudomonadota bacterium
GCACTTTACCGGGAAAACGCGGGTGATACGAAACAGGCGGCGCAAACATGGCATTCCAAACTGCCCGTCGCGTGGCACAACTCAACGTGGACTGCGGATCGGGCGATTGAGTGGCTGAAGCATGGGCGCGGCAAGACCCGCTCAAGCAACAAAGCAGAAGCGGATGACACTGCGCCGTTTTGCACGTGGGTCAGCTTCCCAGATCCGCACCACCCATTCGACGCGCCGGAGCCATGGTCGCGCCTGCATGATCCGGCAGAGGTGGACCTGCCCAAGTACCGCAAACGCACTTTTGAAGGTCGCCCTTGGTGGCACGAAGCGGTGCTGACAGCAGAACCCGCCGGTGACAAGAAAGGCGCGGAAATCCGCAAATCCTATAGCCGCATTGCCGAACAGACGGACGATCAACTGCGAGAAATCATTGCCAACACCTACGGCCAGATCGCCCTGATCGACCACAATGTGGGCCGTATCCTGATCGCGCTCGACGAAGCCGGCCTCTCCGAAAACACGATCGTGATTTACATCTCGGACCACGGCGACTGGCTTGGCGATCATGGGCTGATCCTGAAAGGCCCAATGCACTACGACGGCCTGCTGCGTGTCCCGATGATTGTGCGCGGCCCAGGTGTCCCGGTGGGCAAACGGGTGGACGAACCCGTCTCAACCCTCGACCTGGGTCCAACATTTTGCGATTACGGAGACGCCGAAGCCCTCCAAACACAGCATGGAACATCCTTGCGCCCATTGATCGAAACCGACGGGGCCACGCGCGCGTTCGCGTTGAACGAATGGGAGCTTTTGCCAACACGCGCTGGTGTCGGTCTCAGCCTGCGAACGGTGCGGACAAAGACCCACAAGCTCACGATAGACATGCAGTCGGGTGCGGGCGAGCTTTACGACATGATAGCCGATCCGGACGAGACGACGAACCTGTTCGACGACCCCGGCCACGGCGTTCTGCAAGCCCAACTCTTGGCGTATATTCACCAACGCCCCGACGATGCGGGACCAATTCGCACCCAGGTCGGCATGGCGTAAGTTCGTCAGGAAATTTGAGAACCCTGTCTGAGAATTCCGTTCCCGTTGCGTCGAATTGCTTTTTGGCACGGTAGCACGCGGCGCGCGGCTACTTGGTGGTATTTCCCGTCAACACAGGGGTGACGATTGCGGTGGGTGCGGCGGATCCGTCGTGGACACATCAAATCAACAAAACCTACGCGCCGTTTGACCCAGCCTAAATCTGTCACGCGCCAGCCAGGAACAACCAAACGGCTTCTTGTTAGCCGCAAATTGGAATTCTTGTTTTGTCGGGCTGCCCGCTGCTGGTCTCACCGACAAGAACAACCAGCGACGCTACGGGGTCGCGGGTTGTTCCTCTTCTATGGCACGTGATGCCGCGGCGCTGATCGCCTCTTTTCGTTCCTCGGAAGGCGTGTCCTCGTTCACGCGCACGGTGACCTCGCGGCTTGCAAAACGGATGCCCGCCTCTTCGAATGCGGCGCGGATCCGGTGCAACAACTCCCGGCGGATCAGGAATTGCTTGCCCGGAACAGCCTTGAATTTGACGCGCAGGATCATTGCGCTGTCTTCCATTTGGATAACACCCTGTGACTTTGGTGGCTCGAGCAATCCGTCGTTGACCAGCTCGTCTTCCATGAACTCAGCGCCGATTTTCTTGACGATCTTTTTGACCTTTTGCGGGTCCGTGTCGAATGTCAGACGCAGTGGAAGCTTCATGATAACCCAATCACGCGAATAATTGGTCAAAGCGGCAATGTCGCCAAAAGGTATCGTGTGCACAGCCCCAAGATGATGACGCAATTGTAGGCTGCGGACGGAAATCTTTTCTACCGTACCTTTGACAGACCCCAAATCGATGTACTCGCCTCGGCGGAACGCATCGTCGATCAGAAAGAAGACACCCGATACAACATCTTTAACAAGTGTCTGCGCGCCAAAACCAACGGCAAGACCGATGACACCTGCACCCGCAACAAGCGGACCGACATTCACACCCAGGCTGGACAGTGCGGCAAACAGACAGGTCACTCCGATCACGACAAGCGCTGTTGATCGCAGCAGCGGCAGCAGCGTCGCCGTTCGGCTGGCTCCCAGGCCCCCTTCGCCTTCTGCGGCACCTTCCTCGCTCTCTTCATCGGGCGTTTCTGCGGCCGTTCGCACATCGATAATCGTGCGAATGAAGTCCCAGATTGCCCAACCGACAAGTGCCGTCAGCGAAACATTTACAATTGTCTGGATGACTTGACCCGCGGTACCGCTTGCCGCCAGCGCCTGCGGATCAAGACCCCAGGCCGCGAGAACGACCAACAGTCCAGCCGCAAAAAGCAGCGCGCGGGCTGCATTGCCAATTGCAGCCTTCACGGACAGGTTCATGTCCTGTGCACGCAGGTAATGAATGAGGATCCGATAGCTCATCCAGAACCCGACAAAGGTAAGAATGGTGTAGAACACGCGACCTGCAATGACATCGACATTGCCAAAGACCAAAGCGCCTCCGGTGAAAAGTATCCAAGTCAGGATTTGCACAACAGCCATGATCTGCGCCCAGTTGCGTGCCAGCATGCTTGACACGCCGCGCTCTTCCCGCGCCGGAAGCAACTCCGCCGTGGCGCGGCTGATCAGATAAACGCCCAGCAATACCGACACAATCCAGAGAAGGCCGATCATCAGGCTAAAGAGGTCCGGTATACCTGCGGGTGCACCAAACTGCGCCATCACATCAGATGTGACCGCTTCAAACATCCATATGAAGGCGAGGCAGGTCACAACGTATCGTACGAGGACCGCAGCCTCATCACTGAGAGCGACGAGGCGGTACATCGGCCAGTTGATTGGAAACATGAAATCGACAAATGACCGCACGATCAGCACGACCGTGGCCAGCCCGATATAGCTCGACGCAAAGAACCGGATGTCGGGATCGGGAAAGAACAGATAGAGCGTCGCCAGTGCGGCAACGGCAAAGGCAATTGAGCTGGACAATTCGATCACGAGAATGAACGCAGCGTCGACGATCGTGGCGACCGAGCCATAAGAACCCTTGACGATATTGCGTTCGGCCACGGCGATTTGCCGCTGCGTCGCCCCGCGGCGCCAGACGTGGCGCACGCCAACCCCGACCCCGATGCTGAACAGCAACGCAAGGAATGCGTAGCCGATCCCGCCTGCGTCAGACAGCCTTTGGCCCACGGCGCGAAAGCCATCTCCAAGCTCGGGCCATTTGGCGATCAATCCCTTGGCATTTGTTGTCAAGGTTTCACCGATATCGCGCGTGTTTGTCATCAAACCATTGTTCAAAGCGGGGTCTTCCGCGCGGCGGGCCGCAAACTCGGCAATCAGGATGTCGCGCACCTGCTCATCGCTTAATCGGCCAAGCATGGCCTGAAACTCTTCCTCACTGAGGTCCGATAGCACGTCCGGCGTGACGTCCTGTGCAAGCACTTGCGTGGGCGGACCGATCAGCAAGAGCGCACAAATCACGGTCAGGCAGATTGCTCTTGCTATGTTTTCGAGTGTTGAGGTCATGGTTTCCCCCGGGAATGCTCTGACCAATAGCTGGCCAACTTCGTCATCATCGTAAACTTGGGCGGGCGCTCGTCGGCCTGTGCATCCATGGTGTGGATTTGGACAAGCTTGATCCTCTGCTGGTGTTCTGAGGGGAGTGTGCCCGCGGACACAGTTTTCTAATGACCGGTATAAAATCACCTTTGCCGAGGTGGGTCAAATAATTTGTACGCACCGGTACAAATCTTACCTGTCTGGGCGCGCGAGGACGCGATGAGAACAGAACGCGGCATCCTATGACAGATTTGGCATGTGCTTTTCCGGCGTTTCGTCTTTGGTAAGAACCAGAGCGTTTCGCGGCGCACCTTGCGAAAAGGGGCATCGGGTGGGCGGCAGGATTTATCCTTGCTCCACGATCCCGCCTTCGAACATGACCAGTTGTGTATTGCGCCGCGCCTTGCGCCTGAGCACCTCCAGCGGCGCGCCCGCCCTGGCTTGCATTATCATCGCGGCGCCCAAATCCTGAAAAAGCGCGACGGCTGCCGCGACATCAAAATCCTGCGGCAGTTTTCCCGCACTGATCTGTTTGTCAAAATACGCGGTCACATGCTGCAGTCTTTTCTGGAGCATCGCGTCAAAGATGTCGGCAACCTTGGGCAATCGCCCCCTGACTGGCAGAGCCACGGACATCAAAAGGCAACCGGTCGGATGGTCGTCGCCTGCAACATTTTCCGCAAGGCTCAGATAGTAGTCGCGGATACCGTCCCAAGGCGATTGCGCCCGCACCATGGCGTCGAATGAGGCCGTCATGCGTGTCTGCATATAGCGATGGATCGCCGCGACAAACAGATCCTCTTTGGCTCCAAAGGCGTTGTAGAGGCTTGGTTTCGTCAGGCCGGTTTTCTTCGCGAGGGTCTCAATGTCTGCCGCTTCGTACCCGACGTCCCAGAACACGTTGATGACCTTATCCAACACCACATCCGCGTCAAACGTTCTGGGGCGCCCTGGGCCGCGTTGCTGTTTGTTTTCCACCATTGGTAATTGTTGATTATTGACCCGGGCTGTCGCGACGCATTTAGCTACCCTTTGGTACAATATAGCGACACTGCATTTCTTGCATCAGTTTTTTGGCGCAGGAAGGGTCCGACAAAGACACAGGTCAAAATCAGCCGATTGCAACTGTGCCAGATGACGCTTGAGGTGATGATTGCGAGCGTCGGCATCCTGATCGAAGCGCGGAACTACCGAAGGGCCCCCGGCGTGTCGAGCGCATTCGGTCGGAGCATGGCCCGCAGGTCGGC
>JBCBCS010000240.1:0-4818 GCA_038530475.1 Pseudomonadota bacterium
CTGTTTCAGCATGGGGCCTCCTTGTGCGCGCGGTGTATGATTTCTTACAATACTACTGTTTTGGCAAAATAATACTGTTTTGGCAAATCCTTTCGGAATGCCATGCCAGGGTTTGCTTTCAGGAGATGTGGGACGCTCGGTGCCTCAGCTCGTCAATGCTGCGTTACGTCCGACGCTCTGAATTGACCAAAGAATGAAATCATTTGGCCGATCACCTTCTCTCGAACATCGGGAAGCTCAAGGAATAACTCGTGCTTTGCAGTTTGAACCTGCTCGAGATGTCCTTGCGGCCAGTTGTTCATTCGTTCGCGAATTGCGCACACCCGGACCGTTTGTTCCTGATCCCCGCAAAATGTGAGACAGGGTACGTCCGGAGAGGGCAGAGTTGATAGATCACGACACTCCTTCAGGGCCGCGTAGAGCCAGCCCATACTTGGCCCGCCAGTATGAAGTTCGGGATGCTTTGTGCCTTGCATGATCCATCGCTCATACTCTTCTAGGCTGTTTGTGAGAGTGTTGGTGCTAAATTCATGTTTGAAGACGTAGCTGTCATCGTTGAAGCCCGGAGCGTACATCTGCCCGCGTCCGATCGCGCGGAGGAACCAGGTCAGAGGCCACGCTGCTGCTCGCTCGTATGACGCCATGTAGATCCCGAACATTGGTGCAGAGAACACTGCCGCGGTCACGTCCATCCCGTTGATAAGTGCGCGAAGTGCAACGCAAGCTCCCATAGAATGACCGACAACAAATAGGGGTTTTGGAAGCGCCAACTCATCGACGCAATTCAAAACCGCTTCAACGTCGAGTTGGTATTCGGCAAATGAGCCAATGTGACCTACTTTTGGGTTTGCTGCTACGCGGTCAGACAGTCCATGTCCCCGCCAATCGACGACCAGAGCATGATAGCCAGCGGCTACTAACGCCGAAATCGGATGACCGTAGAGCTCAATGTAGTCGCCTCGCCCTGGGAAAATCAAAACTGTTCCTCGGCAAAACTGGTCTGATCTCCACACTCCAACACGTAGCTCAACACCATCAGAGGCAGAGATCATAAAGCCTTCGGCCAACTCTGGCGCAACAGAAATTTTGGTATGGATATGTGCCGTTCTCATGGTTGGCCCTTCGCCTTTGGAATTTTGCTTTTGGGCTCAATTCGCCAAAGCAGACTCGTCAGAGCGACTGCGATACTGAGCCCTAAAATCACAGAAAACCCGTGAAACTGACCAACCAACAAGTACCCGGCTGAGACTAGCCCAAGCACAGCGTACATCCGAAACCAAGATCTACTGGCATAACTTCTTTCTTGGTCAAAAAGGTTTGCCCTGCCGAAAGCTGATCTGACTTGAGACAGGCATAGCGCAAACACAAAGCACAACAAAAATAGCAATAAGAAGCTCGTAAAGAAGGGTGACGGGCTGCCATTGATCCAAGTCCAGCCATCCGTTCGATATCCCATCAAGAGCATTGCATCATGCCAAATCCATCCGGTGATGCTTTCTGCGTCCGAGACAAGGTATGCCGCGTTCACCTTGATCGATAGCGCGACCATTATGCCAAGTATCGTGCAGCGAAATACAACTTCCATTGTCTTCATGCCGTTCTTGAATATGAGACCATTGAATGTCGGGATATGTTTCGCGTCTTTGGCCGCTGAGATCGCGGCGAAGTCGGCCGATACGATGAACAGAAAGAGCGAACCGGTAAACAAGAACCAGTAGATGATCCCAGAATAAAAGAAGCCCAAGAATGAAGCGAAGATTGCTCCGTCCGTGGACAGGACCTCAGGCCTCACAAGCGCAATCAACATCCAATCAATCATCGGTACGTCGGGGCTGCCGGCCAGCAAGGGCATGAGATAAACTCCGACCCACTGCACGATGAAAATCAGTACAAAGCAAATGAAGAATATTGCCCAAAACGAGGATGTGAAACGAACCACCTTGCTGCGCCAACTATCAGTGCGTTCGACTGCTCCAAACGCAATGAGCCGCTGACGAGTTGTGTCCCGCCAAGCGGTCACGAGCGAAGCACAGAGGATGAGGTAGATCGGAAGAAAAATCGGTTCACCAATGTTCCATCCGGGTGACCAGATGAAGCCGACTTGCTTGTCGACGTCTGGGGACGGACTGTAGGTTACGCTGTGGACGCCCAGGCTAATGGCGATGAACCACAATATCCCAAGCCCGCCCCAAATGATGATTGGCATAATCATTGTATTTGGACCACTGAACAGTTGCTCACACCGCAAAGCCAGGTTCAGACCCGAAATCGTTCGTCCGCCTTGTCCACTGGCGGTTTCTGCAGGAGGGGAAGATGAAGCCTCGTAGCTCGCGTCGTCTATTGGAACTTCGTAGATGACCGTCGCGACCGGTTCTATCTCCTTTGGGTCGCCACCATTGTTACAACGCTTTGCGCGCCGCTCTGCCGCCAAACGCTCTTTGGAGGCCTTCAACACCGCTTGCCACTGGCTGGCTTGTTCTGGATCTCCGCAGCCGAAGATTCGAGCGAGCCAGCGAATGTTTGTATCACTGATTCCGTGGTCGTTATCCTGAAACCACAGCTGCACGGTTCTTAGTTCGACGCCCTTATCATTGCCCTCGATAGCGGAAATTTCGTCAGCGAGTAATTCAGGCGTCCACGAACCATCTGCAAAGCCGTCCTTATCCACTGGGCGTCCTACACCGGCTGCCGCTAGACGAGCGAAAATCCGCTTAAAATTCTCGTTTGAACTCTGCGGCGCAGCATAGAATCTATCATTTTTAATCAATGTCTTATGCTCTGGTTTTGCGTTTCTCTTCGCAGTTTTGCGTAGTCTATCGTGCAGTCGTGAGAAAAATAACCACAACTCCAAGGCGAAGCGGTTCACTGCCGATTTTGCTTCTGTGATCGGCGGTTTTTCCTCTTGGCGACCTCAAAATCAGGGAGACAGATGATGGCTGACGGTGGGAATGTATCTGCGGGATCGATGGGTGCGACTGTCATTCTCAAAGTGCCTCCGCATAAGCGGAGGAGACGGCGATCAAACAATCAGCCTGGGCGTCTTGACGCGCAAGCCATTAGGCGCATTTTAGATCGCGAAACTGGCGAGGTGGTTGGCTGGCTCTATGAATGGAACACTGGCGAGCGGGTTCCGCGTTGGAAAGGCAAAGCACACAAGGACATCGCCTACGATTGATTTGCATTGAAAAAATCGCTAACTTTAGGTAAGTAATACTGACTTATTTAACATAATAAACCTTACGCGATTTTAGCGTGTCGCCAATTTTTATCCTAAAAGCAAATACTTACGTCACCACCCCGAACGCCGAGAGTCGATCTTATGTTAATTTACTGAGTTGATGAACTCGGAAATCAGTTTCAAGCCCACCCTGTCTTTAGTGGCTATCAAATGGGTCTCATGTTTCTGTGGCATCTCTCGGATCGGAATCTCTTTGACGGAGTTTTTGATCAGACTGCTGTTGCACAAGAACACCGCAACTCCGATGCCCTGTAAGACAGCCTCGTACATCAGTGGGAACGTCGCCATCGTTACCGTTCTTTCAAGCGCAATGGCGTGAGTCCGACAGGAGTTCTCAAGCAACTTCCTCGTCAAAGAACCTCTTTCAGGAATAACGACTGTTTCTTCCTGTAGGTCTTTGAGAGATACGGATGCCTGCCCGCTCAACGGATGTTCATTTGGACAATAAAGAACGTATTCGGCGCTCTCAATGTGAATGCGCTCCCATGCATCGGAAACCGGGGCATCTGTGATCAAACCGACATCGGCTAGTCTGTTGCGGAGCATATTCGTCGCGGTGGACCAGTCATAAAGGCCAAAGTTCACTTGAATATTTGGAAAGCGTTGCCTGAACGTTGAGATAATCCTGAGTGCCGGTTGCGGTGCGTTGCCAATGACGTTCAAACGCCCGTTTTTCATGGCATTGTAGCCTTCAAGACGCTCTGAGACCTCGGCATCCAATGACACCATGCGGTCGGCCAGATCATAAAACTCCTGCCCTGTGGGCGTCAGCTCCACCCCGTCTCGACCTCGGCGCAGCAGAAGCGTGCCGACGGTCTTTTCCAGATTGCCAATATGCTGTGTGATTGTGGATTGCGTCACGCCCATACGCGCCGCCGCAGCGGAAAAGCTGCCCTCGCGGATAACATAGGCGAAGGCGATGAACTGATGATGATTGGGGCGCATAGAGCCTCCTTTCGCGCAACTCATAGACCCCATCGGTTTCACTAATATGACGTCACAAAATTGTGGCTCAGCACCAGTAGCCTTGGGTCAACGAATGGGGGAATCGAATGGCTGGCCTGTCGATCTCATCGGTGACCAAACGCTTTGGGGACACCGAGGTGCTGAAAGGCGTGACGCTGGACGTCGCGGATGCGGAGTTCGTGTCGCTTGTTGGGCCGTCAGGGTGCGGGAAGTCGACATTGCTGCGGATCATTGCGGGTCTTGAGGATCCGACCAGCGGCGACATTGCGATTGATGGCAAAGGCGTCACCGGGATACGCGCGGCGGATCGCAACCTGTCGATGGTCTTTCAATCCTATGCGCTTTATCCGCATTTGACCGTGGCCGAAAACATCGCTGTGCCTTTGCGGATGCGGTTGCTTACGACCACGCAACGGCTGCCTTTGATCGGCCCTTTTCTTCCGGGTTCCAAAGATCAGCGAGCCGAAATCGCTACGGCGGTGCAGAAAGCGGCCGAAATGCTTGAGATCGGCCCACTATTGGATCGCAAGCCCGGCCAACTTTCAGGTGGGCAGCGTCAGCGGGTCGCCTTGGGCCGCGCCTTGGTGCGGGATCCTGCCGCGTTTCTCCTGGAT
>JBCBCS010000241.1:0-4815 GCA_038530475.1 Pseudomonadota bacterium
ACGAACCGCAGCCCATCCGACACCCGGTCAAAATCCACCGCCACGAATGGCGCATCCTCCACGGTGATTCCAACCTTCTCAACCGGGGTCACGAGGAAATACGCGTCCCCGTCCTTGCGGATGATCGACGCAAACAGCTTCACCAGCCCCGGCCGCCCAATCGGCGTGCCCTGATAGAACCATGTCCCGTCCCGCGCGATCCGCATATCAAGGTCCCCGCAAAACGGCGGGTTCCACTGATCGACGGGTGGCATCCCGCGTCCGGCCCCCGCCGCCTGCGCCGAAGATGCGAGGCTTTCCGCCGATACGTTCACTGCGCCATCACTTTGGTTTGTTTTTGCCATTGGGGCCGCCCGAGATATCTGTTCAACTGTCGCGTAAGTATATGAGCCGAAGGAGCCGGATGACCATGCCCAACGACGCCACACTCGTTCCAGAGATCGAGGCGCTCGGCGCCAAATTGGCCGAAGCCCGCGCCTCCATCGCCAAACGCTTTATCGGGCAGGACAACGTGGTCGACCTGACGCTGGCGTCGCTGCTCTGCGGCGGTCACGCGCTGCTGATTGGTCTGCCCGGTCTGGGCAAAACCCGGCTGGTGGATACGCTCTCGACCGTGATGGGCCTTGATGGCAACCGCATCCAGTTCACGCCGGATCTGATGCCCGCTGACATCCTCGGCTCCGAAGTGCTGGAAACCGCCGCCGACGGGACACGCGATTTCCGTTTCATCGAAGGCCCGGTGTTCTGCCAGCTTCTGATGGCGGATGAGATCAACCGCGCCTCACCGCGCACCCAATCCGCGCTGCTGCAGGCCATGCAGGAAAAGGAGGTCACCATTGCCGGTGAACACCGCCCCCTCGGCGTGCCCTTCCATGTCCTCGCCACCCAAAACCCGATTGAACAGGAAGGCACCTACCCGCTGCCCGAAGCTCAGCTTGACCGTTTCCTCGTCCAGATCGACGTACCTTATCCCGACCGCGACACCGAACGCGACATCCTGCTCGCCACAACCGGTGTGGTTGAGGAAGAATCGAATGCCGTGTTCACCGCAGACGAACTCATCGCTGCCCAGACCCTCCTGCGCCGCATGCCTGTGGGCGACGCCATCGTGGAAATGATCCTCGACCTCGTCCGCGCCTGCCGCCCGGACGACGAGACCGCACCGGAGGCCGTGCGCAACAACGTCAGCTGGGGGCCTGGCCCTCGCGCCGCCCAAGCCCTGATGCTCACCGTTCGGGCCGAAGCGCTGCTGCGCGGTCGCCTTGTGCCGTCGGCCGACGACGTCGCCGCAATGGCTGCGCCCGTCCTCACGCATCGCATGGCGCTCAGCTTTGCCGCCCGCGCGCGTGGCGAGAATCTCGCCTCCATCATCGCCGAGACGGCGCACAACATCACGCAGGCGCAAGCCGCCGCATGACCGAGGCCCCCCTCACGCTGCGGGCCAGTGCCGAGGCGCTTGCCGGACCGTTTCCGCCGCTGCTGGCTGAGGCGGAACACCTCGCAGCGACCGTATTGGTGGGCGAACATGGCCGCCGGCGGGCAGGATTGGGCGACACGTTCTGGCAATACCGCCCGGCGCAGAACCACGATGAGATGCGCTCGATTGATTGGCGCCGCTCCGCCCGGTCAGACGCGCAATTCGTTCAGGACAAGGAATGGCAGGTCGCCCAGTCGATCCTGATGTGGGTCGACCAATCTGCCTCGATGTCCTTCACATCGATCAAGGACGGCCCAACCAAGGCCGACCGCGCCCGCACGCTGTCACTGGCCGTGGCGATTCTCCTGCTCCGGGGCGGCGAACGCGTCGGCCTCACAGGTGGCGTGCTGCCGCCCAGACGGGGCGAGGCGCAAATGGCCCGCCTCGCCGAACTCCTGAGCGAAGACCACGCCGATGATTTCGGCGCGCCCGAGGCCAGCGGCATGGCCTCCCATTCTCGTGCGCTATTCGTGTCGGATTTCCTCGGTGATCTCACCGCGATTGAAACCGCCATGGCCAAGGCCGCCGACCGCGACGTGCGCGGCGCGCTGGTGCAAATCCTCGACCCACAGGAAGAAGCGTTTCCCTTCGACGGCCGCACAATCTTTGAGAGCATGACCGGCGCCATGACACATGAGACGCTGAAGGCCAAAGACCTCCGCTCTCGCTATCTGGACCGGCTGGCCGAACGTAAAGACAGGCTGGCCACGCTGGCCCGCACCACAGGCTGGCAATTCCACACCCACCACACCGATGCCAGCGCCACCGCAGCGCTGCTGTGGACCTACACCGCGCTGGAGCGACACGCATGACGCCCCGGCTTCTTTGGTTCAAAAATATGCAAACGCGCCGCCTGAACCACGCGCACCCCTTTGGTGATGCGCGATGCTGAGCCTCGGCCCCCTCGCTTTCACGGTTCCATGGCTCCTTTTGGGCCTGATCATCCTGCCGATCCTGTGGATCCTGCTGCGCGCGGTCCCGCCCGCCCCGATCCGGCGCCGCTTTCCCGGCGTGGCGCTGCTGTTGGGCCTGACAGATGACGAAACACAAACCGACAAGACACCTTGGTGGCTGCTGCTTCTGCGATTGCTCGCCGTCGCGGCCATCATCATCGGCTTTGCGGGCCCGGTGCTGAACCCACAAGACGACACACCGGGCGACGGCCCGCTCCTGATACTCATCGATGGCACATGGGCCGATGCCCGCGACTGGGCGCGCCGTACCGACCGCATCGACGCAGCCCTCGCCGAAGCCGCCCGCGATGGACGTCCCACAGCGCTCATCTCGCTGACCGACCTGCCCCCCGAACCGCCCGTCTTTCAGGACGCGCAAGCGGTGATGCAACGCCTACCGTCGCTGCAACCGAACGCCTATGCACCAGACGCCGACGCGCTCAGCTCATGGGCCGACAGCCTCTCTGGCAGCTTCGACACGTTCTGGCTATCCGACGGCGTCGCCCGGGACAGCCGCGATGCGCTGCTGACCGCGCTTGAGGATCGCGGCACCGTCACCGTATTCGAAAGCCCGCGCCCGGTCCTCGGGTTGCGCGCAGCGCAGGTCGTGGACGGGCAGGTCGCGGTTGAGGTTTTGCGCGCGGCCCCGGGCAGCACCCGTGAGACGACCGTCACCGCAATCGGCCTTAATCCCGGCGGTGTCGAACGCCGTCTGGCGACGGCAACCGCCACCTTTGAGGCGGGCGCGACGACGGCGACAGCCGTGTTCGATCTGCCGCCTGAGCTGCGCAACCGTGTCACCCGGTTCGAGCTTCAGGGCATCCGCTCCGCCGCCGCTGTCACCCTCACCGACGACGCGCTGAAACGCCGCGAAGTCGCGTTGATGGCCGACGAAAGCGCCTCCGAGACGGTCGAACTCCTCTCACCGCTCCACTACCTCGAACAGGCCCTGATCCCGACCGCTGACCTGATCGACGGCACGCTCGAAGACGTGCTTCTGGCCAATCCGGATGTGATCGTGCTGGCTGACGTGGCGACGATGAGCGCGGTAGAGGCCGAGGACCTGCTGATCTGGGTCGAAAACGGCGGTCTGCTGCTGCGCTTCGCAGGTCCGCGCCTTGCCGCCTCGGACATCAGCCGGATGGACGAAGACCCGTTGATGCCGGTGCGCTTGCGGATCGGCGGGCGGTCTATCGGTGGCGCGATGTCCTGGGGCGAGCCGAAACTGCTCGCGCCGTTTCCCGAAAGTTCGCCCTTTTTTGGCCTTCCGATCCCTGACGATGTGAGCGTGTCCGCGCAGGTCTTGGCCCAGCCTGACCCGACACTGGCTGATCGGGTGATTGCGCAGCTGGCCGATGGCACGCCGCTGGTCACCCGCAAATCCGCCGGCGAAGGCTCCATCGTGCTGTTCCACGTGACCGCCAATGCGGAATGGTCGACCCTCCCGCTGTCGGGCTTGTTCGTGCAGATGCTCGAACGGCTCGCCGTCTCAACCCGGCCCGCAGCCCCCAGCGCCGAGGACCTCGAAGGCACGACCTGGCTGCCCGAAGATGTGCTGACCGCCTTTGGCGATCTGGAACGCGCTGACACTTTGCCGGGGGTCGATGGCGGCATGCTGGCCGACGCACGCCCCAGTGCTGAAATGCAGCCGGGGCTCTATGCCGGCGAAGATCGCCGGATCGCGGTCAACGTGCTTGGCCCTGATGTGGGGCTGGAGCGGGCGGTGTGGCCCGCGCGGATTGCGGTTGAAGGATTGGATGTGGTGCGGGAAACGGTTTTGAAAGGGTGGTTGCTGGCGGCGGCCCTGGTCCTGTTGACGATGGATATCCTCGCCTCCCTCGCGCTGTCAGGCCGTTTGCGCGGCCCGCGCGCGGCCGCTGCGACCGGCGCCGTGCTCTTCGCGCTGCTCATCGCGCCTGGGATGGCCGACGCGCAGGAAGGGCCCGACGCGGGCGATGACAGCTTTGCCATCGCCGCCACCGCCGACGTGGTGCTGGCCTATGTGATCACCGGGGACGCTCGCGTCGATGAAATGTCAGAGGCGGGGCTTTATGGCCTGTCCAACACGCTGTTTCAGCGCACCTCGATTGAACCTGCCTTGCCCGTGGGCATCGATATCGAGGTCGATGAGCTCGCCTTCTTCCCGTTCCTCTACTGGCCCGTGACCGCCGACCAGCAGCTGCCCACGCGGGAGGCTTACACCAAGCTCAACCGCTATCTGCGCTCGGGCGGGATGATCCTGTTTGACACCCGCGACGCGGACCTGGCGCGGTTCGGCTCATCGTCCCCTGAAGGGCGCCGTCTGCAAGCCATCGCCCGCGGGCTCGACATACCCGCGCTGGAGCCGATCCCGCAGGATCATGTTCTAACCCGCACCTTCTACCT
>JBCBCS010000242.1:0-4814 GCA_038530475.1 Pseudomonadota bacterium
TACCCCGCAGAGTTCTGAAAATTGAAGCCGGATGGCTTCGGAAGTGCACTTCATGGGGAAAGCAAAATTCTTGGCGCAAAATCGGCCATCTTCTGAAAACAAAGGAATACCTTCAATGCGCGCCAAAAACGGTGCTTAATCCCCAGGGTTTAAGGTTAACGCGAAAGTAACTTTACGTCAACCAAGCGTTAAGGACGGCGCGCAAGAGTCTCAAAAAAAGACATTTTTCATGTTTTTGTTTCTAGAATGGAAACAGTCGTCTTTCAGAGCAATGACTGTCGCGCGACTTAGCCCGCCATCATCTCTTTCGTCGCAGTCAGCTGAACGTCCGGATAATCCCGTTCGACGCGATCGATGTCCCATTGCAGGCGCGTCAGGTAGACGACGTCGCCGTCATGATCTTCACCGATGTGCTGCTTGTTGGCGGCGACGAATTTTTCCACGGCGGTCTTTTCACCGGACACCCAGCGCGCCGACGTGAACTGGGATTGCTCAAACCGGACGGGCAGGCCGTATTCCATCTCAATCCGGCTCGCCAGAACCTCAAACTGCAAAGCGCCCACGACGCCCACGATAAAGCCCGACCCAAAGGTCGGTTTGAACACTTTGGCAGCACCTTCCTCGGCGAATTGCATCAACGCCTTTTCAAGATGTTTGGCCTTCATCGGATCGCCCGCGCGCACGCCTTGCAACAGTTCCGGCGCAAAGCTGGGGATGCCTTTGACCTGCAACGCCTCGCCTTCGGTCAGCGTGTCGCCGATGCGCAGCTGGCCGTGGTTGGGGATGCCGATGATGTCGCCGGCCCACGCCTCTTCCGCGAGTTCGCGGTCAGAGGCGAGGAACAGAACCGGGTTGGAAATCGCCATCGGCTTCTTGGTGCGCACATGGTTGAGCTTCATGCCACGCTGGAAATGACCCGACGCCATGCGCACAAACGCGACGCGGTCACGGTGCTTGGGGTCCATGTTCGCCTGCACCTTGAAGACGAAGCCCGCGACTTTGCCTTCATCCGGCATGATCTGGCGCGGTTCGGCCGATTGCGGCTGGGGTTCGGGACCATAGGCGCCGATCCCCTCCATAAGCTCCTTGACGCCGAAAGAATTGATTGCAGAGCCGAACCAGATCGGCGTCATGGTGCCATCAAGGACCGCCTGAGGGTCGAGTGTCGGGAGCAATTCCTTCGCCATCTCAATCTCTTCACGGAACTGCTCCAACAGCGGGCCCGGGACGTGCTCTTCCCATTTGGGATCGTCCATGCCTTCGATCTTGATGCTTTCAGCAACGGTGTTCCGGTCAGCGCGGTCCATGATATCGAGCCGGTCGCGCAGGATGTCGTAGCAGCCGATGAAATCGCGCCCGACCCCGATGGGCCAGCTGGCCGGGGTCACGTCAATCGCAAGGTTTTCCTGAATTTCGTCAATGATCTCAAACGTATCGCGGCTTTCGCGGTCCATCTTGTTGACGAACGTGATGATCGGGATGTCGCGCAGGCGGCAGACTTCAAAGAGCTTCTGGGTCTGGCTTTCGACACCTTTGGCGCCGTCGATGACCATCACGGCGGCGTCCACCGCCGTCAGCGTGCGGTAGGTGTCTTCTGAGAAGTCGGAGTGCCCGGGCGTGTCCACAAGGTTCATGCGCAGGTTGCCGGACTTGCTTTCGAAATCGAAGGACATGGCCGAGGCCGAGACCGAGATCCCGCGGTCCTTTTCCATCTGCATGAAGTCAGATCGGGTGCGCCGCGCTTCGCCCTTGGCCCGGACCTGTCCGGCCATCTGAATCGCCCCGCCAAACAGCAGGAACTTCTCGGTCAGGGTCGTCTTGCCCGCATCCGGATGCGAGATGATCGCAAAGGTGCGGCGGCGGGCGATTTCGGGGGGCAATTCGGCGCGATTTGTCATGGGCTGGGCTATAGCCGGGCCGTGAGGGGAGGGCAATTGAGCGTTCGCGTTAGTCGCTCACGAAAACCTCGCCGGCTAAGACGTCAAAGGTCCCCTCAGACGTTGTCACATCCCCAGTGACCAATCCGTAAGCACCAGAAATCTCACCGGCCCCGCCAATCGGGGTTGCGAAAGTCGCCTCTACATCTGTGTCAACGATGACTTGTCCGGTCTCCGGTCCGTCAAGCGTCCCATCGAGATCACCGGTGAAGCCAACGCCGGTGGCAACACTCGTCGTCTCGAACGCGGTGTTCGCCAGCGCGAGACTGCCGGAAAACTGTTCATCAGAAACCGAAATAAAGGAGTCTGCCGATCCTGTAACCGGGTTGGTCGTCGCTCCGAAGTCCACATCGATCGCAATGTCGCCTATGACAATGGTGCCAGCCTCGTCATCAATCACCACGCCGATTTTACCATCATATGACGACGTCCCGTGATCGGGGAGGTCACTGAAGCTTGAAACCGGCCGGGTGTCATTGAAGATTGTCTGAATTCCTTCATCGATCGCTTGAGCCTGTGCGGCAAATGGCGATGTGTTCCCAAGCGACGACCCACACGCGGTGAGGAAGCCGCACGCAACGATAATGGCTAGATGGCGATACAAATCAGCTCCCCCAGAAGACCGACGCATTGTTTCAGCAAAGTTTCTCCAATTCAGAACAGTATGTTAGTTGCGTGTCCAGCGCCTTTTCTAGCTCGACGACGCTTTCCTCAGTAACTCCACCACGTCAGGCCGATTGGCGAGGCTTTCGGTGACTTCAAAGTCATGGTGCGGCGCATCGGAATGGGCGCTGACGGCAACGCCTTCGGGCAGGGCGGCGCGGGTGCGGTCATCGACCAGCAGCGTTTCGGCAGCGATGCCTTCGGCGTAGATAATCTGGTGGTCGTCAAAGAGCAGCTGGAAATAGTCGATAAACCCGCCGTCTTCCTGAACAACCGTATCACCGTTGATCAAATGACGCACCTTCACGAGCACTTCGGACCGGCCTGCACCGATCTTGTCTTCGCGTTGGTAGATGAACAGCCGGTGTTCCGGGCTGAGCACCAGATCGCGAGAGTTGAACAGCGCCCCTTCGCGGATCACCACGGGGGCGTAATCGCCCACGGCGCGCAGGGTGGTTTCCCCGATCCAGCGGACCGATTGCGGGCCTGCGTCGCGGGTCAAAACTCGGTCGCCGACCTTCAGATCTTCAATCGGCACCTGAGCGCCTGAAGCCATCGTGATATGTGTGCCGCGGGCAAAACGCACGCAAGCCACATCGCCAAACTTTGACGCGGCCGTGTCGCGGTCGGCGCCCACAAGGCGGTAATCATGCTCTTCACGCAAGGTGGCGAGCGGCATCAGATAGACCTCAGCCGCTTCATCCCCATCGACTTCAACGAGGATCAGAGCCTCGTAGGTGGTGCTGTCGGGTGCCATCAGGGTGACGCAGCAATCCAGATAAAGCGCATTGCCTGGGCTGCCCACATCGCTGCCCTCGGCAATCAGGAACGCAGAGCCATCGCCACGTTCATAGGTCAGCGCCAGACGCCTTGCCCCGGCTGAAAGTTGATACACATCGTCCAGCACGAGCTCATCAAAAAAGGAGATCGGATCCCCCTCGGCCACGCCGTCGGTCACGCGGATCGCGTCGGAGCGATAAACCGGGATCGTGTTGCGGGGGACAGCGGACATTGAGGCTTCTCATGAAGGG
Organism: Pseudomonadota bacterium; assembly: GCA_038530475.1. GTDB lineage: Bacteria > Pseudomonadota > Alphaproteobacteria > Rhodobacterales > Rhodobacteraceae > Octadecabacter. The sequence goes on from JBCBCS010000242.1 coordinate 3,632, forward strand.
TGGTCTTTGGGTCGCTTGCTACCTTAGAAATGGGGCGAAATAGGGTCAATCGCTGGGCCGCTTGGCGGTCATTGGGATGGACAGACACGACAAAGGAGACGTGCGATGGATTTGGGGATCAAAGGGAAGAAGGCGCTGGTCTGTGCATCGTCCAAAGGATTGGGGCGCGGCTGTGCTGAGGCTTTGGCGGCTGAGGGCGTGTCGCTGGTGCTGAATGCCCGCGGGGCCGAGGCGCTGGAGGCCACGGCCGACGCGATCCGATCCGGTTACGGCGTTGAGGTCACAACCGTCGCAGGCGACATTGCCGACGCATCGGTGCAGACCAAGGTTATCGCCGCCGCAGAAGGGGCTGATATCCTTGTCAATAATGCCGGTGGCCCGCCGCCGGGATCATGGTCCGATTGGGGCCGGGATGAGTTTATTGCCGCCCTTGATGCCAACATGCTGACCCCCATCGCGCTGATCCAGGCGCTTGTCCCGTCGATGATGGAGCGGGGCTGGGGCCGGGTCGTCAATATCACGTCCGGCTCGGTCAAAGCGCCGATTCCGGTGCTGGGGCTGTCCAACACCGCGCGCACGGGCCTCACCGGGTTTGTCGCAGGAACGTCGCGGCAAGTGGCGGCCAGTGGCGTGACGATCAACAACCTGCTGCCGGGCATCCACGCCACGGACCGGGCCGACAGCCTTGATAAGGGCGTGAGCGATGCGCAGGGCATTTCGATGGCCGACGCCAAAGCGCAGCGGGAAGCGACGATCCCGGCCCGTCGCTACGGCACGGCCGAGGAGTTTGGCGCGGCCTGCGCTTTCCTGTGCTCCGACAAGGCAGGATTCATCGTCGGGCAGAACCTGCTCCTCGATGGTGGCGCGATCAACGCCACGATCTAAAGCAGGGCGCGCTCCGATCCGCGGCCAAGCCGCGACCCGGAGCGCTCTGCGTCCGGCGGATCGCAGGATCACCTGCGGGTCGTCGGGCTTGCTGTTGCGAAGCGCCGTTGCTATCTGCCGAGCATCACCGAGTCTTTTGCTAAGGAAATCCCCTTGGAGCCACTCCGGGATCAGCCCAGCCCCCGGCTTGAGGTCACTGACCTCGTCAAGACCTATGCGGGCCGCAAGGTCGTGGACGGCGTCAGTTTGACGATCGCGCCGGGGCAGGTGACGTGCCTTCTCGGGCCATCGGGCTGCG
>JBCBCS010000243.1:0-4789 GCA_038530475.1 Pseudomonadota bacterium
AACTTCGGCTGCGGGTCGTCGCGCGAGCACGCGCCATGGGCCCTTCTGGACTTTGGCGTGCGCGCCGTGATCTCGACCAGCTTTGCCGACATCTTCTACAACAACTGCTTCAAGAACGGCATCCTGCCGATCGTTGTCAGCCCTGAGGACCACGCCAAGCTGATGGATGATGCGGAACGTGGGTCCAACGCCACCATCACGGTAGACCTTGAGGCTCAGACGATCACCGGCCCTGATGGCGGTGAGGTTGCATTTGAAGTCGACGCCCACAAGAAGCACTGCCTGCTCAACGGTCTCGACGATATCGGCCTGACCATGGAAAAGGCGGCTTCCATTGACGCTTACGAGGCGCAGATTTCGACCGAACGCCCCTGGCTCTGAGCGGTCACGTCCGCTGAAATCGGTCTAATACGTCTAAAATGTGACAGGGACAGCCATGTGCTGTCCCTTACTTTTGCCTGACCTCTTTGCAATTTGTTAATGGCGCGTTGTGTATGCCCTGTGGTGTTGACCCCAAATATTGAGATGGTTTTCGCAATCCGACGGAATGGTTGCAAACTCGCACCAGTCTTGCCGCAAATCGGCCCTGTTCTTTTTGCAAAACGATTTCAGCAACTTGCAGTGGGAACCGAATGTGGGCAAGATTATGGCAAAGATGAGGCAGCCCGCCACAAAAGAGCGGGTTCAAGATGGGACAAGGCCGCGGCACAGTATCGCGTCCACCCGGAATGAGGGTAGTAAGGCAGTGATTTCACGGCTGACAGGCGCTGTCTTGCGGGCAGTTTTGGTGGTGTTCCTGATTGCGACACCATCGCTGATGCTTCCAGGCACAACGATGGACACGGGCCAGATCGTGGCACTGGTCTGTATTGTTGCAGGCGTATTCACCTTCGTTGAATACAACTCTGTGTCTCCCAGCCTGATCGAATTCAGAGAGGCACCGCCGTTCAACCGCGTCCGATTCTTCGGCCTCGCGGCAACGGTCTTTGCGCTCACGCTCATCGCGAAGGGCGCGACCGAGCCCACGTCGCTCACGGTCTTTTTCCAGCTTGTCGGCGGCGCGTTGGCGGAATCGCTTGATTTTCCGTATTCCCCCGTGCGCCTTGCCATCCTGATGCTTCCGGCTGAGGCGAACGTTGAGTTGATTGACTCTGTTCGGGTCGCGGCGGGCCTCAGCTACCTCGTGTCATTGGTCGCCATGGGCATGTTCGTTCTGACGTTGCGGCTCAACAACTGGCCCAACCAGGCGGGCGGATTCAACGTCTGGACCAACCTTCCCACCTTCGATCCAACAGCGGGAGGGGATGTCGTCGACCGCCTGGAAAGAGATGCGCAGGTTAACCTTATATTAGGGTTCTTGCTGCCCTTCTTGATCCCGGCATGCGTGAAACTCGCCTCGGACCTTCTGAACCCGATCCAATTGCAGGATCCGCACACCCTGATCTGGACCATGACGGCCTGGGCCTTTGTTCCGGCCAGCCTCATCATGCGCGGGATCGCGATGAACCGGGTTGCCGGAATGATCGTGGCCCAGCGGGAACGGGCCTACCTCAAGGACCGAGAGGAAGAGGGTTTGCCGGCCTAGCACTTGCCCTGTGGCAGGCCCTTGCGCCACCCGCCGCAACTGCTGAGACCTTACGCATCGCGACCTTTGCCGCCCCGCTCAGTCGGGATGGGCCGGGCCTTTTGTTGCGCGATATCCTGTCGATGGACGACCCGCAAATCGCGTCCGTCACGGCAATCATCGCAACCGTGCAACCAGACGTCCTTGTTCTAACCGATTTCGACTACGACGCGACCAATGCAGCTTTGCGCACCTTCTCTGAGAGCTTGTCGGTCCCGTACCCCTACATTTTCAGCGCTGCGCCAAACTCCGGTGACATGACGTCTCTCGATCTCGACGGAGATGGCAGACGCGGCGATGCACGAGATGCGATGGGTTACGGGCGGTTCTTTGGGGACGGCGGGATCGCAGTTCTGTCGCGCCTCCCGCTTGGCACGGCGGACACCGGGCTGACCAACCTGTTGTGGCAGGACCTACCCGGCGCGACATTGCCCAATATCGACGGCGCGCCCTTCCCATCGCAGGACGCGCAAGCAGGCTGGAAGCTGTCGTCGACGGCGCATTGGCAAGTGCCCGTTCTGATCGGCGCAAACGAGTTCACGCTCCTCATTTCATCTTCAACGCCCCCGGTCTTTGATGGTCCGGAAGACGCGAACGGTCTTCGCAACCGTGATGAGCTTCGTGTTTGGACACAGGTGCTGGACGGCGCATTTGGTCCGCCGCCCGCCCTGCCTATCTTTGTTGGCAACACAAACCTCGATCCGTTTGATGGGGACGGGTATCGGGACGCAATGGCAGCGTTTCTAGCCCGACCGGATCTGCAAGACCCCCAACCGGCGAGCGCCGGGGCGCTTGCCCTGGCAGACAGCGACCAACGAGGGCCGCCCGCGCTCGATACTGCATCCTGGCCCGATGGCCCGGGCAATCTACGGGTGTCCTACGTCCTTCCCTCGACCAAACTGACGGTCCTCGACGCGGGCACATTTTGGCCCGCGCCGGGGACCCCGCAGGCCGCCCTACTGGGACAGGGAGAGAGCAGCATCGGACCCCATCGTCTGGTCTGGGTCGACATCGCGCTGCCGGCCAATCGCCTGCCGTAGCGCGTCGTCCAGCGGAGTCGGTCGGAACGTGGGCAAGAGCGCTTGATGCCCCGATGGATCAAGCCGGTGGGGCATTGCCCACAGGTAGCGCATCTCAAGCAAATGCCGAGCCATGGGCCAGACAGGCTGCGCGAGCCAAACTGGCCACCATGCAAAGCGCCGTGCCCGAACAGGCGTGCCGATGACACGGGCCAATGCCGCCGCGAGCTCTTGCGCGGTCACCGCAAAGGACGGAGCGTTCACATCCGTCCAGCTCGGCAGGGTCTTGCGGCGTTCTGCCAGGCCGACCATCGTGTCTGCGACGTCGGGCAAGAAGGAGTAAGCGTGTACCACGTCCAATGGGCCGGGATAGACGACAATGCCCTTGTCGAGTTTCGCAGCGATGATCTTGTCAAACCAGTTCCCCGACGCCTCGGTGTCGAGAAAATCACCAGCCCGAATAACAATGGTCTGCACGCCAGAGGCACGGTATGCGGCCTCCATCTCAACCCGGACACGGCCAAGAGGGTTCGTTGCCAAGTGGGGCGTGTCGGGGGTCAGGGTCTCAGGCGATCCTTCCCCATACACATAGAGGTTGCCAGGAAGAATGACGGTGGCCCCACTGGCCCGCGCAACGTCGATGACGGCTTTCGTGTAGTTCGGGACGTCACGCTCCCAATCGGTGTAGGCGGCATGCCAGCAATTGACGATCACTGAGGCACCCCAGGCTGCATCCCACAGATTGTCTCTGGCCCGGTCAAAGCGACGTACGTCCCACCCGGCAGCGGCAAAAGCACGGGCGGCGTTGCGTCCCATGCGACCGGTCGGGCCGAGGATCAGGACAGTGTGATTGAGAGGATGTTTGGTAGGTTCGGTCATGGGAAAGCTCCGTTGTCTAAAAGGTCTCCCTCATATTGTGCGCATTCTCATTCGTTTAGAATTGCCTATGAATGTAGATCATGTATTCAATATTGAATGGATGTTGATCTCAAACGCGCAGATTGGTCATTGATCCAATCCTTCCTTGCGGTCGCGGATGCGGGGTCGTTGTCCGGTGCGGCACGGGATTTGCGCACCAGCCAACCGACCGTGGGGCGCCAGATCAAAGCGCTTGAGGACCAGCTAGACGCAACGCTGTTTCACCGACGCGCACGTGGCTTTGTCCTCACCGATGTCGGGGCATCCCTGATCCAACCCGCCCAGAAAATCCGCGACGCGATTGGAGAGATTGAGCTGATCGCGGCAGGGCGCTCCGCGACGCTTGCCGGGCCGGTCCGGATCACCGCTTCGGTGATGACGGCGCAGTATCATCTGCCGGATATCATCGCGACGATCCGGCAGGCCGAACCAGACATCGAGATTGAGCTCGTGCCGTCGGATGACAGCCGAAATCTGCTGTATCGAGAGGCTGACATCGCCGTCCGCATGTATCGGCCAACCCAGTTGGAACTGGTGACCCAGTTCATTGGTGAGTTTGGCACAGCGGTCTGCGCGGCGCGCAGCTACCTTGATCGGAAGGGACCGCTGAAAGGGGTTGAGGATTTCCCGAACCACGACTTTGTCGGCTATGACACCCGCACCCTCATCATCGATGGCTTTCGGGATCTGGGGTTTGACGTTGACCGCGACTTTTTCGCCGTGCGCTGCGATGAGTTTTCGACCTACTGGGCGCTGATCCGGGCCGGGTGCGGCATTGGGTTCATGCAGCGCAGCATCGTGGCGGGGGCACCTGAGGTCGAGGAAATAGAGCTGGGATTTGACATGCCGCGCCTGCCGGTCTGGCTGACGGCGCATGAGGCAATGCGGCGAACCCCACGGGTCCGGCGTGTCTGGGAGCTTTTGACAGAGGGCCTGAAACCTTTGGTTTCTTGACCCTCCCAAAGCGACAAGCTAGGCGGTCGGCAACGTCTCAAGCGAAGGAATAGCCCAATGTCGAATCCGTCCCTTTTGATCCTGCCCGGTGATGGCATTGGTGCCGAAGTCATGGTTGAGGTGCGCCGCATCATCGACTGGTTCGGCGGCAAGCGTGGCCTTGCCTTCGACGTGTCCGAAGACCTTGTGGGGGGCGCCGCCTATGACGCCCACGGTGTGCCGCTGCACGACGACACGATGGCCAAGGCGCAAGAAGTGGACGCGGTCCTGCTGG
>JBCBCS010000244.1:0-4782 GCA_038530475.1 Pseudomonadota bacterium
CTGACGCGGGCGCTGTTTCGTTGGCCGCACGGTAGTTCCGTGCTACGCGGTGTCAACGTCACGAATCTGCCATGGACCCCTTCCCCACATGCCCAATCTCATCGAACCGAAGCTGATTTCCGGCAACGCCAACCGCCCCCTCGCAGAGGCCGTGGCCAAACGCATGTCGATGCACCGCGGCATCAATGTGGGGCTCGTCGATGCCCGGGTGGAGCGGTTCAATGACGGTGAGGTCTTCGTTGAGGTGTTCGAAAACGTCCGCGGTGAGGACATGTATATCATTCAGCCGACCTCCAATCCGGCCAATGACAACCTCATGGAATTGCTGGTGATTGCAGACGCGTTGCGGCGATCATCGGCGGCGCGGATCACCGCTGTGATCCCCTATTTCGGCTATGCGCGACAGGATCGGCGGTCCAAGGCGCGCACACCGATCACGGCCAAGCTCGTGGCGAACATGCTGGTGGAGGCCGGGGTGGAGCGGGTGCTGACGCTTGATCTGCACGCCACACAGATTCAGGGCTTTTTCGATATTCCGGTGGACAACCTTTATGCTGCGCCGGTTTTCGCGCTGGATGCGATGCATCATTTCAAAGGTAAGGCCATGGACGATGTGATGGTCGTCTCCCCCGATGTGGGCGGCGTGGCGCGTGCCCGTGATCTGGCGCAGCGGATCGGCGCCCCCCTCTCCATCGTCGACAAACGCCGTGGCAAGCCCGGCGAAGTGGCTGAGATGACGGTGATCGGCGACGTCACCGACCGCACCTGCCTGATCGTGGACGACATCGTCGACACGGCAGGCACGCTTTGCAAGGCCGCCGAGGTGCTGATTGAGCACGGCGCCAAGGAGGTTCATTCCTACATCACCCACGGGGTCCTGTCGGGCCCAGCGATCGACCGGATCAGCAAATCGGTGATGAAGCATCTGGTGATCACCGACACCATCAAACCGACCGAAGCGGTCAAAGGCTGTGACAAGATCCGGATCGTGCCCACCGCACCGATGTTCGCACAGGCGATCATGCACACCTGGAACGGATCATCCGTGTCATCGCTGTTTGACCACAACACGTTGCAGCCGATTTATGAGGGCATGTATTCCAGCATGTGAGGCGGATGTGAGTGGCGGGACAATTCCCAACTTACATCAGTAAAGATCCCATTCATCAGCGTGACGCAACTCACCGATGGCCTGCCAAGAGACGCGAATACGGGCGATCTTGCTGTCGCCCCACGTCCGAAACACAACCGCGAAACCTTCATGGGTGATGTCTTCGGCCTGAACATCTGCGCGGGCATTGCTGTCCTTGGAAATGTCGAACATCGACAGACCGACCGTGACTGCCGGAGGCGCGCGAAAGCTTTCAGAGAACTCGATGAAGGCACGGGTCTGGCGCGCACCATCCCCGGTCCACATCACCCCGCCTTGCTCAAAATCGGAGAACATGACCATATCCCCATGGTCCACCCCGATCAGATGGTTGCGCAATCGCTTCATGTCATACCTCGGCGCCCCAAACGCCGTCCCGGGCTTAACCATAATTCGGAAAAGGGGCTGTTTTAAGCCCAATCTGGGTCAGGATTGGGCGTGCGGGCGAAGGCGCCAAACGAGGGGCAACATCAGAACGACCAAGACGCCGCCCAGCAGGAACGGGGCGCCGGGCCAGTAGAGGCCGGTGTCATCGACAAACCTCTCAAAGGTCACTGTCATGATCAGCGGCGCAAGGAAGGCTGCAATCGAGGACAGCGATGCGATGACCCCCTGCACCAGGCCTTGTTGATCTTCATCCGTCATGTTGGACGCCATGGCCGTCATCATCGGTGGCGACAAATCCGACAGAGCCGCGAAGAGCAAGATGAAGATCAGCCCGGCCACAGTTGAAATCACCCCGAACCCGACAAATCCGATCAGCGCGGAAATCATCCCGATTTGCAGCGTCCGGAACTCACCGACATGCTTGATCATCACCGGCATCAAGCCCCCCTGCACCGCTGCAAGCAGTACGCCGTAGCCCGCCAGCGACACACCAATCAGCAAGGTGGACCAGCCGAACAGCTCCCGTGTGAAGAAAGCCCACAGCGTCGGGTAGACCATATTCGCAAACTCAAAAACAAACAGGCAAATCAACGGTATAGCGAGGCCGGGGACGCGGAATGCCCGGACGATCGATGCAAAGGGGTTGAGGTCGCGCGCCCCAAATGGGCGGCGTTTCTTCTCGGGAAGGCTCTCGGGCAGCACGAAGATTCCGAACACCATGTTCAGCGCCGACAGCACCGCCGCGATCCAGAAGGGGGCGGCAAGATCATAGGTGGCGGCGAGGCCGCCTATGGCGGGGCCGAGAACGAAGCCGATGCCGAACGCCGCGCCGATCATGCCAAACCGGGCGGCGCGTTCGGTGGCCGAGGAAATGTCAGCGATATAGGCCGTCGCTGTCGTGTAGGTCGCCCCGGCGATCCCGGCCAAGATCCGGCCCACGAGCAGCACCCAGAACACGCTGGCCAGCGCCATGATCATGTAATCCACGGCCAGCGTGAACAGCGCGAGGATCAGAACCGGTCTGCGACCATAAGCATCTGATAAAGAACCAATAATAGGCGAAAAGAGGAACAGCGCCCCGGCATAGGACGCCATCAAAACACCGCCCCAGAACGCCCCCTCCCCCGTGCTGCCTGCACCCACGCGTTCCATCAGATCAGGCATGATCGGAAACACGATGCCGATGCCGATGGCATCGATCATCAGCGTAGCGAGGATAAACAGGAACGCGCGATCTTTCATGAGGTCAATTGGACCGTCGTCAGGTCACTTGGCAAGGGTGAAACCGGGCAATGCTGACAGCCCGATGTCAGCAACCGACCAGCCCTGAAATTACCAAATTGACCAGTTTTCAAACCCCGGTTTTACCAAATTGGTCAATTTTGTCGGGCCATTTTTTGGGCCGGTTCAATCGTCCTTTGGCAGGGAGTCGTCCCGATCAAGCCAGAGCAGCAGCGCGAAAATCGACCCAAGCGCGATAATGGCCGCGGCGAGACCAAGCAACAGCCCGCCGGAGACATCGTCGACTTCGATGACGATCAGCTTTCGCACCACAGCCAGAATACCGATGATCAATACGATCCGAACCTGCGCGAACCCGCGCTGCCCGGTGACCATCAGATGAACGGAGTGGGCCAGCTCCAAAGCGATGATGGCGCCGAGGAGCAGATCGAACAGACCCTGTAGCTGGACGAAGGACGTGTTGGTTGGATTGGCGATGACGGTGTCAATCGTCAGCCGCAGAAAGCTCAGCGTGGCGAGGACGACGACAAACAGGACGCCGATGAGAAGAACGGCAGAAATCGACGCAGAGAAGCGTTCGTAGCTTTGATCAAGGAATTTCATCATGCGCCCCAGATAGCGCGGGCACGGTCAAAGGCGAGGCTCGACATCTGCCGTATCACTCTATGTCACCCGTGGAAGGAGAGTGTGAATGTCAGTCAATGTGACCGCAAAGATCGTCGCGTTTGCCGCCCATGTCGGCAATCCCAACCGGGACCCGGTAGAGAAAGCCTGCAATCGGGGGTGGCTCGATGCCTCTGCTGCCCCGACGCAGGACGGGATGGCGCTTGTCAGTGCGTTGGACGAACAATTGGGCACCCGGTCCACGTTTCGATGACGTTGGCGATCATTCCTCTTTTGATCAGCAGTGGTCTGCACTTTTTCGGCGCTGGCATGGTCGGGCTTGACGGGATCGGGCTGTTCTTGCTGTTCCCGGGGGTGCTTTACTTGCTGCTGGCCGTCGGTCTGAGACTGCGGCTTGTCTGGGTCGGTTGGGTGACGCTGATCTGCATGTTGGGCGGGTCCGCCGGAACTGCGTGGGAGCTGATCCGTGGATCCTATGTGCCGACCTCGATCTTGTCTGGCATCCTTGTGGTTGATCTTGCCTGTGCCGCGATCCTGATGGCTGTTCTTCTGCCGCGCCTCAGGTCCAGCTGAAGCTGCCTGAAGCAACTGGCTGAAAACAAAAAGGGCGCCCAGCGGCGCCCTTTGTTACTTAGCTTTTGAAAGGATCAGACGCCAACCGCACGCATGGCATCCACCAGCGTGTTGCGAATGTGGTCTGCCTCATCAACGCCCTGACCGGTTTCCTTGGCCACTTCGTAAGCGGCATCGGCTTCGGCCTTCAGACCTTCCATGTAGTCCCGTGTGACCTCACCTTTCGGCATCGCCTTCTCAGCGAGAACGGACACAGCGGACCCTGTGATCTCAGCAAAGCCGCCGGAGACGAAGAATTCGTCCGAGCCGCCGGAATGCACGACCGTCAGGATGCCGGGGCGCAGGGTGGTGATCGTCGGCGCATGGTCGGCCATCGCCGTCATGTCACCGTCCGCACCCGGAATCTGAACCTCGGATGCGTCCATTTGCGCCAAGCGGCGCTCGGGGCTGACGAGGTCGAATTTGAAGTCTGCCATTGTTGGCTCCCAAACGTTGGGGTGGAAGGCGGGACAGGTCCCGCCCTACGGGTCTTAGGCTGCTTCCGCGGCCATCTTTTCGGCCTTGGCTTTCACTTCTTCGATGCCGCCGACCATGTAGAAGGCGCCTTCCGGAAGGTGGTCATACTCACCGTTCACAACCGCCTTGAAGGAGGCAATCGTGTCGTCGAGCGGGACCTGAACACCGTCGGAGCCGGTGAAGACCTTTGCCACGTCGAACGGCTGGGAGAGGAAGCGCTGGATTTTCCGGGCGCGGGCCACGGTCAGCTTGTCCTCTTCGCTCAGTTCGTCCATCCCGAGGATCGCGAT
>JBCBCS010000245.1:0-4711 GCA_038530475.1 Pseudomonadota bacterium
GTTCTTCGATAACGGGCAGCACGGATTTGCGGCTCACGGAGGTCCAGTTGCCAAAGATCACGTCCACATCGTGGACCGTCAAAAGCTCGCGCGCCTTTTCGGCGAACAGCGGCCAGTCAGACGCCGGATCGACCACAACCGCCTCAATCTGGCAGCCCAGAACGCCACCAGCTGCATTCTGCTGCTCAATCAGCATCAGCATCGTGTCTTTCAGTGTGGTTTCCGAAATCGCCATGGTGCCGGACAGAGAGTGCAGTACACCCACCTTGATCGGCTCCGCGCAATCCTGTGCGGCAGCGGCGCTTGCAAGGCCGAGGCTTAGCGCCGTTGTCAGCGTCAGTTTCGTCGAAAAGGTCATCAATGATCCCCCTTTGGGGTGCGAATTTCACAGCCCGCCTCTTGACGGCAGCGTCTCAGACGCCGATCTGTCATCGCACAGTGGTTACTGTCTCCGCGGGCGGGCAAATATCGTGCAAGATGGGCCTGCCTGCGGTGCTTTTCGAAAGCTCGCAAAACCTCTGATCCACCCTCCCGGAAAACAAGCACGGCGGACCACTTCACGACGGACCTGCAAGATTTTGGCTGAAAACGGCGCGAATTTCAGGCAACTGCACATTTCTTACGCAGATCACAGAAGAGGTTGCATGGAATGGGCAGTCTGAACGCGCATCGTCCCTCCCTCTCCATCACCGCAACCGGACAGTCGAGTCACCGGGCCGCCAGACGCATTTGCGCGGCACACGATCGGTGTTAGTCACCCGTCTCAGAGGGAGGACCAAGATGAAGCTGGAATTTCACCACATCAACTTCGTAGCCGATGATGTGGATCGGTTGCACAACTTCTATACCAAGGTTCTGGGCCTCGCGGATATTCCGCAGTCAAACTTTCCGCGCACCGAAGCCGACAGCGATGCCGGGTTCTCAGGCCAGATCAAGTTCGCAACAGAGGGAGGCATGCAAATGCATTTGGCTGAACGGGCGCTTGATGTGGCATTTCGCAATGGTCAGGTCATAAATCCGGTCGAGCGCGGCCATATCGCCTTTCGCACCGACGATCTTGAAGCGTTTCTTAAGATCCTCGACGACAACGGCATCCCGTATTCCGATTACGGCACAGCCTTTGCCAAGGAATGGCATCAAGTGTTTTTTCAGGACCCTGAGGGCAATGTGATCGAGGTTCACCAACAGGTAACGCCATCTGAGGCTTAAGGGCTTCCGTCGATTCCGGACCAAATCCGCGTCGTAAACGGACAGCCCACGAACGTATCACGCGCATAGCGTGAAAGGGATTGGACCGGAGGCCGCCATGCTTGATGCGAATTCATCCTTCCCTGCGGACTACCGCCGCGACGGTTTTGTCTCGGGTTTGCGGGCTTTCTCTCCAGAGGAGGCTGCGGACATACGCGTCCGGATTGAAACTCTGGAAGACCAACATGGCGAAGGTGCCGGTGGCTATGACCTTGCTCAATTCTTCCGCGTCAACGGCCATGTCGTCATTCCGCTCCTCGCCGATCTGGCCCGTACGCCCGCCATCCTTGACGCGGTTGAGGCGGTGCTGGGACCGAACCTTCTGGTGTGGTCGGTGGAATTGTTCATCAAGGAGCCTCACAGCACGAAGACCGTATCCTGGCATCAGGACATCACCTATTGGGGCATGGGCGAAACCGATGATGAGGTCACGGCCTGGATCGCGATGTCAGACGTGAGCGTGACAGCCGGGTGCATGCGGTTCATCCCTGGTTCGCACAAAGGCGGCATTGTCGATCACCAAGACACCTTCGCCGAGGATAACCTGCTCTCCCGCGGACAGGAAATTGGCGGCATTGACGAGAGCCAGGCCGTGCATGGCCCATTGAAGCCGGGTGAAATGTCGCTTCACCACGGGCGATGCTTTCATGCCTCCGGCGCCAATGGCAGCGACGACCGGCGGATCGGGCTCGCCATCCGTTACGTCACCCCAGAGGTGCGCGATCATGCACCGGGACGCGACTGGGCGATGCCGGTGCGTGGGTCCGTTTCGGCGGGCGGCTGGGACTGCATTGCTGGCCCCCGCGCCCTGTTCCACAAAGCGGACCTTGCGCTTTATGACACCATCCTCAAAGGTCAGGCCGACACGCTGGCGGCAGGGGCTGAACAGGTTGTGGGCCTATATGGCCAGGGGGACAAGACATGAGCGACACCGTCAGCTTCACCGCCATGAAAGACGGCACTACGGAAGATTATGAGCTGCTGGAGCGGCTTGAAAAGCCGTTCCTTGCCCTCACCGCCAACCGGATCATGGATGAATTGCGCCGCGCGGGCGAAGTGACGCTCGAAGGCTACAAGATCAGCCGACTGGAACACGGGCTGCAATCCGGCACGCGTGCGCTTCGGGCCGGTGCGGATCTTGATTGGGTGGTGGGTGCATTGTTGCACGACATTGGTGATGGCCTTGCGCCGCAGAATCACGACCGCATGTCGGCCGAAATCGTGCGGCCTTTCGTGCGCTGGGAAGTCAGCTGGACGATCGAACATCACGGCATCTTTCAGACACTCTATTACGGTCACCACTATGGCTGGGACCGCAACGCCCGCGACCGCTACCGCGATCACCCGCTGTTCGACACCTGTTCGGCCTTCTGCGAACATTGGGACCAATCGAGCTTTGACCCCGATTACCCGATGGAGCCGATGAAGACATTTGAACCGATGGTGCGAGAGGTCTTTGAACGCAAAGCTCACGACCCGGCTGTGATCCGGGAGGGAGAGATCACCAACCTCCCTGCTCTTCTGTCGTCCTGAGGTCGAACAATAGCGCATCTGGTCGCGTTAGGGCGACTTGGCTTTCCATCATGACACTTACCGAAGCATTCAATGGTCTGCATTGAGCGAGTCGTGAGAGGCGATTTGACGCCCCCTCGAAACCGGTTTCGGCCCCTCAGATAAACGCCGCATTGCAGCATCACGCGCAGTTACGACAAAAGGTTTCCTTATTTTGCTAGAAAAAACTGCGTTGCGCTAAAATTCTCAGAAAGTCCTTGCCGAAACCGGTTTCGAAGCGGACCCTAGACCCCTGGGAGGACATCAATGACCGCTCGTGCCGCCACGCTCGACCGACATCAAAACGCGTCCCGCGTCACCATCAGTGACGTGGCCGCAGCGCTGGACGTGACCAAATCGACGGTGTCGCGGGCACTCAACGGCTACCCCGACATTTCACCTGCAACGCAGATGCGCGTGAAGCGGATGGCCGAGCAGATGAACTACCAACCGCTCAGCCAAGCACAAGCGATCAAGACCGGGCTGAACCGGTCGTTGGGCTTTATTCTGCAACTGGCAGACCATGACGCCATGCGCCCGTTCCTGACGGAATTTCTAGCCGGTATGTCAGCCGGGGCCAGTGTTGAGAATTTCACTTTGACCGTGGCGTCCGCTGATACCGATGCCGACCGAACAAAGGCATTCCGTGACCTGATGCGCGATGGCAAGGCCGACGGGTTCATCCTGCCCCGCGCTTTGGTTGATGACCCACGTGTCGCTCTGCTGCGCGAGGCCAACGTGCCGTTTGTGCTGTATGGTCGGCAGTCTGACCCAACCGGGTGTGCATGGTTCGACGTGCGCGGCGAAGATGCGATGCGCGATGCGGTGCTGCATCTCGCGGGTTTGGGTCACCGGCGGATCGGGTTCATCAATGGGGGGATGCAATACGCCTATGCCACGTTGCGGGCCGAAGGGTTCCAAACAGGGATGCGGCAGGCCGGGTTGAGCATCAATACGACCCTAATGCGCGAAGGCGCGGTCACGCTGGAAGACGGCGTCGAAGCAGGCGCTGCCCTCCTCGATGCCCCCAATCCGCCCAGCGCGATCATTTGCGCCATAGATCACGCCGCCCTCGGAGTTTACCGCGCTGCGGAAGCAAGAGGTCTGCGCATTGGCCGCGACCTGTCCGTTACCGGCTATGATGGCACCCGGCTTGGCGCGCAGGCGCAACCGCCCCTGACCACCTATTCCGTCGACAACCGGGAGGCAGGCCAGCGCCTTGCCGCCCTTCTCATTCGCCGCATCCGCGGTGATGCGCCAGAGGACCTGCGTGAGACAGTCCCGGCCACGTTCACGCTGCGCGGCTCAACCGGCCCCGCCGCACCCAACAACCTGTCATCATCTCAAGGGAGGAAACTATGAGACTGACACCCAAAGCCCTAATCTGGGGCGGCGCTGCCACGGCACTTGCCCTGTCGGCGACCATGGCCAGCGCAGAAGAGCTGCGCTTCTGGACCACTGAAGAGCAGCCCGAGCGTCTGGCTCGCCAGGAGGCCATGGCGGCAGATTTCGCAGCCGCGACCGGCCACACTGTTGAAGTGATCCCGGTTTCCGAGAACGACCTCGGCACCCGTGCCACCGCAGCCTTCGCCGCAGGTGACCTGCCTGACGTCATCTACCACACGCTTCAATATGCAGCCCCTTGGGCCGAAGCGGGCATCCTCGACACGGATGCCGCGTCCGACGTCGTCGAAATGCTGGGCGCTGACACCTTCGCACCCGGTGCGCTGAACATGGCCGCTGTTGACGGCGGCTACGCCTCTGTCCCGGTTGATGGCTGGACGCAGATGCTGGTCTACCGCGCGGATCTTTTTGAAGAGAACGGTCTTGAGCCGCCAAACTCCTACGCCAAAGTGCTGGCCGCTGTGGACGCGCTCCACAACCCGCCAGAGATGTACGGCTTCGTGGCGGC
>JBCBCS010000246.1:0-4708 GCA_038530475.1 Pseudomonadota bacterium
TCCACGATTGCCGGTTCATGCAGCTCTTCCAGGCGTCGAAAGTCATCCAATTCGACCACCAGCGCGACGGTCGGATGTCCCACCTCGCCCAGAAACATCGACAACCACCGCATGAGGTCTTCACGGCTCTTCTCGCGGCTTTGCACCCATTTGGAGTATGAGCTTCCACCGCTTTGCGCCATCAGGCCGAGGATCACTGGAAGAAAAATGACACTCGCAACAGCGCCGCTTGGTCCAAGAATGGCAATCGACGCCGCCGAAGATGCAAGCAGTCCCGTCCCAGACCAGATCCGTGGCATGCGTGTCAGGTTGCGTGGCAGCAGTCGTGACATGGTGGTCCCTTTCATTGCGCCGCAATTCTGTGCGGCCAAACAGGGTCCTAGCGGTATGATCTTTCGGGGGCGTTAACGGTCCGTACCAGCTTTGTTCGCCGCAGAACGGGTCAACCCCTTGAAGTCGAACAGATCGGGATCGAGCAAATGGGACGGGCGCGTGTTCATCAGAGCGCGGAACATCTTTTGCCGCCGCCCGGGGCTGTTCTTTTCCCAGCCCTCCAGCATCGCTTTGATCTGCTGTCGCTGAAGCCCGTCCTGCGATCCGCACAGGTCACACGGAATGATCGGATAACCCATTGACGTTGCAAATTTTTCGCAATCGACCTCTGCCACATGGGCGAGCGGTCGGTAGACGAACAAATCGCCTTCCTCGTTCACCAGCTTTGGCGGCATCGTCGCCAGACGTGAGCCGTGAAACATGTTCATCAGGAACGTCTCAAGGATGTCGTCGCGATGATGGCCCAGCACAACGGCCGAACACCCTTCTTCCCGCGCAACCCGATAGAGGTTCCCGCGCCGCAAGCGGGAGCACAGGGCGCAATACGTTCGACCCTGCGGCACCTTGTCGACGACGATTGAATAGGTGTCCTGGTATTCGATTCGGTGCGGTACACCGTTGTCCTTGAGGAATTTCGGCAGCACCGTTGCGGGGAAGCCGGGCTGCCCCTGATCAAGGTTGCAGGCCAGCAGTTCCACTGGCAAAAGCCCGCGCCATTGCAGCTCATACAAGACGGCGAGGAGGGTGTAGCTGTCCTTGCCGCCCGACAGACAGACCAGCCATTTTGGTCTGTCCGCGCCGTCTTCGATCATACCGTATTGCTCAATCGCCTCACGGGTGTTTTGCACGATCCGCTTCCGGAGTTTTTTGAACTCCGTTGTTTTTGGCGCGCCATGAAAGAGCGGATGGATGTCGTCGGATTCATCAAGCATATTAGGGGGATACAGCCGCCAAAGCGCCCTCACAAGGGCATCGTTTGGCTGGAGTAATGCAGCGGGTCCCACAGAAAAGAGCATCCGACGGCTAAGTCCTTGCGTAGACAGGATATGTTACGCTTTAGCCTTGCCGCCTTCGCCCTTCTTGCCGCCTGCACCGGAAAGCCGTCTTTCAACGACGCGTCCTTGTCCGATCGGCAGCTCAATCTGGAAGAGTTCTTCGATGGTGAATTTGTCGCCTATGGCCAGTTTCAGGATATGCTCGGGACGGTGCGGCGCCAGTTCGTTGTGACCATTGATGGCGATTGGGACGGGGAGCGTCTGCGTCTGGTCGAGGACTTCGTTTATGAGGACGGATCAACCGAGCAGCGCATCTGGACCTTGCGCAAGACCGGACCTCTCACCGCTGACCAGACGTGGGAGGGCACAGCACCCGGAGTTTTGGGTGTCGCGACCGGTCAGGAGCAGGGCGACCGCTTTAACTGGGTCTATGAGATCGATCTCCCTGTGCCGACGGCCGATGGACCAACCGAAACCCTTCGCGTCAGTTTCAACGACTGGATGTGGCAACAATCAGAGGACCGGCTGCTTAACATCGCATACGTGCAGCGGTTTGGCTTTGACATCGGCCAGGTCGTAATCTCGTTCGAGAAGCAGTGAGGTAAATGCCTAGACGGGACGATCACCCTTGATCGTGACCCGCCGGCCTTTGCGTTCTTCCGGCCAGTAGTCCCAGATCGCGCGGTGCATGCAGCAGCGGTTGTCCCAGAACGCCATGTCATTGAGCGACCAGCGGAAGCGGATCTGGTAGTTGATGTGTTCTGCGTGCTCAAAGAGCATGTTCAGGAGCGCATCACTTTCATGCTCGGACACTCCTTCAATCCGCGTCGTGAAAGTGCGGTTCACGAAAAGCGATTTGCGCCCGGTGTCCGGGTGGGTGCGCACGATGGGGTGGACGGCCTGCGGGCAGTCAATATCCGCGTCGGTTTTTCCCCGATCTGAATAGCGGCCCTTATAGATGTGTTCCGAGCTGTGGAGCGCGGATAGACCGCCCAACATTTCCTTCATCGGGTCCGACAGATCGTCATAGGCTGCATACATATCGCTGAACATGGTGTCGCCGCCGCAATCGGGCAGGATGTGGATCTGCAGCATCGTGCCAAGCGGCGGGGTGTCGTCGCAGGATACGTCGGAATGCCAAAACTCGCCGTTCGCCACCTTTGAGTTCTTGGTGGCGTGGATTTCGAAGATTTCCGGGAAGCCTTCCATCGTCGGTGCAGCTGGGTGGGCATGCAATGGTCCAAAGCGCTTGCCGAAGTCGATGTGTTGGCCCGGAGGGATTTCCTTTTGGTCCTTGAAGAAGAGGACTTGGTAGGTGTGAAACGCGTCCTTGATCTCAGCGAATTGGTCATCGGGGACGGGTTGCGACAGGTCCACTCCGTAGATTTCAGCGCCCAGATTAGGGGCGAAGGGTTTCGCTGTAATCGTCGTATAGCTGTTCGTTTTGACTGCAACCATGTCGTCCTCCCAAGCGGCATTTCGCGCTCAGAGGGTAGCGGTGTGTCGTTTCGCAGGGCAAGGCCGGATGCGACACCAAACGTCGCTATTTCTCCGGCACGTTGTCGACGCCCGATCCGCCCCAAGGATGGCACCGGCCGATCCGGCGGATCGTAAGGTAAGTTCCTTTGATCCCGCCATGTTTGCGCAAAGCCTCCATCGCGTAGGCCGAGCAGGTGGGATGGAATCGACAGCCGTGGCCAACCCAAGGCGAAAAAACGAGCCGGTAGAAGCGGATCGGAAGCGAGACGAGGAATGCGAGAGGGCTCATATCGACGTCAGCTTTTGTACCGCCCGTCGCAAATCGGCGCGCAGTTCTTCGAAGGGGCGCTGGGCGGTGGCGTCGCGTTTGCCGATCAGCACGTAATCGTGGCCGGGCCGGGCGAAGGGGTGCGAGTTCCAGCCGGGCAACCTCACGCAGGCGCCGTTTGGCGCGATTGCGGGCGACGGCATTGCCGACCTTCTTGGAGCAGGTAAAGCCCACACGTGGTGGGCCATCATCGCCCCGGTCGCGTATTTGAAGCGTCAGACCGGGCATTGCCTGCCATTTCGCGCGGGACGCGGCAACGAAATCGCCGCGCTTCTTCAACACCTCCAGACGTGCAAAAACCGCCTGCGGCGGGGCCGAGGCGGTTGCATCTGTCTTGGTCGAAGTCATGAAAGACCCCGCGCGATCTTACGCGCTGAGCGACTTCCGACCCCGTGCGCGGCGCGCGTTCAGGATCTTGCGGCCAGACTTCGTGGCCATACGGGCGCGGAACCCGTGACGGTTCTTGCGAACGCGGTTGGACGGCTGGAATGTGCGCTTCATTGCATCTCTCCGGTTATCACGGGCGAACCCGGCAAGGGATTCGAGCCCAAATCATCTCGAAGCCCGTGCAATAGGGAGGTTCGGATGGTCTGTCAACGCATCCAGAGGCCAAATTCCTGCAACAAAGCCCATTTCTGCAATTGCGAAATGTTACAGTCTTCACGACTTTCTGCAACATTTCTCCGGCAAAGGCTCACCGATCATCAACGGGGCGTGATAGAGCGATGCCGGGACTACCCCGGAAAGGCGCTGTCGTTCATCTAAGGGTCAACATGAAACGCATTGGCCACCCCAACGTTGGGGCAGGCCGACCCTCGCTAAGGACGAAACCTGTGGCTGATATGACTGAAGAAACGCAAAGGAATCCAATACTTAAAAGGCTGCCCATCATCGTGATTGGTGTGGTCGCCGTGTTGGGTGCCTATTTCCTGCGCGATTACCTGACCTTCGATGCGCTCGCCGAAAACCGCGAGGCGCTGATTGAATTCCGCGATAACAACTACCTCGTAACTGTACTGGCCTTCATCCTCGCCTACACGATTGTGGTGGCCTTCTCGCTCCCCGGTGCGACGATCATGACGCTCACAGGCGGCTTTCTGTTCGCAACCTTCCCCGGCGCGCTTTTCAACGTAACGGGTGCGACGCTCGGTGCGATCGGCATTTTCCTGGCGGCCCGCTGGGGTTTTGGGGAGCAGATGTCGAAAAAGCTCGAAGGGTCCGAAGGCATCGTGAAAAAGATCAAGGATGGGATCGATGAGAACCAGTGGTCGATGCTGTTCCTCATCCGCCTTGTGCCCGCAGTGCCATTCTTCCTCGCAAACCTGATCCCGTCTGTCGTGGGTGTGCCGCTGTCGCGCTTTGCGATCTCAACCTTCCTCGGCATTATTCCGGGCGCCGTGGTCTACACATCGGTCGGCGCCGGGCTGGGTGAGGTGTTCGCCCGGGGCGAGACCCCGAACCTCGGCATCATCTTTGAGCCACATATCCTGTTCCCGATCATTGGTCTCTGTGTCCTCGCAGCCCTTCCGATCCTCATCAAAGCCGTGCGCGGCAAGAAAGGCCTGTAACCATG
>JBCBCS010000247.1:0-4704 GCA_038530475.1 Pseudomonadota bacterium
CCATCGACTTCTCTGGAGGCGTGAATGTCACCCTTGGCCTGCCCTTCGTGCGCACCTCGCCCGACCACGGCACCGCCTTCGACATCGCAGGCACCGGAGCCGCCGACGCGGCGTCCATGACTGCTGCCGTGCGGATGGCAGCACAAATGGCGAAAGCCCGGACATGAAGCCGACCGACCCTCCGGGGGGAGTTGTAATGACCAAGATGAAGACATGAGCATCGACACCCTCCCCCCCTTGCGCGAGGTGATCGACCGGCACGGGTTGGCGGCCAAAAAATCCCTTGGCCAGAACTTCCTGCTCGACCTTAACCTCACCGCCAAAATCGCGCGGCTCTCGGGCGACAATGCGGGCCACGATGTGCTGGAGGTCGGCCCCGGCCCTGGCGGCCTGACCCGTGGTCTGCTGGCCGAAGGCGCGCGGCACGTGCTGGCGATCGAAAAGGACGACCGCTGCTTGCCCGCCCTGGCCGAGATTGAGGCCGCCTATCCCGGACGGCTGACCGTCCAGCAAGGCGATGCGCTTGAGATCGACCCTCTGGCGCATCTGACCCCGCCCATTCGTGTGGCCGCCAACCTGCCCTACAATGTCGGCACGGAGCTTTTGGTGCGCTGGCTGACACCGCCCACCTGGCCACCGTTCTGGGACACGCTGACACTGATGTTCCAACGCGAAGTCGCCCAACGCATCACCGCCACCCCGGGCAGCAAAGCCTATGGCCGCCTTGCGATCCTTGCCCAATGGCGCGCAGAGGCGAAGATCGTGCTGAACCTGCCCCCCGAGGCGTTCTCGCCGCCGCCCAAGGTCTCCAGCGCTGTCGTTCACCTGACGGCTCTGCCCGAACCGCGCTACCCCGCCGACGCCAAGACCCTGCAGTACATCACAGCCACGGCCTTCAACCAGCGCCGAAAAATGCTCCGCGCCTCACTCAAGGGGCTGAGCCCCCAGATCGAAGACCACCTGATCGCCGCTGATATCAAACCGACCGACCGGGCCGAACAGATCGATCTGGAACGGTTTTGCGCGCTGGCCCGGTCACTCAAAGGCGTCTGACGCCCCCATCTTTGGTTCCCAAATACCTCCCGCCGGAGGCACTCCAGACCACACAACCCGCGCCACCTACCCTCAACGCGTCGCCTCTCCACGCGTGGAAATGACAACGCGCGGAAGCGCACAATTTGGCAACAGAGCAACACAAAACCCCGGCGCGGGGCCAGGGCTTTTGGGATTATTCTGCGGCTTCGGGGGCGGCCCCGTCATCCGGGTCAGGCTGCTGGCCGTCGTCTTTTGACCTCGGCTTGCGGCTGCGGCGCTTTTTGGGGGCCTCTTCCGGCGTCTCAACAAGCCCGCTGTCATCGCCAGCCGCCTCAGCCGCAGCACCGCTCGCAGCAGCGTCTTCTTGGGCTTTCAAGCGCTCGGACCGCTCACGATCGCGCTCCGCCTGGCGCTCGCGGTTCTGCTGTTCCTGCTGCTCGCGCTTGGCCTCGATCTCTTTCTGGGCCTCCGCCAGCATCCGCAGGTAGTGTTCCGCGTGCTGGGCAAAGTTCTCAGCGTTCACCCGGTCACCCGCCAGCACCGCATCCCGGTGCAGCTGGTTATATTTCTCGATGATCTGCTGCGGCGTGCCGCGCACCTTGCCTTCCGGACCGGAGCTGTCAAAAACCCGATTGACGATATTGCCGCCCGAGGGGCGATTGTTACGGTTCTTGTTCCGTGACCGGTTCCGAGATGACTTCATGTAAAAAGGTTCCAGCTTCGTTGTCTCTCGCGGCCCGGCAGCACCTCATGTGCGCCTGTCGAATGCCTACGATGTTCTGGCTGTGTCGGGTCCCGAGGCGTGGCAGCGTCGTCCCTCCGACAACCCAAATATGCAGCGTCACAGGTTAATCGCAAGTGGATTCTGCGGCAAATGCCCAAAGTTAGGCGATTATTGCGGATTCTGGCCCATCACGACCCGATCTCTGCCGTCAAGATCAGGGCGAATCTGCACGTTTTCAAGGCCTGCCGCCTTAAACATCGCGGACACAGCACCCCCCTGGCTGGGCCCGATTTCGACCATCAGCCAGCCGCCTGGCGTCAAACGCGACCGGGCACCCGCTGAAATGACACCGTAGGCCGACAAGCCGTCGACCTCATCCGTCAACGCCATGCGTGGCTCAAACAGCAGATCCGGCGCGAGGCTCGGCATCTCCTCCGCCGCGATATAGGGCGGGTTCGACACGATCAGGTCATAGAGCCCGCCCACATCCTCAAACCAGTCCGACAACGGCAAGACCAGCCGGTCGACGACACCAATCGCCGCTGCATTCTCGCCCGCGACGAGGATCCCCCTTTCAGAAATATCCGTGCCAACACCCCGCGCCTCGGGCCGCTCTGCCAGCAATGAGATGATAATCGCACCCGAACCCGTTCCAAGGTCGAGCACTTTGCGAAACGGCACCTCCAATGCCGCCTCGATCAACACTTCCGTCTCAGGCCGCGGATCAAGCACATCCGGCGTCACCTTGAAGCGATGTTTCCAGAAGTCTCGGTAGCCCAGAATGTGAGACACCGGTTCCCCCCTGTTTCGACGCTCCACCAGTGCCAGATAACGTGAGATCAGAGCGTCCGTATAATCCTCGACATCCAGCAGGCGCAGACGGTCCGCCTCGATCCCAGCCGCATGGGCCAGAAGCCTCCGGGCATCAGTCGCAGCGTCCGTCACCCACATCCTGTCGCGGCCCATCGCCAGCACAATGGCCAAGGCGTGTCCGGGGGTCGCCGCGTCGATCACTCCGCGACCCTCGGCGCTCACCCCTCCATCTCCGCCAGTGCCGTGGCCTGTGCATCGGCAATCAAGGCATCCATCACCTCATCCAGATCGCCGCCCATCACCGCGTCGAGCTTGTAGAGCGTCAGGTTGATCCGGTGGTCCGTCATCCGCCCCTGCGGAAAGTTATACGTCCGGATGCGTTCGGAGCGGTCACCTGATCCCACCTGCGCGGCCCGGTCGGCGGACCGCTCGTCATGGGCCTTTTGGCGTTCCATGTCATAGAGCCGGGTTTTGAGGACCTGCATCGCGATCTCGCGGTTGCGGTGCTGTGATTTTTCCGAAGACGTCACCACGATCCCCGACGGAATATGGGTGATCCGCACGGCGGAATCCGTGGTGTTCACGTGCTGCCCGCCAGAGCCCGACGCGCGCATCGTGTCGATGCGGATGTCGTTTGGCTCAATCCGGATATCAACGTCCTCGGCCTCTGGCAGCACCGCTACCGTCGCGGCCGACGTATGAATTCGCCCGCCGCTCTCGGTCTCCGGCACCCGCTGCACCCGGTGAACACCGCTTTCGTATTTCATCCGGGCAAACACATCCGTCCCGGCCACCCGCGCGGTGACTTCTTTGATCCCGCCGAGCTCACTTTCCGACATCTCAAGGATCTCAAATTTCCAGCCGCGCGCTTCGGCATAACGCTGATACATGCGCAGCAGATCGCCCGCAAAAAGCGCTGCCTCATCCCCGCCGGTGCCGGGCCGGATTTCCACCAACGCGGGCTTGCTGTCAGCCGCATCTTTGGGGATCAGAGCGACCTTTACCGCCTGTTCGGCGTCCGGCAGCCGCTCACGCAGCTCCGGCAGCTCCATCTCAGCCAGCTCCTTCATCTCCGGGTCGGACAGCATCGCCTCCGCCCCTTCGATCTCTTCGATCAGCGCCTGATAGGTCCGCACAACCTCAACCACTGGCCGCAAGTCAGCATATTCGCGGGACACGGCGACGAACTCGTCACCGCCTAACCCCTCTCCCATGCGCGCCTCAAGAAACTCAAACCGCTCGGTAATCTGTTGCAGGCGATCCGCCGGGATCATGCGCCGCCCCCTTCTGCGTCAAGCTGCGCCAACCAGCCTTCGATCCGGGCGCGGTTGACGCCAAGGTCGGACCGGCCAAACCGCAATCGGCCGTCGATCTTCAACAGCAATCCATCATACCCTTCGAAGCGATCATCCGGGCCAACCGACACGGTGATAAAATCCGGAAACCCCCACAGTCGCGACCGTGTCATGTAGGTGATCATTCCGTCCTCCACGCGTCCTGCGACAACCGTCGTGCGCGGCGTCGCCCGGATGATCGCATCAAGCTGGGCCAAGACCGCGTCGTCCTCAACCTTGCGGACCACCTGACAGCCGTTGACTTGCGTGTAGACGCCAAGATCGCGGGGGTAGAAGGTCTTGTGCCAACGGTCAGCGTTTATGGGGGCGAGCCGAATGTAAAGCGCCAGCGCCAGAAGGAGGGCAAGCACGCCAATCAGGAGATTATTCAATAGCATCAACGCCCCTCTAGAGATGTATGGCCGGTTACCAGACGCTTGCCATACGCCGGCCATACGCGGTTTATCCAGTATTTCATGGCATTTAGCGGTATTTCACGCCGGGCAAAATGCTTAACAATTCAAACAGCAGATTGGCCGCCACCAGCGCCGTGTTTCCGGTCGTATCATAGGGCGGTGAGACCTCAACCAGATCGCAGCCCACCACGTTCAAGCCCTTGAGATAACGGATCAATTCCATGGCCTGCATAGTCGTGAGCCCGCCGATTTCAGGCGTCCCGGTGCCGGGTGCAAAGCTCGGATCGAGGCTGTCGATATCATAGGTGATGTAGGTCGGGTGGTCACCGATTTCCGAGCGGATTTGCTCGGCCAGAGGACCCAGCGGTTTGTGCCAAATGTC
>JBCBCS010000248.1:0-4677 GCA_038530475.1 Pseudomonadota bacterium
GGAAATTATCACCTTCCCGGAACGGCCGGTAACAGGCCTGATTTGCCGTTGTGATGATGTTGACCCACTCGGATGCCAGGCCTGTCGTTTCGTCACCGGCGCCATCTACGACCTGGCGATTGTTGATGTTCAGGTCAGTATTGTTCTCAATCTCAAAAGAGAAACGGCCCGACGTGACATTGTACGGATCGCCCGAGTCGGACCCACCCGGCAGTTCCAGATAGTCCTGCTCAGCGTACCGGATACCGGTTTCAAAGTTGGTGAAGAACCCGTCCATCTCATAATCGGCATCGAAACGGATCGCATTGACAGTGTTGTCGCGCAGGCGGTCATTGTCGATCCGCACACGCAGGCGGTCCACATAATTGGCCGGATCATTCACATCAAACTCTTCATCGTAGAGTGTATAGACCGGCACCTCGCGGCCACGCAGGTCATACTCGATCACGGGCGAAATGTCTGACTGGATGCGGAATTCCCAGGCACGCTCGGTTCGCTCTGTATTGGAGTGCGCAAGGTCTGCTGACACCGTTAAGCGATCGGTCAGCTCATGCTCAATATGGAGGCCTCCGCCAATGTAGGTCTCGACGCGTTCAAAGTCGCCGCCCTGAACCTCGATCGTGTTGTCAGTGATCGCGCGCAGGATGCCGCCATTTCCATTTGTGACCAGTGAATCGAGAGATGTGGTCGACGTCCCGGCAACATTCAGCGACGTGTCATTTCGGCGCCCGCCGTTGAAGGTCAGGTCGCTGCGCAGTTCTTGCTGGCTGCGTTCTGACCATTGAAGGTCGAGGTTGATGTCCCAGCGATCGTTCGGTTGCCATTGGAGCTGTCCGAAAAAGGCATCGCGCTGGTCGCGCGTGTCGTTCTGGCGGAAATGGCGCTGTGAAGGTGCGAACACAAAGGGTGTGCCGTCATCGATGGCAAGACCCGTCGCCGGATCAATGGCTGTGTCATACCCTTCGGTATCTGAACCGCGTGTGTCGAGGTTGGCCGGGTTGCGGCGGTCGTTGAAGTCATCGCAGTCATCATCGCCGCGGTCGGTGGTCTCAGGATTGTTGGAAAAGCCCGTGAACGTTCCGCCATTTGTCTGGTCGATATACTGGGCCAGCCCATCGCTGATCAGACAGGCGGGACGGGAATTTGAGGTTGGTCCAGTCTGGCGACTTTCTGCTTCCGGCTGCGAAATATCTGAGCGCTGGAAGCCGAGGGAGATGCCAAAGTCGCCCAACCCATCCAACTCAAGCTGGTCGACATAGCTGAGTGTGCCGCGATAGCCGAGGTCGCCAGCGAGGGAGTCGTCAATGTTCTGTTGGTCGGGATTATAGTTGCCCTTGATCTCGAACTGGAACCGCTGTTGCCCGAAATCGAGCGGGCGAAGCGTTTCCAATTGGATCTGACCGGCGACGCCGCCTTCAATCTGGCCGGCGTCCTGGGTTTTGAACACCGCAAGCTTGTTGATCAGTTCAGAGGGGAATTGGGAGAAGTTGACCGAGCGGTCACCGGACCCGTTCGTGGCCACACGCCCGTTCACCACGGTTGAGGACAGGTACGGCCCAAGTCCGCGGATCGACACTTCGGTGGCCCCGCCATTTTCGCGGTGGGATGCCACGCCAGTCACATTCTCCAGAGCCTCACCGATCGACAGAGCAGGAATGTCACCGATCTCATCAGCCGAAAGACCGTCAACAATTTGAGTGCTATTCCTTTTCAGCGCGATGGAATCTTGAATGACCTGCCGCGTGCCGGTGACCGTGATGGTGTCAAGCGTTTGCTGCTCTTCAGCCGTCGTGGTCCCAACCGGTTGGTCAGCATCCTGCGCCAGCGCCATGCTGCCTAGGGGCAGAACTACGGTTGTTAGCAGGGCTGCACGCCAAGAAAACTGCGTGCGTGCCGAATGAGACTCTGAGTGCGATTTGGATGACATGGCTTTCCTCCCTGCGAGATGTTCTCTTTTCCGGAACATGACTCTCTCGCAATGAGCCAACTTTCCCTGTATCAATATGTCAACCAAAAAGTCTAAATTGGCATGATCTTTTGGTAGGCCTCCCAGCTAATCAAGATCCTGAGTAGGAAAATGCATGGGGCCGCTCACTGTCGCACCACAGAAACTGATGTCGGCAAAATTCATTGGTTGACAAAAAGGTCTGCACAATTAGCGTGACCATCAATGCCGGGAAACTCGGCTTTGGGAGGCACGAATGCGCACAGCTTTGTTCAGTGCAACGGCGATGTTTTTAGCGCTGGGTGCGTGTGAAGCGATACCTGTCCAAGGCGCAAACACTCCTTTGAGCGAGGCGGAATCGTCTAAAGTTGAGACCGGGTTGGTCGCGGATCCGGGCGCCTTCACAGAGGCGATTGCTTCTGCTGAACCGGGCGATACGATCGTGTTGGCCAACGGCGTGTGGCGTGACTTCGATATGCTGGTCGAAGGCGAGGGCACCGTGGCTGCGCCAATCACAGTGCGCGCCCAGACGCCCGGCGAAGTGATCCTGTCCGGGCAGTCCAGCCTGCGGCTGGCGGGTCGTCACCTGGTCGTCTCCGGTCTTGTTTTCCGCGACGGCTACACGCCGCGATCGGAGGTGATCAGCTTCCGGAAGGACAGTGATAACCTCGCCTTCAATTCGCGCGTTACCGAAACGGTGATCGACAACTATTCGAATCCTGACCGGCGCCAGCGTGATCTCTGGGTCGTCATGTATGGCAAGAACAACGTGTTCGACCGCAACCACCTGGAAGGCAAACAAAATTCCGGCCCGACCATGGCCGTGCGGTTGAACACCGAGGATAGCCAGGACAACAATCACCTTATCGCAAACAACTATTTCGGCCCGCGCCCGGTGTTTGGATCCAATGGCGGAGAGACCCTACGCATTGGAACAAGCCACTTTTCGCTCACCAACTCCAACACGCTTGTGGAAAACAATTATTTCGATCGCTGCAGTGGTGAAGTTGAGATCATTTCCAGCAAGTCCGGTGGCAACACCTTCCGCGGAAATACATTCTTCCAGTCACGTGGTACGCTGACTTTGCGCCATGGCAATGGCGCGGTCATCGAAGGGAATGTGTTTGACGGCGATGGCGCGCCCTACACCGGCGGCGTGCGCGTTATCAATGCGCGCCAGACCGTGCGGAACAATCATTTCGAGGATCTGACCGGTGAGCGGTTCTCGGGCGCGTTGGTGGTCATGAATGGCGTGCCGAACTCGCCGATCAACCGCTATCATCAAGTCGATGGCGCGGTGATCGAAAACAATGTCTTCAAAAATGTTCACCGGATTGAACTTGGCGAAGGCTCGGATGCCGAGCGCACTGCCGTGCCCATCAACTCGGTCTTCACTAGAAATATTGTCATCGGTGCCGGCGAAGAGACCCCATTCAGCCTCTATGACGACATGGGCGGCATCGAATTTTCAAACAATGTGGCCCACACGACGCCGCCACAGTCGATCGCAGATGGTTTCGATATTGATCCGGATGTTTCCGCATCTGCTCAAATCGCGCGGGGCGTTTCGCGCGACGATACGGGGGTCAGCTGGTATGCAAAGCCGGAGATCGGCTCGCCATTTGAGGGCGGAAAGCGGATCGATGTCCAGCCAGGTCCTGATGCGCTGACCACGGCGTTGGCCAGTGCCTCCGCCGGTGACACGCTGGTGCTGGCTACGGGTCGGTATTCGGAATCAAAGCTGGTCAACCTACAGGTGCCGGTGACCCTTGAAGCCGCCGATCCAGCAAACCCACCGGAGCTCACCTTCGAAAGACCGAACTTCATCCTGTTATCTGCAGAGGGCGGCCTTCGCATGTCTGGGATCCGCGTCTCTGGGGAGACCTCCCCGGATTCGCGCGGCAACAGCTTCATCTCAACGACATCGACGGGCGGCAGTGGCAATCACTCCGTCGAGTTGACCGACATGACGTTTGTCGACTTTGACGTGAACCGGGATTTTTCGATCGTCTCAGCTGCCAAAGGCACGTTCTACGACAAGATTGAGATCATGGGCTCATCCTTCAGTGATGTATCCGGCGCCGTATTCAACCTGGACGCTGAGACCGACGATTATGGCATCTACAACGCCGAATATCTCATCATCGAAGACAGCACGTTCGAACGGATCGGCGGCCCCGCGGCCTCAGTCTACCGCGGCGGGCGCGACGAGAGCACATTTGGGCCCCATGTTTGGGTGCGCGGCTCCAGCTTTGACGGCGTGGCCACGCGGGGCGGACCGTTCATGGAGTTGCACGGCATCCAGAACCTTGAGCTGACGGGAAACCGTGTCTCCAATGCGGAACCGGCCCGGTTCACCATCACGACGGGTATTCCCAAAACCGAGGTGTCGGGAAACACGCGCGTTGGCGCAGATGCCCCGCCAATGCTGACGACCGTTGATCTGAGGCAGCGCAAATGACCCAAGCGACACGCCTCAGAACGAGCCTTCGGCGCGCCATAGCGGCAGCGGCACTTGTGGCTGCCTTACCCAGCCTTGCGGCGTGTTCATCCTCAGACGCGCTTCAGGCTCAAGTGTCGGCGACGAGCGAGGCTCCCCTTTTCGACCAATCTATCGCGGATATCCGAAGCGGAGTCGATGCGCGAATGGAGGCCGGTGTGCCGGTGCCTGTCCCGGTGGACGCTGGTGGCGGATACACCCATGAACAGCACAAGCAGAACGGCAAGACGAT
>JBCBCS010000249.1:0-4660 GCA_038530475.1 Pseudomonadota bacterium
CGAAAAGCTGGCGTTTCGCCTCAGCGACGAAGGCATTGCCGGGTCCGACGAGCATGTGGACCGGATCAATGGTTTCCGTGCCGATCGCCATGGCGCCGATGGCCTGAATGCCGCCCATCACGTAGATCTCATGCGCACCGCCCAGATGCATCGCAGCGATGACCGCGGGGTTCGGTTCCCCCTTGAAGGGTGGGGTGCAGGCGATGATGCGCGGCACGCCAGCGACCGAGGCCGTGGCGACGGACATATGCGCAGAGGCGACCATCGGGAACTTGCCGCCGGGGACATAACAGCCCACGGATTGAACGGGGATGTTCTTGTGACCGAGAAGCACGCCGGGCAGCGTCTCAACCTCGATATCGACCATGCTGTCGCGCTGGTGCTGGGCGAAAACGCGGACCTGTTCCTGCGCGAATTTGATGTCGGCCATTTCGCGGTCTGAGACCTTGGAGATGAGCGCCTCAATCTCCGCCTCTGACAGGCGGTAGCTTTCGCGGTCATAGCTGTCGAACTGGTTCGACATGCGGCGCACAGCAGCGTCGCCATCTTTCTCAATCTCTTTCAGCGCGGCCTCTACGATGGCGCGGGTCTTGGCGTCGTCTTCGGCGCGGGCTTCTTCGGATCGGGCGGTCTTGAGGTGGCGGATGGTCATGGCAAATCCTTTCTAGGCAGCGATGAAGGAGGCGGCCCGGTGGCCGATCATCATGGAAGGGGCGTTGGTGTTTGCGGACGTCACGGCGGGCATGATGCTGGCATCAGCGGCCCAAAGATTGCCCACGCCGCGCACTTGAAGCGTCGGTGTCACAGGCGCGTCGGTGTCTGTGCCCATGCGGAGCGTGCCGACAGGGTGATAGGCGGTGCCAGCAGCGCTGCGGACATGGGCGCGCATGTCGTCGAAGGAGGTGGCCTTGCCAGCGGGATGAACCTCGGGCGCTGCGGCCTCGCCAAGCGCGTCGCGCAGCAAGCCGCGCAGCCTGAGAAGGCCGTGGGTGAGGGTGTCGAGGTCGCCCTCATCGTTAAAGAGGCCAAGATCGATGTGCAGCTGCCCTTCCCGACGCATCAAGCGGCCGCGCGAGCGGGGGCGGCAGACGCAGACATCCGCGAAATAGCCCGACCCCGGTGCGTATCGGGAGCCTGCATGGTTCATGAAGAAGGGGATGAAATGGGATTGGACGTCGGGTTCGGAGCCTTCGCCGCGAGCATTGAAGAACGCCGCCCCTTCTACGGTGGGGGAGGCGAGGGGGCCTTTGCCACGCAGGAAATTGAAAGGTGACGTGAGCCACTGGCCTGCCTGCTTCAACGTCAGGCCGTAGCCAGACTCAACGCCTGCAAAATGGAGCCCACAGCCCGGATGATCATGCAGGTTCTGACCCACGCCGTCGAGGGCGACGGCCTGATCGTCTACAGAATCCGCGGGGCCAATCCCAGACCGCAACAGGATATCTGGCGACCCGATGGAGCCTGCGGACAGGATTACGCCCTTGGTCGCCGTCAGGGTCGTATCGCCAAGAACCACGCCTGCGGCGCGACCCTCGGCGAGGTGCAGACGATTGACCTCGTGCCCAGTGATGACCGTCAGCTCCGGTCCAGCGGCGGGACGCAGAAACGCATCGGCGGCAGACCAGCGTTTAGAGCCGTGCATGTTGAAATGGCACACGCCCGCGCTTTCGTAATCCGGTGTCGGCGGGGCCGAGCCGTTGCCGCCAAACAGCCCGTGCAGTCGTTCGGTCAGGGGATGGGGGGCGTTGAGGCGGTTCGGCGTCGTCTGTGCCTCAACCTCTTCAAAAGCAGGTTCGACATCTGCCCAAGCCCAGCCGGGCACGTTCCAGCCATCAAAGTCAGAGGCACGGCCCCGGAACCAGACCATCGAGTTGATCGAGCCAGAGCCGCCAACCATCCGGCCACGGGGGATGTTGATCGACCGACCGTTCAGGCCCGCCATTGGGGTAGAAGCAAACCGCCAGTCGCGGCGCGAACCCATCAGCCAAATCAGCGCCATAGGGACTTTCACGAAGGGGTGCCGGTCGGATGGCCCAGCTTCGATGACGGCCACGGACCCGGCATCACGCGCGATCAGACCGGCTGCGACGGCGCAGCCTGCTGAGCCCGCGCCGACGACAGTGTAATCGTATGTCGTCGCTGCTGTGGCCATCGCCTACAGCCGTTCGCCCGTTGTCGCATCGAACAGGTGGCAGATACCCGCCGGGATCGTCGCTCGCGCTTTGTCGCCAATCTCAATCCGCAGGTCCTTGTCGGCCTTCACCGACGCCATGCCGCCGCCAACGCGGAAGCTGACCATGGTGGCGTCGCCCAACAGCTCCATCGAGTAGACGGGCGCGTCAATGGACGTCCCGCCCGCCTCAATCATCGCATCCTCAGCCCGGAAGCCGAGGGTAACAGGGCCTTCGTGCTGCGTTTCGAGCCCGGTGACGGAGATGCCTTTGCCAGTAAAGGTGCCGCTCTTGATCTCCCCCTCCATGAGGTTCATCGCCGGCGATCCGATGAAGCCCGCAACGAACGTGTTGGCGGGGTTGTTATAGATATCGGTCGGCGTGCCGACCTGCTGGACCACACCGGCGGACATCACGACCACGCGGTCGGCCAGTGTCATGGCTTCGATCTGGTCGTGGGTCACGTAGATGGTGGTGACCTTCAGCTCGTGGCTGAGGTTCTTGATCTGCGCGCGGGTTGAGACGCGGAGTTTCGCATCGAGGTTCGACAGCGGCTCATCCATCAAAAAGACCTTGGGCTTGCGCACAATGGCGCGGGCAAGGGCCACGCGCTGGCGCTGGCCACCTGAGAGTTCAGCGGGCTTGCGGTGCAGAAAGTCCGTCAGCTCCACCATCTCGGCGGCTTTCATGACCCGGTCATTGTGTTCGGCCTGTGGGATTTTGCGCATCCGCAGCGGGAAGCGGATGTTCTCATAGACGTCGAGATTGGGGTAGAGCGCGTAGCTCTGGAACACCATCGCACAGTCGCGATCTTTGGGATCGAGGTTGTTGATCCGGTCCCCGTCCACGAGGATATCACCCTCGGTCACGTCCTCCAGCCCCGCGATCATCCGCATGGTCGTTGTCTTGCCGCAGCCAGATGGCCCGAGGAGCACGAGAAACTCTTGATCCCCGATGGTCAGATCGAAATTATCAACGCCGACAAAGCTGCCCCAGCGTTTCGAGATGTTCTTGAGCTGAATTTCGGCCATGACGCGCCTTTCTTGCAAACGTATGCAACAGGTGTAGTGCCGATTCTATCTTTGCGGCAAGCGCTTTTTGGGGCCTGTTTTTTAAAAGGATTGTTTGCAGTTGCAGCAATTCCGAACGTTTGTCTGGCGCGTTCCTTTTTTCTTGCAATGATCGTCTTCTCGCCGTTTGATTGCAATCGTATGCAAAGCCGAATCCGATTCGCAGAACCGGCTCGTGCGCTTTGACGCATCACCAACTGGGAGAGAAATATGACCAAATTCACCAAGCTGATGGGCGCAACCGCCCTGACCCTGCTGTCCGGGACTGCGGCCTTTGCCGACGGTCACGGCTGTGCCGCTGATGGCCGTCTGAGCATTATCGGTAACGAGTTCCCCGCCATCCAGTCCGTCGCAGCACTGGCGCAGACCTGTGACGGCCTTGAGGCCGAGGCGAACCTCACCGCCGATCACCAGTCGCTGAACGTGCCAGGCATGACCGGCGATCCGGCGGAATACACCACGGCCATCGTGGCGAACTCCTCCATCGTGGCGCTGATCAACGAAGACGTGATCCGCCCGCTTGACGATCTGGTCGCCGAGTACGGCGCCGACATCCCGGACCACATGAAGATCTCTGTGGGTGGTGAGATTATGGCGATTGCCTTCATGGCCAACGCACAGCACCTCGTCTACCGCGCCGACGTTCTTGAGCAGGCCGGTCTTGATGTGCCGACCTCTTACGAAGAAGTCCTTGCCGCCGCTGAAGAAATTCGCAGCCAGGGCATCCTCGAGAACCCGCTGGGCGGCGCTTACGCCTCCGGTTGGAACCTCGCCCAGGAATTCAACAACATGTATCTGGGCCATGGCGGCGCGTTCTTTGAACCGGGCACGGCAAACGTTTCCATCAACAACGAAGCTGGCATCGCCACGCTTGAGATGATGAAGGCGCTGAGCGAATACATGAACCCCGACTTCCTAACCCACGATTCCAACGCGACCTCCGCTGAGTGGGAAGCAGGCAATGTGGCGCTGATGAACATGTGGGGCTCCCGGACAGGCGTTCTGATGGACGACGAAGGCTCCGCGCCTGAGGTCTATGAGAACACCAAGGTCTCTGGCCCGCTCATGGTCGGTGACAGCGGTGTCCCGGCTACGACGCTCTGGTGGGACGGCTGGACCGTTGCAAAGAACATCAGCGATGAAGATGCGGCCGCCACCTTCCAGGCAATGGCACATGCTGTATCGCCTGCACTTCTCAACGATGAGACCATGTCTCAGGCTGTGTGGCTGATCGACGGGTTCGAGCCGCAGGAAGTCAACGAAGGCGTTCTCGCCACTGTTGCGGCTGGTGCAAACCCCTACCCGATGGTGCCGTTCCAGGGTCTGCTGCACACCGCCCTCGGCAACGAGCTGAGCGACTTCATGCAGGGCAACGAGAGCGCTGAACAGGCTCTGGCCGATGTCGAAGCGGCCTACACC
>JBCBCS010000250.1:0-4632 GCA_038530475.1 Pseudomonadota bacterium
TCGCCCGTGCCGGGCACGATGGCCACGCCTTTTACGGCCTGGGTCAGATCGTCATGAATTGTGTCGGGCACGTCATCATCGCTCTGGCCGGGACGCATCACCTCAAACGAGAATTGCGGCACGCGGTTGCCGAACTGGCCGAGGTCGAGGTCTTCCATCACAACATAGGCCGTGCCGCGATAAGCGGGCACCTGGCCCACGCCCTCGATGGCTTCAATCTTGGGGTCCGGCAGTTGGTCCATGGAGCCCGGATAGACCCGCAGGTTCAGGTCGTCCTTATTGATCTCCGCGCCATCGGCCCAAACCCGGCCCACACGGCTGATCTCGCCCTCGCACAAGGCGACGGCGAGGGAAACAGAATAGCTGTAGGTCGTCGTCTTGGGCTTGGGCGGGCCACCTTTGCCGCCGCCTGTGGTTGTCGTCGTTTCCAGAAATTCGGACGCCCAGATCACCTGTCCGGCAATCCGCATCCGGCCAAACACCCGCGGTATTGCGCTGCCCTCGCTGGCCCCGGTCAGCCGGAAGCGGTCGATGCGCCCGGTTTCAACCGCCTCAGAGCCTGCGCCCATCAAGCGTTGGTCGATGGCACGGCCCATCGCCGCGCCCGCCGCGCGGCCCACGGTCGCCATGCCAAGCCCAAGCACGGTGCCGGACATGGTGCTGCCCAGCGCCATGCCCGCTGCGGAAAGAACAATCGTCGCCATGATGGAGGCCCCCGTCTGGTCTACGTGTGGTCAGTGATTTGGAAAGGCGAAGCGCGCGACAAGGCGGCGCTGCCAAGGGGCGCTAAGCGTGTTCTCGATCACGCCATGCCCCTGATAGGAATGGATAAATGTCGGGTGACGCCCGATTTCAGCCTGTAGGCCCAAATGTTTGGCCACAGACCCTTGCTGCATCCGAAAGACGATGACATCGCCGGGGGCAGCATCATCCAACCCCTTGGATGTGAGCAATGCCCCCGCCCCGCGCAACAACGCCTCATCCCCCTGCGGCTCTGACCAGTCGGGGGTGTAGGCGGGTACCGAAAGCAACGGCTGACCACTCACCTCCGCCCAGACCCCTCGGATCAGACCCAGACAATCGCAGCCCGCCCCGCAGGTGGCCCCTTGATGGACGTATGGCGTGTTCAGCCAGCCGCGCGCGGCGGTCACCAGCGCAGTCATGACCGGCCGCGGAGCGAACCGCCCTGCCCTGTGCTTTGCTGCGGCGCGCGCACCAGCCAGTCTTCGCCCGGAATATCCGGGAAGCCCTGAAAGTTCACGGCGTTGTTGTATTTCAGGCGGCAGGTTTCAAAAGAACCGTCATAGCCCGCCTCAATGCGAATGAGATCGCCGGGGGCGATCTCAGTGCGAAACGCCTCCCACACTTCGATCTCGCGGGTGTTGCCAACAAAGCGGTCGCGTTTGACGACAGCGACAAGACCCGCAGCGGCCCCTGTCAGCACCTCAAGCCGGCCCCGTTCGAACCACGCAGGATCAAAGGTGCGGAAATCGGCGAAGCGGAAGCGGCGGCCCTCTTCGATCTCTTCGACCTCGACTTCGGCAAAGTAATCTTCACTACCGGGATAAGCGCCGGTCGCGCCCTCTTCCACGGCGATCGGACCGTCGGGCAGATAGACCCGGCCCTGCGGTTGGTTCAGCCGTTCGGTCAGCCCGCGCATCTCCGCATGAAACGCGCCGCCCACGCGGCGCAGTTCGCCGATCTCACCGGCAAAGCGCAGGCTGCGCTCAGTGACGTCCTGCCAATTGACCAACCACGCTTTGACTTCTGCGCCGTCAAACCGGCCCGCCTCAATGTCAGCCTCGGTGATGGCGGCATCGGTAAGCGCACCCATCGCCTCGGAATTATCGACGGACATGCCGGTGCCGGCCACGATGGCCCGCGCGGTCATGCCCGCATCGGCCTTGAAATCGATCCCGTCGAAGGTGAGCGGCAGATCGTGATCGGTGAACCCGTATGTCACCCCGTCGCGCCGGATCACCGCCCAGCACCGGGCGAGAGTGGTGACACCGCCTTTGATATGATCCTCAAAGCTCATACCCGGACCTCAACCACAGGCACATCCGGCACTTCGCCTGCCTGGAACGTCGCCATGGAGGTGCGGATCGCGTCAGTGTCAAAGCGCACGGGCACGTCGAACTCGTAGCCCGCCGTGACCTGCGCCTGCAGGTCGGGCGGATGGTTGAAGGAGACAATGCCAGTGTCCGTATCGACCTCCCAATCCACGCCTTCGACGATTTCTTCCCCTGACAGGGCGACCCTCACCGTGCCTTTGACCGGCTTGGTGATGGGGCGTTGATAGCTGGCTTCACCGGAACGATAGGTCTTCACAATCTGAAACTCAGTGCGGACCTCATCCCCCATGCCAATGATCTGATCATCTGCCGCGGTTCCACGGCTTGGAACGGAGGATTTGAAATCCGACCAATCCTTCCAGCGGAAGCCGTAGATCTGCCCTTGCCGCGCCTCGAAGAACGCGACCAGCGTTTCCACATCATCGAGCGACCGCAGGCCCATGCCCGCATCAAACCGCCTGCGCGAATGGGCCCAGGGCGTGTTGCGTTCTTCGAACCCGTTGGACAGCGTAACAATCTCGGACCGCCGTTCGGGGCCACCCAATGCGCCGAAGCTCAGGTTCGTGGGAAATCTGACATCATGGAAAGACATGGCGCGCGCTCCTTACCGGTTGCGTTGACCGCGGCTCAGCGCGCGGGTCATGGAGGCGGCGATCTGGCTTTGAGAGCGCTGAAAGCTCGCCGCATCCGGGGTTGAGATGTTCATGTTGACGGTGATCGCCTGACCGCCAGAGGCGGCCACGCCGAGCGACCCATCAGGCCCCCGCTTCAATGGCATGATCGCCTCTGGACCAGCCTCCCCCATCAGTCCGGTGCCGCCCCGCATCGGGAAAGTCGTGGGGCCTGAAACGACGCCCCCCTTGGCGAAGGGCGTGATAGCCCCCACAAGGCTGTTCACGCCGCCCGCCAGGATCCCGCCCAAATGGTCCGTCACCGGACGCATAGCGTTGTTGTAAACGGTGCGCGACATGGCTTGGCCGAGCGTGCTGAACGCGTCCGACAAGGACGCGCCGTCAAAGATCAGCCCATCGAACGCCTTTTTCAGACCGCCGGAAAAGCCCCGCTCCAGATTGCCCAGATCACGGGTCGTGTCGGCCAACGTGCCTTTCATCCGGCTCAATTGGTTTTCAAACGCATCCGTCAGAGCCGTGACCGAGCCGAGCGTCTCTTCAAGCTGCTTGGCCTCGTCCTCAAGGACGTCCAATCCCTCAATCTCTCGCATCGTGTGTTCCTTCACTGTTGTCCGGGAACGCCCGGACCAATTCGTCCAATCGGCTGCGCGCCATGGGCATGGCCCCGGCATCAGGCCCCAACATGAGCCACAGCTCAGCCGGCGTAAGCGCCCAGAAGTCCTGGGGTTTCAGCCCCAGTTCCCGCACGGCCTTCCGTAGCAATGCGGCCCAGTCGAAGGCGGTCATAGCTGCGCAAAGGCCCGGGCCAGCAGCTCCGCCGCCACTTCCGCCGCCCGTGTCGGCCCGCCTTCGATCTCAGCGCTCAGCAGATCCCGCGCGGTGCCGCGCCAGCCCCCACCGCGCAGCCCCGCCACGATCAACGCCAGCACATCGCGGGTGGAAAACGACCCCGCCTCAAACCGGGCGACCAGTTCCACGAGGCTGTCGGCCCCCAGTTGCGCCTCAAGCTCTGCCAAAGCACCCAGGGTCAGCTTGGCCGTCCGCGCCTCTCCATCGAGGATCAGCGCGACCTCACCGGCCCACGGATTGGCGGGGGCAAGGTTCATACGACAGGGAATGGCGTGAAGGTGACCTGACCGGCACTGCTCAACGCCATCTCATAGGTCGCTTCCCCGTTGTAAGAGCCCGCATATTCGATCGACGCGATCAGAAACGGGCCTTCCATTGTGCCAAAATCTGGCACGATCACCTGAAAATCAGGCGTCTGGCCGGTGAAGAACACCTCGCGGATCCGCTCGTCGGTTTCGTCGTCCTTGAACACGCCAGAGCCCGAGATTGCGGCGGATTTCACGCCGGCACCCCCCAGCACCTCACGCCAGCCGCCAACGCTTTCGAGCGATGTGACGTCAACCGTTTCCGCGTTGAAGCTGATCCGCGTGGCACGCAGCCCAGCGGCGGTTTCAAAATTGCCATCGCCGGTCATGTCGACCTTGATCAGCAGGTCTTTTCCGTTTTGGGCCGTCATGTCAGATACTCCGTAAAGTCATGAAAAGGTTGAAAAGTCGGGGTCAGTCGTCCTGAACCCGGGCCTTGAACGTCAGGTCAATGCGCCGTTCGCCACCGGTGCCGACGCGCACCGCCTTGGCGCGGTAGAAGCTCAAAGAAATCAGCGTGCCACGGCTCAGCGTCAGGTCCGCGTCCACGAGCGCGTCCGAAATCGCAGCCGCTGCCTGTTTGGCCGTCGAAAAGCCCGCCGAGGTCGTGACCACAGCGATGGTGAACTCATGGTTCGCCCCGCCGCCGGTCATGTCCGAGGCGTCCTTCGCAAGCTCTGGCCCCAATGCGACGTAGAGCGACGGCAAGGTGCCAGAAGGCAATGCGTCATAGATGTCGGTGCCGACCAGACCGGTGAGGGTCGCATCCCC